>CAZRRZ010000076.1:0-1516 GCA_964602725.1 uncultured Candidatus Saccharibacteria bacterium | reverse complement strand
GTAATGGCAATATCTTCGAGCGCCTGATGACTGCCTCCGTCGGGACCAACAGAAATACCCGCGTGCGAGCCAGCGATCTTCACCGGTCTATTGTTGTAGCAGACAGTGGTACGTATCTGCTCCCAATTTCTTCCGGGGCTAAATACAGCATACGAGCTGACAAAAGGAATCTTGCCCACGGCAGCCATACCAGATGCTACTGTTACTAGATTCTGTTCTGCTACTCCCACCTCAACAAATCTATCTGGGAATTTCTTTTTGAACGATTCCATTTGTGTTGATTCGGTCAAATCGGCGCAAAGACCGACAACATTCTTGTCAGCTTCAGCGGCCTTGACCAGCCCTTCACCAAAACCTTTGCGGATAGGGACTTGCTCAACATCGGCGTCGAACATTCGAGGGTTAAGTTTTTGGGAGGGGTTTAACATATGTCAAAAATTACCGTGAGAACGGAGCCAGCCAAGAACAAAAACGCCGATAAGAAATAAATCTGCGAGAATGCACACGATACTACCAAATATTGCCTGTTTCTGCCTCATACCACTAACCGCGTATGTCATCGAAATAATAGCGATTACTGCAATGATCAGAGTTCCAGTGCTTGGACTGATTTTACCAAATAAAATACTCCAACTCGAAAACATAAGGATCACCAGTATGACCTGAACAACCACCAATGCCGCAGAAATTAAAAGATTTTTATGCATATGTTAATTATGATGCGGACTCTCTACATGACCACCCAATGTCCTCACACCTTTGAGCGCCAGCCTTGCCGTCTCAATCTCTTCCGGTGTCGTCGGCGGCTTGCCATGCCATTCAAACTTACGCTCAAATGCAGGAACTCCTTTTGAGGCAATGGTATTGGCAATAATGACCGACGGCTTATCGAAAACAGCTTGTGCCTGGCCGATTGCACGATCAATGTCACGGAAATTGTGACCATCTATCTCCTGCACATGCCAGTTCCACGCACGCCATTTATCAGCCAATGGATTGAGGGGCATGATATCCTCCGTAAATCCATCTATCTGGATGTTGTTGCGATCAATGATGGCGGTCAGGTTCTGCAATTTCTCCTTGCCTGCCAACATTGCACCTTCCCAACTATTTCCGGCGTTGAGTTCTCCATCACTCATCATGCAGTAAAATTGCTTACCAGAGGTTCGTCCATTATCCATCCTGTCTGCAATAGCCATACCAACTGTTTGTGACAATCCAGAACCCAGAGGACCAGAAGAATTTTCAAGGGCAGGAAGAAATTCGCGGTGCGGATGACCTTGGAGCTTTGACCCGAATTTGCGAAGCGTCTTGAGTTCAGATACAGGAAAATAACCCGCATGAGCCATGGTTGCGTAGAGAACCGGACAAATATGACCGTTTGAAAGGACGAGTCGGTCGCGATATGGCCAGTCGGGCTTCTTTGGGTCGTGCTTCAAGGCGTGGAAATAGAGATAGGTAAAAATGTCAGCCATATCGAGTGGTCCGGCCGTGTGCCCACTTTTTGCCTCGATCA
>CAZRRZ010000075.1:0-1548 GCA_964602725.1 uncultured Candidatus Saccharibacteria bacterium | reverse complement strand
AAAAAGATGTTTTGAAGCCTGATTTGTTTGAATTGTTCACAAATGCCGTAGATATCGGCGACATCATCAGTGTGTCTGGTACGTGCTTCACTACACAGAGAGGTGAGCAAAGTATTCTTGTCACGTCGTGGACCATGGCATCCAAGTCACTTTTGCCTTTGCCTGAAAAGTGGCACGGGATAACTGACCCAGATGAGAAATTCCGCAAGAGATATTTGGATTTTATTATGACGCCAGAGCTTCGTGACGTCTTCTTCAAAAAAGCAAAGTTTTGGAATGTGACGAGGCAATTTTTGAATGACAATGGCTTTTTGGAAGTTGAAACACCTACACTGGAAACAACTACCGGTGGGGCAGAAGCAACTCCATTCAAAACGCATCACAATGATTACGATTTGGATGTCTATTTGCGTATTTCAGTAGGGGAGCTGTGGCAAAAAAGGTTGATGGCAGGAGGTTTTCCAAAGACCTTTGAGATTGGACGCGTATACCGCAATGAAGGCACGAGTCCTGAACATGCACAGGAGTTCACCAATATGGAGTTCTATTGGTCATATGCCGACTACAACGACGGCATGAAGCTGGTGCAGGACATGTACCGAAAGATTGCTCAAGAAGTTTTTGGCACCACTAAGTTCACCACGCGCAGCCATACCTTCGATCTTGCCGACGAATGGGTCAAGATTGATTATGCCGATGAGATCAAGAAACAGACTGGTATTGATATCGCGACCGCTTCAGAAAAAGAGATGATGAATAAACTCAACGACCTCAAGGTTAAATATGACGGCACCAACCGTGAACGTCTCACTGATAGCTTGTGGAAATATTGCCGCAAAAATATTACCGGCCCCGCATTTCTCATCAATCATCCAGTTCTCGTTGCACCACTAGCAAAAAGTGTACCTGGAAAGCCTGTTGTTCAGATGTTCCAGCCGATTATTGCCGGTAGCGAAGTCGGTCGCGGCTATTCAGAGCTCAATGACCCGATCGATCAGGCCAATCGTTTTGCCGAACAGCAGAAACTCATAGACAAAGGTGATACCGAAGCAATGATGCCAGATCATGAATTCGTTGAGATGCTTGAACATGGTATGCCACCAACATGCGGGTTTGGATTTGGCGAGAGACTATTTGCGTTTCTTATAGATAAACCTCTCCGTGAGACGCAGTTGTTCCCGCTAATGAAGCCAAGAAACGAAGGATCTACATCAGACAAATAACCATGCTCAACTTTTTCACCAAAGCGCTCATAAAGCGCCAACTCAAAGATGTGCCCCAAGGTGAGCTGGACAAGATTTTCCAGATGATTGAAAAGAATCCGGATTTCTTCAAACAGATGGCGGGATCTATTCAGGCAAAGATGAAAACCGGCATGACTCAAGAAGAAGCCACAAAAGCTGTTATGCAGGAGGGCGGGGAAGATATGAAAAAAGTGTTGGGGAGTTTGGGTAAATAAAAAACCGGCGGTCGCTTGAAGCGCCGCCAGTGAGGAAAACGAAGAGTTTCCGATACCAGACCAGCCAGGTCAGGCCAGTCCCATTCCGG
>CAZRRZ010000074.1:0-1573 GCA_964602725.1 uncultured Candidatus Saccharibacteria bacterium | reverse complement strand
AGTCAGATTGCATAAGGTATATAGAAATACGCGACAGATTTTGGAATATATAAGGAGTCTGGGATATTCCGTTGAGATTCCTGAGGGAATAAAGCAGGGGAGCGTTGTTCGAGAGAGTATCCTGACTTCAGAGGTGGAAATCAGTGCATATATACAAGAGAGAATTGATTCTACGCAGGGAATAGTTGGCATTATTGCGCGATCTGCGTGCGATCTGGATTTTCTGCGTGAACGATACAAAGAAAATCAAAGAGTTTGTATCATGACCACGGCAGAATCACAGGGAGTTGAATTTGATACCGTCTGTATTATCGGCATCAACAAAGACATGTACTCGACATCTCACTTGAGCACACTGCCGCCCGATTTTATCGAGGAAAAAAAGAGAATTGCTAAAGACCTCCTGTATGTCGCACTTACTCGTGCGATCAGTGAACTGCACATTATCGGTACCTGCTCACTCACGGAAGCGATGAGACCTATTCAGTCTTGAACACCTTTGTTCCACGATAAAGCGCTTTTGTGCCCAACTCTTCTTCAAGTCGAAGAAGTTGATTGTATTTGGCTACGCGGTCAGTTCTTGAGAGGGAACCAGTCTTGATCTGTCCGGTGCCAGTACCGACCACGAAATCAGCGATAGTTGTATCCTCGGTTTCGCCTGAACGATGAGAGATGATAGAGGTGTAGCCAGCTTTTTTGGCCAAATTGATAGCATCGATCGTTTCTGAAACTGTGCCAATCTGGTTGAGTTTGATCAGGATCGAATTGCCAACCTTTTCATCGATGCCACGGGCTAGACGTTCAATATTAGTGACAAATAAGTCGTCGCCAACAATTTGCACTTTGTCGCCAAGCTTTTCTGTAAGAAGCTTGTAGCCAGCCCAGTCATCTTCAGAGAGACCATCTTCGATCGAGGCGATGGGGTATTTGGCACACCAATCCGCATAGAAGGCCACCATTTCTTCTGATGTAAGAGAACGGTTTTCACAAGCGAGATGATATTTGCCTTCCTTATATAGTTCAGTGGCAGCAACATCGAGTGCGAGCATGATGTCAGTGCCAGCAACATAGCCAGCTTTTTTGATAGCTTCGAGGATAATTTCGATAGCGGCCTCATTCGAAGGAAGCGAAGGGGCAAAACCACCTTCATCACCAACAGTTGTTGCAAGGCCTTTATCGTGAAGGATTTTTTTCAAGCTATGGAAGATTTCCGCGCCTGCGCGAAGTGCTTCACTAAATGTTTTCATACCAATCGGCATGATCATGAATTCCTGAAAATCGGTTGATTTTTCCGCATGCTTGCCGCCGTTCAAGATGTTCATCATAGGGACAGGGAGTTGGATGGTGTTCTTTGTCTCGGCAATTTTGTTGAAATAGGCGTAGAGGGGTTCTTTTGAGCTTACTGCAGCAGCGCGTGAGAATGCCATTGAGACGCCGAGAATGGCATTGGCGCCAAGGTTGCCCTTGTTGGCCGTACCATCTAGGGCGATAAGAGCTTCATCGAGACTGCGCTGGTTGAATTCTTTTCCAGCAATGGCTTGTGCGATCGTGCCGTTTACATTATCAACTGCCT
>CAZRRZ010000073.1:0-1724 GCA_964602725.1 uncultured Candidatus Saccharibacteria bacterium | reverse complement strand
GCAGTAAAGTCACGGGGATTGTAATATTTTATAGCAATCAGCCCCTTTTCCTGGGCACGCTTCAAAATCGAGGCGTGAAGATACGACTCGGTACTTTCAGGAAATAGGGTTATGAGGTGATACGTAAGCATTCACTATTCCAACTTGAGATCCGCCATGGCCTCATCTACAGTCTTTGAGTTTGGTGTTGAAAGAGGAACTGCGGCATCTTGTGCAATACGCTCTGGAGATTTGAGACCACCGATCGGCTCATTGATCTTGAGGTTGACGCGACTGTTGTTCTTCATGCCAACGACACGGAGAAGCGTACGGACTGCCTTGGCAGTGTTGCCCTGACGTCCGATGATCTTACCCATGTCTGCAGCACCAACTTCAAGGGTGAGTAATACGCCCATCTCATCTACCGTACGATTTGTCTTGACTTGATCAGGATAGTCTACGAGTGCTTTTATAACATAATCGAGGAACTCTTGGTCTTTCTGCATAATCATTAAATTAATTCGTAATCGTACAGTTCGCTGTACTGCCATTATTGTAACAGAAATGCTGAAGCGTCAGCAACCCGTGAACATGTGAGCGGAGCCGGGGTCGCATGACACCAACCGACAATCTATATAAAATGTGTATTACGCGGCTACTGGAGCGGCTTCAGCAGTGGGTACAGCTTCTACGGCTGGAGCTGCAGGAGCCTTTGGAGCCTCAGCAGGAACCTCCTTCTTTTGCACTGTCTTCTTTGGCAACGCGTTGATCTTCTTGCCAGTGATAACCTTGTTTGAAACAAGGAAATTGTGAAGCGTTACTGAAAGCTGTGCACCATTTGACATCCACTGTTTGATGGCATCAGTATCAATCTGTTCAACCTTGTTCTTGATCCTTGTATCGTACCAGCCGAGATTCTTGAGGTATTTGCCGCTCTTTGGGCCGTTTTTGGAATCTGTCAAAACAACACGAAACGTTGGTTCGTGGACACGGCCGGTGCGCTGTAGGCGGATCATTAACATGTCGTGCCATAGTAACAGAATGCTCAAAAAATGGCAAGAAGAGCACGGATGGCGGCTTGTATCTCACCTTTCGTAGTCCATCTTCCAAACGAAAAGCGTAGAGAATGGGCGCTCTCTGCCCCTATAGCCTTGAGAACATAGGACTCCTCCTCATCACGCAGGCATGAACTCTTGGTTGAGCAGGCAATGCCATGCGCATCAAGCTGAAATAGTACGAATTCATTGTCGATGCCGGGAATCGATATGTTGAGAATATGTGGACTACCGTTCCCATTAACCTTCACGTCGGGTTTCTGTGTGTGAAGCAGAGCGACAAATTCCTGACGCAATTGAGCAATCCTTTTTGTTTCTTTCTGCCGTTCACCCGCAGAAATCTCAAGGGCTTTTGCAAATCCGGCAATACCTGGCAGATTTTCGGTTCCTGATCTCATCCCCTTTTCCTGTCCTCCACCCTTCATAATCGCTTGGATGGGTGTACCACGCTTTATATAGAGACACCCAATGCCACGTGGTCCATAGACCTTCGAACTATCCAGAGTCATAAGATCAACACCAAGTTTTTCAACAAATAATTCCTCATAGAGAAAACCTTGCGCGGCATCGGTATGGAAAAGCGGATACACACTCTCTCCTCCGGTCTCTTTTCCTGCGCGCGCCTGTCTCACCATCTTTGCGATTTCCTTGAGCGGCTGAATCGAACCTATTTCATTATTAACCATCATG
>CAZRRZ010000072.1:0-1824 GCA_964602725.1 uncultured Candidatus Saccharibacteria bacterium | reverse complement strand
TGTCTCACGACTATCCGCGGGATTCGTCTTTTTTGAAGGGTGTGTATGTACAGAATAAAGAGCGAGCCAAGGAAACAGCTTTGCCAGAGTCCCTAGGAGAAGATGGTGAACGGACTGTAGCGGCCGCAAGCGAACATATCAATCGAGTCATTCCTGTTGAATACCAAGAAACCCTTTTTTTCAAATTGGCACCACCGGTCACACTCGTCGGTGTCATGGGAACATGTGGCAAATCGACTGTCATATCCATTCTTAGGCCGCTTCTTGCCAAAGTCTGCGAAACCTATGACACCCAAGGCTTATTCACTGTCGATCCTGAATCTGCCGAAGGAGTTTTGGCTCACCTCAAAAAGATCAAGAGTGGAGACATTGTGGTTATGCGCATTATTGATGACATGTTGCCGGAATTATACGCTATGCGCATTAGTCCCCATGTAGCTGTGTTCACTACTACGCCGACCCTGCGCGGGTCCATGAACTATCCTTTTGAAGTGCTGGCATATCAGACTTATAATAATTTTATTGTTGCCTCTGATGAGGTCATTGATGCATTCCGTTCTCTCTCGGCACAGCCTCGAGCAAAAATGCTTCGCACCAAAGCGACGCTTGTCCCTGATGACTGGGGGTTTGAAGGTCGGGGGACGCACGACCGCCTCAATGCAGCGCTGGCATTTCAGACGGCCCAACTATTCAAAGTTGATACCGAAATGGCTCGTCATATTCTCACAGATTGGAAGGCACTCAAAGGGCGTCTCGAGCTCGTTAAGAAAGTTAAAGGAGTTGAATTTTTCAATGACACCATGTCCATGACACCCGATTCCACGTTGGCTGGCATTACCGCTTTATCACAAGGCCGCAACATCATCCTCATTTTTGGCGGCGTCGATGGGGGATTTGAGTATCGTATGCTCTACAGCCAGTTGCCGCTCTATGTTCACACGGTTGTGAGTATTCCTGGTAGCGGCACCATGCGCCAGCGTCTTTTGTTGCAGGAGATTGAAGGTGTCGGCGTCCGTTCGGTTCCCTCAATCGATGAGGCAGTGCGTACGGCATTTGAATGTGCTCAAAAAGGGGATCGCGTACTCTTTAGTCCTGGGTTTGATGCGGGTGGCGTTGAGGGATCGAAGTTGGAGCGTGGGGAAAAGTTTGTGAGGGCGGTGCGGGGGTTGTAGGTTACTCTCCGCAGACAATGCAGACGATTGCACCCTCGATCTTATGACTGGTATACACAGCCTTCATAACTCCCACAACAGAGAGTGCGCTGTTGGTAGAAATATTCAAGTCCGCATGTTTTTCAACCAACTCCTGCGCAGATCGGACATCATCATTTGTGGCAATCCAACCTGAACCGCCAGTCTTTTCAATAAGGGGGATGAGTGCGGCTTTTCTGTGTCCTGTTATGTCAACGATAGCTTCAGCAATTGATGGCTCATCGGGACCATCGTAGGTTTCAAATACCTCTGCCAGAGGGTGACAAGTAGAAGTTTGTACAATATGCACCTGAATAGGCAGATTCTTTTTCAGAAAATACGTCGCCAGAGCTTGTGCTGTTGTACCTGATGAAGTGCCGATAAACACTGCCGCTATTTTTTTTGATGTTGCATCGGCCGCCAATTCTTCTGCCAGTGATTCGTATCCAACCAATGCTTCGTCGTCAGTTGACTGGCGCAAACTGCGCGCCCCATCTTGAGTAGCCTGAGTAAGTGCCTGCAAGGGACGCTCTTTTATGAGGATGCGGATAGTTTTTGGATTTGCATCGGCAATGGCCTGAATTTTCTGCAACTTTCGCGGCGCTACGTGATTGCCTACAAAAATATCGAGGGT
>CAZRRZ010000071.1:0-1829 GCA_964602725.1 uncultured Candidatus Saccharibacteria bacterium | reverse complement strand
GTAGTTCAATGGATAGAACAGCGGACTTCTAAGCCGTTGATCGTGGTTCGATTCCACGCGAGGGGACAAAAATGAGGCTTTGGTGTGTAAGGGGTATCATGTGGGTAAGCTGTGGATTGGGGTATTCACATATGCTCTAAAGGGGAGTATAATACGTGACGGTTACAGACATTATAAATTAAGAGTAATTTTAGAATATCATGGCAAAAACATCAGCCGCCATTTTCGGTATCATCTTCATTGTTGCCGGAATTTGGGGTTTGTTCTCAGAGTCAGCAATCGGCTTCATTGCCGCTGACTACGTAAGTAGCATTATTCACATCGTCCTCGGTCTCGTATTGTTGGTCGTTGCTTCAAAGCCTTCTGCTGCTGCAGCCTTGAAGACTATCGGCATCATCTACGTTATCCTTGGCATTCTCGGCCTCGTTGGTGGAGAATTCATGGCAAACGATTCTGTAACAGCATGGTTCTACCTCATTGTAGGTGTTGTGGTTGCAGTTCTCGGCTTTTCTTCAAAGAAGGGCATGTCAGCAGCTCCTCAGATGTAATAGTGGTTTCACTTTACACAAAACAAAAACCGCTCGGAAGGGCGGTTTTTGTTTTGACAGGTGCGCGATGCAGGATTCGCCCGCGACTCTCGGCTCGCTACCCGCTCGCCTCGGTCTGGGCACCGCCTCGCGGTTCCTCGCTGGTGCTCGGAACATCGCTCCGGCGTTCGAATCCTAGGACGCATTGCACGCAGGTGCAATGCTTGTGGTTACCTAAAGTTGTGCGCGATGCAGGATTCGAACCTGCGACCTTCTCTGTGTAAAAGAGTTGCTCTACCAACTGAGCTAATCGCGCGAATTTTCCTACCTAGGAAAATTCAGATCGAAAGATTTTCTGCCGTGTAAACGGCTGAAAATTTTCGACCAGAACCCCGGGTAAATTTCGAGACCAGAATTTTCGAGTAAACTTCGATCAGAATTCACTACCATTGTGAACTCCCATAGAGTAGCGTATATTCATGTCATGAGCAACAAGTTGCCAAAAATCGAGATTCTTTATGAGGACAAAGACTGTGTGGTGGTCAACAAGCCCGCTCACCTTATGGTACACGGTGATGGTCGCACCGAAGGTCCTTTTTTGAGTGATTGGGTGTTGGAGAACTATCCCAAAACCAAGAATGTGGGAGAGCCCGCACGTGGTGTCGATGGCTCGCCGATCGCACGTCCTGGCATTGTCCACCGTCTTGACCGTGAGACGTCCGGTGCACTCATCATCGCAAAAACAAAGAAGGGTCATGCTCATCTCAAGGATCAATTCAAAGATCGTAGTATGGTCAAAAAATATCTGGCATTTGCTTGGGGTGAAATGTTGGAAGAATTTGGAACCATCACTCGATCGATCGGTCGGAACAATTCTGATTTTCGCAAATGGTCGGCACAGCGGGGTGCAAGAGGGGAGATGCGTGATGCGGAGACCTATTGGACACGCATCGCAAATGGCGTATCCGAAATCGAAGGCCGTGCTGAAAAATTTACTCTACTTGAAGTTGAACCAAAGACTGGCCGCACACACCAGATCCGTGTGCACTTGTTGGCTGTGCATCATCCGGTCGTAGGGGATACTCTGTATGCTCCAAAACGGCCCATGGCGCTCGGTTTTGAGAGGACAGCTCTCCATGCCCGCTCTGTAGAATTTAATACACTCAAAGGCGAACGAGTCAAAGTTGAAGCACCTCTTCCCAAGGATTTCAAGGCCGCGTACAAAGCTTTTGGTCTCAAATAGCCCCCATAAGTTGGGGTCATGCGACCCCGGCTCCGTTCGCAGCTACAGGAGCTCACGGG
>CAZRRZ010000070.1:0-1831 GCA_964602725.1 uncultured Candidatus Saccharibacteria bacterium | reverse complement strand
CTCATCCGCACAGCTACTATTCGGTCCATGCAAAAAGCGGTGTATTCAACAAAAAACGTTGGTCACTTTGGTTTGGCATTTCCATTCTACACACACTTTACGTCGCCCATCCGTCGCTATCCGGACGTGCTGGTGCATCGTATTTTGGCCAAGCACCTCAACAATGAGCCGTTTAAGGATTCTGACATCACTATTCTGCAACGTATTGCTGAGACTTCGACGGCACGCGAGATTGATGCGGCTCATGCGGAGCGCGATTCCAAAAAGCTCAAACAGGTTGAATACATGAGCGAACGCATTGGCCAGACATTCAAAGGAACTATTTCGGGCGTGGCAAAGTGGGGCGTCTATGTGCAAGAAACCGAGACAATGTGTGAAGGTATTATTCCTATAAGCAAACTCGGCGAGGATTATTTTGTGTTCAACGAAAAGACCTACTCGATAGAAGGGGAGAAGACAGGTCAAAAATTTACGCTTGGTGATGCTATTACCTTCAAAGTGGAGTCAGCTGATCTGGATAAAAAACAGTTGGAATTGAGTCTGGTGAAACTTACTAATGGATATAGTATGTGATACATAATAATTACATCTATGGCCCACGAAATAGAAACAAAAGTACTCGATATCAATAGTGAAGAGATCCAAAAAAAGGTGCGCGCACTCGGCGCCACGCAAGTCCAAAAGACACGGCTCATCGTTGATTGGTATCGCATCAAAGGCGTTACCGAGGGAAATGATCCGTGGTTTTTGCGCATCCGGTCAAATTCCGAAGGTGTCCATGAAGTAACATGGAAAGCTAAGTCAGATATTCTCGGCAAAGCCCGCAAGCACAAGGAGATCAATTTTACCGTGGCTCAGCCCGAGAAACTCTCTGATCTATTTGAAGAGCTCGGTCTTGAGAAATACGCGCACCAGGAAAAAGATCGCATTTCGTTTACCCTCAAAGACTGGCAGTTCGATATTGATCAGTACCCGAAGATGCCCGCGTACATGGAGATCGAGGGGAAGAGCGAGGAGCATATCCAAGAGGCTTTGGCCCTGCTTGGCTTGGAAAAAAATAAAACCTGGGCCAAGGGTGAGAGGATCTTGATCCAAGATACCTATGGCTTGGACTGGTACGACATGAGGTTTTCATAAAAACAGCCCCGCTCAAGGAAGCGGGGCGCGCAGGAGAGTGCGAAGAATGCTAGACCTGGCGCATGTCGGTGACTTTGTCGCCGTCTACGATGGGTTTTTGCGAAAAGGCCAAGAAGAGACATCCAGTGGTCCCCATGACAAGCGAGTGAACGACCCGCTTTGGAAAATCCACTTGTTCAAGGGGAAGCAGGGTGATCCGGTGTCCACCGACAGTGGTGTTCGCGTATCCCAAGAGGCCATAGGCGAAGGCGTCGGTCTGATTGTGGACATGGGGGAGAATCTCTGCCTCCGGTTCGCCACAGATTAGAAAGGGGTGATCGAATGAGGTGATACCTTTCCATGTGCTTGGATTGCTATTGAGTCGCGGATTGCATGTCCGGATGATCTCCGTGGCCTGTTCAAGCCTGATGGCTGCGCGATGTATCCCGTCGAACTCTGCGTTCATAGAGGCGGAGAGGCCGTGGTGTCTCGCTATTGCGTCGAAAAGACTCGAGATGATTGTGTTCATAATTCATAAAAGGGCGGTCTGGGCTAGGTATTTGATATCATTAAAATGTAACTTGGTCAAGGTACCCTCGAGGCTATTTCGCACAGTCTTTTTTCGCTATACTAGTTGGTATGTCCACCGCATCCATCCCCGAATTCGGCATCAAACGTGAGAATGAAGAGCGACGCGATGGCGGATGCGCCGTCG
>CAZRRZ010000069.1:0-1962 GCA_964602725.1 uncultured Candidatus Saccharibacteria bacterium | reverse complement strand
ACGCATACCTATTTGAAGACGCTGAAAGATTTCTATGGACCATTCCACAAAGAAGTGAAGTCAAAGGAGAAAGTTGCCAAGGCTACTGATCTCGGCGTTGCCGATGCCAAGTTCAAATGTCCAAAATGTGGTACGACGCCGATGGGTATCAAGCTTGGTAGAAATGGTAAGTTTATTTCTTGTACTCGATATCCTGACTGTGAGGGGGCGCTCACTCTCGATGGTCATGAATTCAAAAAAGATGAGCCGATCGGTGTTGATCCGACCAGCGGGTTGCCTATTTTTGTATTGAATGGACGATTCGGGCCATATGTTCAGTTGGGTGTGAAGTTGCCGAAGGTGAAGAAGGTTAGGGTCAAAAAAACAAAGAAGGAAAAGGGGGCTTTGGCGGGCGCGGTCGAAACGGAAGCGGTGCCAGTGGGCGTGGTGGGAATGAGCGCGAAAGGAGGAGGTCTGACGGACAGGGGTTCCGCAACTCAACATGGCGATACACTTGTTGCGAAAGTTTCGCAACAACTCAACGCAGAAATAAGGGTTTCTGGGAATTTAGTTGCAAAAAATTCGCAACAAGTACCTGCAAAAACAGACAAGGAAACCCCCCTCACCCCCACCTCCCATCTCGCCGAAACCACCCCTACCCCCGTCAAACCAAAGATGGCTTCCATCCCTCGCGGCACCGACCCATCAACAGTAACCATCAAAGATGCCCTCAAATATTTGAGCCTCCCCCGCACCCTCGGCGCTCATCCAACTACCGGTAAAGACGTTGTTGCGTCAGCTGGACGTTTTGGGCCTTACATTGTGACCGAAGGCAACTATCGTTCCATCAAAGTACCTGACAATGTTTACGATATTGATCTCAAACGCGCACTCGAAATGCTGGCTATAGAAAAGAAGCCGAGAGGATTTGCAAAGAAAAAGAAGCCCGAAGAAAAGTAATAAAGGGCCGGCATCAACCGGTTTTTTATTACAAACTAAAATTCTTCAACGAATACAAATCTTCATTCTCCTCTTTCTGTACATCAGCTGGTGCACGGTCATCAACAGGAGCTTGAGCTTCCGCGGACACAACCTCCTTCTTCACATTCTCCAATTTTTCCAAAAGCATCCTCAAATCATCAGGCGAAAAGAAATCAATCGTCACCGTTCCGCCCTTGTCATTTTTTTCGATCCGCACGCGTGTGCCCAAAGACTCCGTAAAATTCTTTTCCATCTCGATCATCACTGGATCCAGATACTTGCCCTTATTGCGAATACGCTCCGTAGCCACGCGACGCGACAAACTTTCGGCCTCACGTACCGTGAGCTTCTTGGTCATAATTTCTTTGAACAAAACAACCTGCTCTTCGGGACGATCAGTGAGCATGAGGAGTGGTCGCGTATGACCTTCTGAAATTTTTCCTTCTTCGAGCGCCAGGATCATTTCGCCAGGCAATGCCAGGATGCGCATCGAGTTTGAAACATACTCACGGCTCTTGCCCACTTTCTCGGCAATCTGCGCTTGCTTCAAGCCGAACTCTTTTGCCAAACGTTCAAATGAGCGTGCACGATCAACAGGATTGAGATCTTCACGCTGGAGGTTTTCAATGATAGCAACTTCGAGTTTGAGCTGTGCATCTTCAGGCGCAGAGCGAATAAGTGCGGGAACCTGTGACAATCCCGCAAGCTTTGAGGCGCGCAAACGGCGCTCACCTGAAATGAGCTCGTACTCGACCGTCATACCACCACTCTCATGGAAGACTTCCTTACGTGTAACCACCAACGGCTGCAGCACACCGTACATGCGAATAGACTCGGAGAGACTCCTGAGCGCCGTTTCATCAAATTCACGCCTCGGCTGATACGGGTTGGGGCTGACTTTGTCGGTGTCTATCCAAAAGATAGCATCGTTTACATATGCAGAAGACATACGCCTATTATAATAGTTATTTGATTTTTGAGCCAATTCTAGTAGACTGGTGG
>CAZRRZ010000068.1:0-1977 GCA_964602725.1 uncultured Candidatus Saccharibacteria bacterium | reverse complement strand
GGTTGCTCGGCACCTCCCCGAAGCGTATCGCCGCCACGCCACGTCCTTCATCGCTCTTTCTAGCCAAGGCATCCACCATACGCCCTTTAAATTTCCTATTAGGAAATTTAAAAACCGCTTGTGCCCCGCCTACAAGCGGGGCAAACTTAATTTACCTACATGGTATCTGCTACATGCTCGACCCGAGCACATAACAAACCGATCCACCATGATCCTGCTCGGACCATATGAATCCCTTATAATTTGAGATATGTGGTTTTCAAGTTTCAATCGTCCTGACAAAGAAAAAACCGCTTCGTTAGCGGGTACAAGCTACGCCCTATTGCTAGAGTATGGCTATGGCCGCTTTGATATTCGGTTAGTCTTAATATTCATATCGGGTACAAGTAAGTATACGGATAGCGAAAGATATGTCAAGGCTTTGTACTATATATGTCTGCAAATGTGGGGAAAAGGTGTGAACAGCACAAAAGCGGCCAACATCGGCCGCTTTTTGTGAGAACAACGTGAAAAACTATTATTCCTTTTCCTCGACCGCACGGATGGTCTTTTCGATGATCTTCCCTGCGGCGTCCTTGCCCCCGAGACCAAAGGCGAGACCGGCAGCCAATGCGGCACCGGCAAATATTGCAACGATGATAGTCTGAATCCATGGTGCGATACCAAGATTGAAGAGTGCAGTCAAAATAGCAAATATCCAAATAGCCCACTTGGTAATACGGCCGAGGAGCTCGGCAACCTTGATGTGAGCTGCGCGTGAGCTTGCGGCAACAATCTTGTGCATAGCATTGCCAACGATAGCGGCAGCAATGAGGATGAGGATCGCGACGATGACTTGTGGGAGATAGTCAACAACGTCACGAAGGAAATTGTTAACCTGTGACAAACCGAGCACATCAAATGATGCGATCAGGAAGACGATGATAACGAACCATTTTACGATGGCGCCGACGAACAAGCCCGAGTTCAAATTGTGGCCTGCGCGCTTGACAACATCTTCGAGACCAGCGCTCTTGAGAGCGGCATCAATCTTGAGAGACTTGAAGATGGTCTCGATAAGCTTTTCGATGAGCGCAGCAAGCACCCAACCGATAGCGAAAATAATGAGAGCAATGACAAGGTGTGGGATGAAGCCCGCAACACCGTACCATACGCTCTGGAGTGAACGGGCAAACACATCGCCCCATGACTCAATGAACATCATATGATTATAATTAAAGTAATAATTTTCTTACTAATGTCTCTATTATACCATGCGCAACTACGCAAAAAGAGAGGGTGGGGATAGGAAAAACCTTATTTTGCTTCAACTCCTAGCCTATCAAGAAGACTGATATGTGGATAATCGAGAATATCTCGCACAAGTCGGTCATGTATACCAAGCCTGTATTCAAAATCTTGCACCTCAAAAGCGGAATAAGCTATCTCCTTCCCTATTTCAGATTCAATAGATTTGATAACGGCTTCAATTTTGTCGAGGTTGAGCTCTTCGCCAACAATGAGCAGATCTACGCGGGAGTCCCAATTCTGAATAAAAACTCCTGCAGCAATGAACAGCTTGATACGCCCTGCATTGGTAAAGCGTTTTGCCAGAGATTCATCGGCATGTAAACTTGCGACGGTAAGAAGGTTCTTGAGTGGCTCAAGATACGGAAATTTGTCATCAAGAATGTACCCTTCGCCACGAAGTTTTTTGAAGATGATCTTTTCTCCTTGGCGCGCCTCAACGCTTTTGAGGACTTGCTTGCGCTTGATGATGCCCGCCTTCGAAAGAATATTAAGTTCTTTACGAACGGCTGTTGGTGCGGACTTGCTCCTATAGGCAAGCTCTTTTGGCAGAAATGGTACGGCCGGATTGAAGAGAAATTGCCGGAGCAATTTAACCTTGGTTTGGCTGCCGAAGAGTGCAGTGAGAGTTTCCATAGTGATTTGGTGTGTAAATCGTATTCTAGCAGAAAACGGCGGGAAAGGAAGGAG
>CAZRRZ010000067.1:0-2022 GCA_964602725.1 uncultured Candidatus Saccharibacteria bacterium | reverse complement strand
CCTATTCACTGCAAAGTCCACCTCACGCGCGAAAATCAGTTTGTTATTCGCGTTGCCGAAACAGATGCCCGCGTCCGCCAGATGACTTCCCTCTTTTTTGCAGAAGTTGAAAGTATTGTGCGCACAGAAATTTTGAATATTAGGCTAGAAAAATTGCCACCAAATTCATATCGAAAAATAGAAGGCGACGAACTCAAGGAGTTTTTGAATGCGTTGGGGTTGTAGAGATACGCCGCCGGATTGTTTGGCTAATCTGGTATATACAAAAAAGGCCCCGAGTGGGCCAATGCAATGGGTGGACGTGATAACCTCAACGAATCTGGGGTGGACCATATTTCCGATACATTCGAGCTATGCCTTCCTGTAGAGTGGGCAGTCCCATCTGTTTGCGGCGGCTGTTGACGTGCCGTTCATCCAAGATCGGATGCGGTACGTACTGGTCCCCAACTTCCGTATGTTGCGTGCCGTAGATTTGCGACCGTCCGCAATTGACGCAGATGCGATCGACCAGGTGAGCCATATCCCTTCGATCAACTTCTCCCGGATCAGTGCGGTCAATGTCCATCATGAGTTCGAGACAGTGCCGCTGGAGTCGGGCATTGTGATCGGCATGGCGGACCAGCAGGCCGAGAGCGTGCAGAGCTCGTGTACCTATCTGCGATCGTCGTGGCCAGCCCAAGTACACAACGAGTTGTGCAATGTATGATGAGGACCGGAAATCCACACTTTCTTCCCAAAAACCGTCGTGCGAGAGAGCGTGTGAACGCATCTTTTGATCAGCTTCATAGAGCGCGAGGATATCCGCAGCAACACGCCAAAAAGGAATCTGTTTCATAGTTCATGCCTCCTAGCCGTATACTAGACAAAATCGGCAGGTATGGCAAGAGCTACTTTTGTTTCTTTGACTGCCACTTCTCGATGGTCACCAAGAGTGGCGAACCGACGAAAATAGATGAATATGTACCAGCGGCAATACCGATGATGAGCGTCAAGGCAAAATGCTCGGTGGTCGAACCGCCAAGGATGTACAAGACAACCAGAGCGATGAGTGTGGTGAGCGACGTGTTGATGGAACGGATGAATGTCTGACTGACACTGGCGCCCACAACTTCCTCAAACGGCTTTTTGCCGGAGGAACCAATGTTGTGGAGATTTTCGCGGACACGGTCGAAGACCACAATAGTATCGTGCACCGAAAAGCCAAGGACCACCAAGAGTGCGGTCACGAACAGAGTGTCCACTTCATAGCCAATAAAATGACCAAGGACTGCAAAAACACCCATCGGGATGATGATATCGTGAACAAGGGCGACAATGGCAACCAGACCGTATTTCCATGACGAGACTGGTTCGGAGACTTTGCGAAATACGAACGTAATAAAAAGGACGATGGCCAAGATAACCAAGACGATGGAAACGATGGACTTGCGGAGCGCTTCGGAGCCGAGTACTGGACCGATCGAAGCGAAGTTCTTTTCAATAACCTTATTGGCGTCATCGAGAGAGAGTGCTGACATCACAGCGGCTTTTTCACCTTGGACCGTCGGCTTCATGCGGACAATGAATCCGTCGGCACCTGTCGGACGAATAGAAGCTGATGAATCGATGGTGGCGAGCTTGGCGGCAACGACAGACTGTTCGGGACGGCCGTCGGGATATGAGACCTCAACCAATGTTCCACCGGTAAAATCAATGCCAGGCTTCACACCCCACATGCCGAGAGCCACAAAAGACGCGATAACTAGTATCAGCGAGAATGTGTAGAATAGTTTTCTGTATTTGATGACCCACATGGTAGTAAATATGTTATGCACGCGGACGGTGAAAACCGTTGCTGATTAAGAATGTCGTGAGTTTACTGGTCTTTGATGGCGCTACAGCGAAGAGCAAGAGACGTGACGCAGTAATAGCGGTAAACATGGAGACGACCACGCCGACCACGAAGACGAGGGCAAAACCAGTGATGACTGCTGTACTGCCAAAAGCGTAGAGAATGATACCTGTGATGATACTCGAGGTGTT
>CAZRRZ010000066.1:0-2096 GCA_964602725.1 uncultured Candidatus Saccharibacteria bacterium | reverse complement strand
CATAAGTTGGGGTCATGCGACCCCGGCTCCGTTCGCAGCTACAGGAGCTCACGGGTTGAATATTTTTTGTTACTGTGATAATGTACCTCCACTATGGCAACCAAGGTAATTTCAATGGCACAAATTGATGAACGCAAGAAACTCGACATCCGCTCGGGTGATCAGGTTCGCGTCTGGCAAAAGATCGAGGAAGATAAAGGTAAATTCCGTCTTCAAGCTTTTGAAGGTCTGGTTTTGGCTCGTAAGCACGGCAGTGAAGCAGGTGCCACATTTACCGTTCGCAAAGTTGTAGGAGGTGTGGGTGTTGAACGTATTTTCCCTCTGCACTCACCGATGATCGATGAGATCGAACTCATCCGTCGCTCCAAAGTTCGCCGTGCAAAACTCTATTTCATCCGCGAAAAGGCAACCAAAGAGATCCGCAAGCAGATGCGCCGCATTTTGGCTATCGATAAGGATCAGAATACTGATACCAAACATGATGCTGCCGCAAAGGCCGTAGTTGCTGAAGCTGCAATCGCGGAAAAGTCTGAAAAGTCCGCTTAGAAATTATCCTACATTATCTCAATATAAAGCCGCATATGCGGTTCATTTTTGCATATCGTATCTCATATATCATCATGAAGAAAAGAGGACCAAAACCAAATGGGAAGGTAAAGATCGAGTGGTCGAGTGATTTTGCGTATGCGATAGGGCTACTTGTCACGGATGGGTGCGTATATTCGAATGGCAGGCACATTTCTTTCGTATCTAGTGATTTGGAACAGGTACATAATTTCATGCGATGCCTACAAATAGAAAATAAAATTGGTAAAAATTTTGCCGGATATATTGCAAAGGGTAGAAAAAAGAAAACATTCACGCATCGAGTTCAGTTCGGAGATGTGCGATTTGTTAGATTTCTGTCGGACATAGGTATCATGCCCGCAAAATCAAAAATTATAGAAGATGTTCGCATCCCAATGAAATATTTTTTTGATTATCTAAGGGGTTGCTTTGATGGCGACGGATGTATCTATTCATATTGGGATCCAAGATGGAAATCGAGCTTCATGTTTTACGTCTCATTTGTCTCAGCGAGTAAAATACACATCGACTGGTTGCGTGCACAAATTTTTAGACATACAAAAGCTAAAGGTCATATCACAATGGATGGTAAGGGAAGTACGCCCCAGCTTAAGTATGCTAAAAAAGAGTCCCTAACTATATTGAAAAGAATGTTCTATTCGAAAGATGTAACATGCCTGTCAAGAAAAAAGTTGAAAATAATGAAGATATTAGCTATAGTGGGCGAGTCCCTGTAAAGAAATTGCAGTGGACTTGACAAAACACTGCGCGGGTGGTGAAATGGTATACACGTACGCTTGAGGTGCGTATGCCGTAAGGCGTGGAGGTTCGAGTCCTCTCCCGCGCACCAGT
The DNA here is from genome assembly GCA_964602725.1 of uncultured Candidatus Saccharibacteria bacterium. Lineage (GTDB taxonomy): Bacteria > Patescibacteriota > Minisyncoccia > Phycocordibacterales > PALSA-1337 > C7867-002. The sequence goes on along the minus strand of CAZRRZ010000066.1, from coordinate 677 downwards.
TAGTTTGAATATTATGCTCTATACACGAAAAGGCGATAGTGGTACAACCAAGGCTTTCAACTCAAAGCCGGGTCAGCGTATGTCAAAAAGTTCCTGCCAAACGGAGGCATTGGGCGCTTTGGATGAACTCAATTCTTTCTCCGGCCTTTTGAAAGTAAAACTTGTTGATGTTGCATGGACTGTTCAAGTTTCAGCGAACGTTTCGGCCGATTCGCTCAAAAAACCTGCAGAAATAATCCAGTGGGTGCAGGAATGCTTGTTCATAGTTCAGGCGGAAGTAGCTGGCGCCGACAAAAAGATTGATCAAGCGAAAATAGACCGTATTGAGTTCATGGTTGATTGGATCGAAAAGGAGATGCCACCAATAAAAACATTCTTTATTTCGGGCGGCACAGAGATTGCGGCACTTTTCGATATTTCTCGGACGCTTGCTCGCAAGGCTGAGCGTCGAGTGATCGCTGGTACGGAGAAAGGGGAGGTGGTTGTTGGTCCGGTGACACTGGCATTCCTCAACAGGCTCTCGTCGTTGTTTTATGCCTTGGCTCGACTAAGTAACCATAAGGCGCAGATAAAAGAGATTTCCCCATCTTATACATAGTTGCTGTATTTATTTTAGTATCCGGATTTTGTATAGTTGATAAATGCCTATAGTTTTATGTCAAAAATGTAACAAAACA
>CAZRRZ010000065.1:0-2106 GCA_964602725.1 uncultured Candidatus Saccharibacteria bacterium | reverse complement strand
TGTGGGTCGTCGTTGAACAGACCAGAATGTATGTGTGGCTGGCGTCGGGTCTCGTTGCTATCGTGCTCATGCCACCATCATTTCTCATCAGCAAGCGAGTGTTAAGAAATAAGAACATGCATCTCGAAACCGCGTGATTAGAATTTGCAATAACGCAACAGCCGCCAGGCGTCCGTAGACCTGGTGGCTGCTTTTATATATAATCTTCGCAAGATGCTTACAGGTCAACAGGCTGATCAAGCAATTGCGTGGTGCCGCAAAGTGAGATCCAAACAAATTGACTTCTATAGGTAAACTTGATAAATTTCAACTGAGTAAAAAGGAAAATCTATTTAATTGCTACATATATGTCTAATAAAATAAAAATCAGTATAACCATAATCATTGTTATTCTCATCGTTTGGATTATTGCATCGAAAGGCGAAAATCCCGCTAGTCAAAATGCCCCTATAAAAATAGGTATTTCTACGGCACTGACTGGCCCCGCCGCTTTTGTTGGTGGCTCATATTTCTCTGGATTGAAGCAGGCACAGGAAGAGATTAACGCACAAGGAGGCATACATGGCCAACAGGTTGAATTGATAGTTGAAGACAATAAAAATAATGCGCAAGAAGGAATCACTGCATTTCGTTCAATAGAAACAAAAAAACCTGATCTGTTCATATCCACCATGTCCGTACCGACTGTTCCCGTTACTCCGGTGGTCAAAGAATCAGGCATACCCCAGTTCGTTTCCTTGGTTTTTGCTGACATGACGTCAAAAAATGAAAACTCTGTAAGCTTCTTCCCAACTGCAGATGATGATGTCCACGCTACCATGCAGGACATGACTCTTCACAAGGTCAAAAACGTCGGTGTTATCTATATAAATTCAGAATACGGACAAGCCAGCCTTTCCGCATTCTTAAAACAAGCAAAGGATAACAACATCAACGTGATCGCGCAGGAAAGCTTTCTTGATGGCGCTCTTGATTACTTGACGCCACTGACAAAAATAAACGCTTCAAAGCCGGATGCTGTTTTTATTATTGCAGTCAATGCAATTCCCATAATCAAGCAATTGAAGGCTGTTAAAACAAATTCTTTGATCTACACAACAATGACTTCAGCATTTGGCAATTTGGTCAATAAAGACAAAGAAACATTTGAGGGTGTTCACGTGACAGCATCTCGAGTTTCTATTCCTGGTACGGATGATTATATACGTCTGAGATCCACTATGAAAAATGCTGTCGCGACAAGTACTCTTGGATATGACGCTCTAGGTTATGACAGTATGTACGTAATAAAGGCAGTACTAGAAAAAAATCCTGACGCAAAAGATTTTGTTAAAACTTTTGCGAACTATGGACCATTCCAAGGTGTAAACGGATCGTTCAACTTGAATTCTAGAAATATCGGGATGACCCTATATCCCGTTGTTATGAAAAATGGGGTGCTTGGGGAGGTCAAGTAAAAAACACGCCCCCGCAAGCAAGATTGCAGGTGAATAAAGTAAAGGTCCATTGATGGCTAAAACAGGGCCATTTCCCTTGCATATTCGCCCTTTTTCCTCTATAGTCATACAGCTTTTGTTAGATTAAAAATTATTAAAAACCTTTAGTAAGCCACCCACATGAACACCTATATTTGGTTCGCATTAATAGCCTCCGTCATCGCTCTCGTCTACGGCGCATTCTTGATCTCTTCGATCATGAAGAAGCCGACTGGCAATGACAAGATGAAGGAGATTGCTGCTGCCATCCAGGCTGGCGCAAAAGCCTATTTGAACAGGCAATACAAGACAATCACCCTGATTGCCGTTGTCCTCTTCATTGTCCTCTGGCTTACGTTGGGCATTACCATTGCTATCGGATTCATCGTTGGAGCAGTTCTCTCAGCTCTCGCCGGTTATATCGGTATGAATGTATCGGTACGCTCGAACATCCGCACCACCGAAGCAGCTCGCAAGGGACTCGGTGCCGCACTCTCTCTCGCCTTCAACGGCGGAGCGGTCACCGGGCTCTTTGTCGTCGGCCTCGCTCTCCTCGGCGTTACCGTCTTCTACGCCATAACAAAGGACGTTCCATCTCTTATTGGTTTGGCATTCGGTGCATCGCTCATCT
>CAZRRZ010000064.1:0-2144 GCA_964602725.1 uncultured Candidatus Saccharibacteria bacterium | reverse complement strand
GGGCCTTCGGAAACAGACAATGTAATACGAACTATCAAAGACTTTCTGGCTCCTATTCAGGTGGTCTTTGTTATTGAACTGCAAATATACGGATGTTTATTTAATTGCGCCGTTTTTTTTTGCAATTATTTATTGATCCTCAACTTTTATTTCAATATGGCACCATTCAGCTACCACTGGGAATCGTTCACCTGTTGAATCCTCTACGGTAACTCGATTATTGTCAAGGTGGCCATATTCAACGACCTTACAAATACCCCTATTATGATATGCCTTAATTGTGACTGTATCGCCGATCCGAAGACCGTAGTACCTGTTTCTTTCTGCGTTATCAAAAGCTACTGGCATGATCGTTTATTTAAGTCTGAACGTTCTGGTTTTTGACTCCACCTGAAATTGGTCTGCAATCTCTGGCATTTTCTCTTTAAGTAACTTCAAATCAACTCGCTTTGTAGTGGATTCTTTCCACGTTGCTGCAACACGCCCGTCTATCGTAAGTGTATCGTGTTCAAGCAGGTATAGCTGAATCGCTTGCTGCATTTCATCAACAATACTTTCAGCGGCTTTAATTCGCTGCCTTGCTATCGCAAGCTCTTCAAAAAATTCCCGGATTTCTGGCGTGGCTTCTTTTGCCTGTGGTATCACTTTGCCGATGGCACGTAGTATGTCGTCTCTGGTAATTGGTGGAGGTGCTTTGTCTGCAAGGACGTGGTCATGCCAAAACCTGTCAACGACCTCTGTCATCATTTCATAGACTTCTTGGTCGTAGTCGAATTTAAGGTACTGGAACTGATAGCCGGCGCCCAACCAGACTATATACCCTTTGTTTCGAGGCGCTTCCGGGTGAAGTTCATTCCAGATACCGATACCCCAGATTATCTGGAAGTACCACTTCATATTGCGGCCTTCCCGGATTTCATCGGGCGAAATTTCAAACCTTGAGTTTTTGGCATCCATCAAACCATCGTCTCCAACAAGCCGGTCAGGAGTAACCCGGCGCCAACTGCATGTAGGGGAAACAAGGTGCCCGACGTCATGACATTTAAGCCCTGTTTGTTCATTGAACCACTGCACTATGACAGGCTCCATAAGATGCCCTGCCTTCGTGTAGTCGTTCCCTTCAAAGTTGTCTGAGCGGCCTGTTTTGCGCTCCCAGATGGAATAAGGGGTAGCGTATTGGTCAACGCCAAGAAGGGCGCCAACCTCACTACCGCCTATCCCCATCCCCCTCTTTACTTTCCACTCCTGTTCTTCAACAGAAGCGAGGTCTGCGGCGGTTATCAATTGCTCGCTCATTTCTCTGCGGTTTTCGCTGCCTTCATAAGTTGCGCTTTGCGGGCAAGGTATGCACCTTCGATGTCCGGCATATCAAAAGGATCCGTTTCAGCCCAGGCAGTTTCAAGATCCGGCAGTGTCAATGCCTCTGCAAAAATAGGCGGCATTTCCAACGCTTGGGATTGTTTGCCGGAAGGCAATTGTGCAGGCTCGGCTTCTTGAACGGTGCCCTGCTCATCGGCATGGAATACGCGGTTAGGATCCACCTGCCCGGCATTAAAACTTTCCGGGTAAAGCACTGCGTTGTCGGTCGTTAAAGCCATAGAAAGATCTGTGGACTTAGGAGCAGTTTTCAATATCTGCCGAAGTGCAGTTTTTTTCCACATACTATCTTCCCACTCCAACCAAATCCCAGTACTTCCTCCGGGGCCTTGCTGTGGATTTTTAAGCCGGTGCTTATTAACTTGCGATGGAGACATGACGACAAACTCAATACCGCCATTAAGGTACTCAAGTACTGCGTACACAGCAATTTTTCGTGAATCACTGTCAAGGGTAGGCCGGTGGATGATCTGTGGAGACGTGCCCCGCTGGAAACTAAATTCATCTCCTTCGCGCACTACCTCCGCAAAGGCTGACTTTATTTGGCCGCTTCTTCGGACAAGAGCCATCAGCCCTGAATAATCATCCTGAAAAGTGGCTTCAACGATGAACTTTGGCGGCTGATCTTTGGGGGCAATGTTGCGACGTCGTGGAATATAGTAGCATTCCCTCAACGCCGGATTTAGCCCTAAGATAGCAGTGCGCAACACGCATCCGATTATTGACCGAGGCGTGCATTCTTTCAGCTTATCATCGCCGCTGATGAT
>CAZRRZ010000063.1:0-2150 GCA_964602725.1 uncultured Candidatus Saccharibacteria bacterium | reverse complement strand
ATGGTATAAAATACCCATGTCACATTGGACAAACAACTCATGCACGAAGAACTACGGTAATGCCTTCATTGCCGGTCTTGATATGCGCGTACAGACGCATACTTTTCTTCAGCCCAGAGTTGTCTAAGGTCCTCACTCCCATTTTTCTAGACATATCCCGGCTGAATGAAAGCCGGGATTTTGTTTCCCGAGATATTGATTTCAGCCTTTCGGGCGTTTCCGGAAGTTTAGTACATTGGTAACCACACAACACACATAGAGCATATGAAAAAAAGCACGAACGCATCATCCGTATCCCCGATCGTATTCTTGAAAGGAAAACGGGGAATCACTCTTCGTCCACCATCGCTCGAGGACGTTCCCACACTGACGCGCTGGATCAATGATCCTGAACTGCGGCGTTTCATCAAACGGCCGTTTCCCGTGACCCTTCATGGCGAAGCTGAATGGATCCAAAACCTGGTAAAGCGCTCCGATACTGACGTCGTGCTCGCCATGGATCTTCGTGGTACTCATATTGGCATGATTGCTATTCACAAGATCAATTGGAAAGATCGCACAGCAGTCACGGGTGCGTTCATTGGTGAGAAACGCTATTGGGGCAAAGGATATGGAACCGCCGCAAAAATGGCGCTCCTTAACTACGCCTTCAACACGCTCGATCTGCGCAAACTTTCTTCTCATGTGTACGCGTTCAACGCACGCAGTATCGCCTACAGCAAACACTGCGGATATGTCGAAGAAGGTCGGCTGGTTCGTCAGCGCTTCATTGAAGGGGAGTATCATGACGAAGTGATACTCGGTGTATTCAAAGAGCAGTGGCAGCCGTGTTGGGAGGCTTACCAAAAAGTCAAAGCAAAAAATTGACCACAAAGTAGTCAGTTTTTATTGACTGCAACGCAACACCCGCACCAGAGAGGTGCGGGCTTTTATTTAGACTGTTTTTACCTTCAACTTCGACTGTCTCTTTTTGTCTAATTTCGGCAATTTTAATATCAACAAGCCATGTTTCTCGACAGCTTCTGCTTCGTCAACATCTACTTCTTCAGGAAGCTGGATGGTGCGTGAAAATGAGCCCCAAAAGAGTTCGCGGGCAAAATAATCTTCTTCGCGGGCAACCTTCTCTTCCTCACGAGTGCCACGAATGGTGACTTGGTCTCGAGTAATAGATACATCGAGATCTTCCGGACGAACGCCGGCGATCATGGCTTTGACTACGATCATGTCTGTAGTCTGATAGACGTCGACAGTGAGTTCGGCATCCTTGTCCTCTTCTTCGATCCAGGAGTTTGCTTCAGCGACAGCAGCTTTTTTTGTCGGTCTGACCTCAGCCTCCTCGTCCATGCGGACCGTCCCAGTAAGTCGTTCGAAGAATGATCTCTTTTCTTTTGACATGATAGTGATAAATGTCTAAATATAGTAATTCCTGATAAGTATATCACCACAATTTGGGGCGCACAACCTTTATTTCTTCGAATAAGATGATCATGATGACGACGGCCCCCCAGATCCATGAAAATGTCTTCAATGTATCCGAAGCACTGGCCTCAACGATGGAAAGATTGAAGGCGGTGTGAATGACAATGGCGATGATGATACCGACAACCGCAGCAAGTATTTTGGCGACGCGGCCGTGGTAGAAAAAGTATCCAATGCAGAAACCAATGCTTGCGGAACTAACAATGTGAAGCAAGGTGGCGCCAATGAAGCGCATATTTCCTGTCACAATCCCCCTGGCGATCTCGCCGCCTGCTAGTGGGTCTAAAATAAATAATGTATTTTCTAGCGCGGCAAAACCAAGGGCGACGACAATGCAATAAACCATGGCGTCTATTGGCTCGTCATTTGCACGTGACCGGAGTCCGATGAGGGCGATGGCGATGAATTTCAAAATCTCTTCGGTGGCGGCCCAGAGAGTATATCTCATAGTTGGATCGCTATACATTTCGGCGATATAACGTTCTACGAATACAGCGGCACCTACAGCGAGCATGCCTCCAAAGAAGCAGGCTGCCAAAAGGGAACGAGGCTCGGGATGCTGGCGGTCTTCACGGAGCCAGAAAAAGAGCCAAATAAATGAGGGTACAATACCGGAAAGAATGGCGTAGAGAAGAGCAGTTGCCGACATGGGCATAGTATATCAAATTGTC
>CAZRRZ010000062.1:0-2194 GCA_964602725.1 uncultured Candidatus Saccharibacteria bacterium | reverse complement strand
AAAACTATAGCAGAAATGAGGAAAAAATCCACTACTCAAGTGTTACTCCTTTGCCTTTGACCAAACGAGTCTCGTGCGTACTGATGCGATCAAGTTTGACTCCCGAAGCATCTTGGGTAATGTGAAGTTCGGCAATGTTGCCACGCATGACCTCAGGAGAAAAATATTGGTCAAAGAGCAGGTTGCCGATGGAATAAAATACCGGAACGCCACCCATCCATTCTTGGTTCATTACGACGTGAGGATGGGCACCGATGATCGCATCAGCACCTGCCGCCACGAAGGCCTGCGTCTGTGATCGCATACGCTCTGAAGCAACAGTACTGTATTCTTCACCCCAGTGAGGCATGACAATTGTAAAGACGTTCGGAGCTGATACGCGCTTGATCTCCGCTATGACTCGATCAATGCCGAGTTGGAATGAATGATAGCCGACAAAGGCCACCGTGATGCCGTTTTTTGTGACGACGGTGGCGATGGGTGACTTGGTATCGCTGGTTTTTTCGCGACTCATCTTGGTCGAAGTGCTGTTCCATGGATTACCGAACCAAGATATGCCCGCATCCTCGAGCCAGTCTTGAGTCTCCATGAAGCCAAGAAAGGCAAAATTGTCAGTATGATTGTTTGCCAGGCTTACCATGGAAATACCGGCATCGCGGAGAGCAGTGCGAGCTTTGGGTGAAAAAGTAAACGTCAAAGTCTCCATCGACTTCCCATTGATGAGAGTTTTTGATGGATACGAAGTGATAGGCCCTTCGAGATTGACGACGGCTATGTCAGCTTTCTTGAAAAGCGACACGATGGATTCATCAAAAAGCGAGTCGTAGCCATTGCGTTCCGCGAACAATCTAATGCCACGATCGAACATAACGTCCCCACCGATCATGACGGTGATCTCGCTGGTGGAGGTGTTTGTATTTTTTTCAGGAATAGAAGGGTTGGTGGTGGCGGTTTCAAGGACCTCGGCTTTTTGAGAGCTTGTTTCGATGAGAATCGTACCAGGTTTCACTGCTTCAATGCCGCTTATAACCAAATATGCAGATCCCCAGCCAAAAGCTGCCACAAGGAGGGTGGTGAATAGTATACTGATAGGGCCATGTTTTTTCATGAAATTGAGGTGATATGATCAAAGCTCGGTTTCTTTGCCAAGTTCGAGGGGAATGAATTGGATACCTGCTTTCGGTAGAAATATACCAGGCAGACGAACGGTGATGCCATTCTGGCGGACAAGGTTAGCATCATGAACGGGAAAGGCAACTCTTGGCTTTATTAGCAATGCGTAATCCATTGCTTCTGCGATTGTACACCATGGACCAGTAACTGGTAATGCTAGGACATCTACAGGCACTTTTGGATTATGGAAGGCATCACCGGGGTAGTACAGCTTTGCATCAAACATGTACCCAGTGTTCTCAACTTGTTCGTAGTCCTTGTAGATGAGTTTGTGTTTCAGACCGTATCCAGCAATAGTGACGCCGCTCAATTCGATACTGTCCCCGTCCGCAATCACCGAATAGGGAATTGATTCAACATCCAATTTTGCGCCAACGCTGCTGTTGCAGATAACTTTTGCTTCGGAATTATTCTTGAGAACAGTTTTGAGAGATTCAATGTGGAGGTGATCTGTGTGTTCGTGACTGATTACTACGTAGTGGAGACCGGTGACGGTATTTTGTGCCGTCGTGTAGCTTCCTGGGTCAGTCAAAAAACGGATACCGCGAACTTCAATCAGGAGACAGCAATGGCCGAGTTTGGTGACTTTCATGATTATGAAATGAGTCCTTTAGTGATAATTTCTTTGGCGTAAATATCAAGATCGTCCTGTGTTGAGAGTTCATCGAGTGATAACCATTTGAACTCAACATTTTCAGACATATCAAGAACTGGTTCGCCGGTGGTCGAGGCTATGTATGTCAGGCGCACGACATGTTTTTCGCTGCTGGGAATAATGTCTTGGGCATATATGAGGCGAGGCTCAGAGGTGAGTTCAAGCTGTGTTTCTTCGCGTATTTCGCGCTTGAGATTTTCGATGAGGAATGTCCCCGGATCAATGCGCCCACCGACAATATCCCAGATGCCTTTGGTACTTTTGTATTTTTCGACAGAGCGTTTAAGTAAAAGGAATTTACCCTCTGTATTCTTGAGAAATGCCTTGACGCCGACTTGGAGAATCATGGGAGTAGTATAGCAGATT
>CAZRRZ010000061.1:0-2274 GCA_964602725.1 uncultured Candidatus Saccharibacteria bacterium | reverse complement strand
TTTTTATCCACAGATTCCTCGTTTTTTGCCTCAAAAACCTGCTTTCATTGTGCCCCCAAATCTGCTATAATTGGAGGCATAAAAGAAGCAGATGTAGGAGCAAAATACGCATATTTTAAGCCATATTTTGACTCTCCTATCTGACTCATTTTTTGTGTCATTCGTTATTATTTATTTTTACCAAAAACCATCCATGGCAACCGAAAAAGAGAGCAAGAAGGCAAAGAAAGGTGACGGATATACCGCAGATTCAATCCAGGTCCTCGAGGGTCTCGAACCTGTCCGCAAGCGTCCTGGTATGTATATCGGCACCACTGGTCCCGACGGTCTCCATCATTTGGTGACTGAGATTTTTGACAACTCTCGTGACGAGGCTATGGGTGGTTTTGCCAATGATATCGAGATTGTTTTTCTCCCAAACAACCGAGTTCGCATCGCTGACAACGGTCGCGGTATTCCGGTAGACATTCACAAACAAAAAAAGATTTCGGCGCTTGAGATGGCATTCACGCTTCTCCATGCGGGAGGTAAATTTGGGGGAGAAGATAGCGGGTACAAAGTTTCCGGCGGTCTCCACGGTGTGGGTGCATCAGTAGTGAACGCACTTTCGACGTATGCCAAGGTCTTGGTTCACAAGGATGGAGGCATTCATATGCAGGAATATGAGATTGGCAAACGCAAAGCTGCAGTCAAAAAGATAGCCTCAACAAAACTCCATGGAACTATTGTGATGTTCGAACCCGATCCAACTATTTTCAAGGAGGGTGTCGTTTTTGATTTCAATCGTATTGTTGGTCACATGCGCCAGCAGGCGTATTTGGTGAGAGGACTTCGTATCAGTGTTATTGACGCGCGCGGACAAGTTGCAAACTTTGGACATGACAATGAGCTGTTCTACATCCGCGACACAGGAGTTGATGCTCCATCGTACACATTTTTCTTTGAAGGAGGTCTCATGTCTCTCATCAAGTTCACCAACCAGATTTACAAGCCGCTTCACAAAAATATTTTCTATGTTGAAAAGAAGGTAGAAGGAGTCGAGTCAGTAGAAGTCGCCCTCCAATATGCGGACGATGTATCGTCACGCATTATGGCTTTTGCCAACAATATCAGTAACCCCGAAGGTGGTACGCACGTGACTGGTTTCAAGACGGCGCTCACTCGTACGTTGAACACCTATGCCAAGAATAACAATTTGGCAAAAGGCGAGAGCGACTCATTTACCGGTGATGACGCGCTCGAAGGTTTGACTGCAGTTGTCTCGGTCAAGCTCCGTGAGATCCAGTTCGAAGGTCAGACCAAAGCAAAGCTTGGTTCTACCGAAGCCCAAGGAGCGACTGCTACGGTTTTCTCCGAAGCCTTTTCTGCTTTCCTTGAAGAAAATCCAGAAGATGCCCGTGCCATCATCAGCAAAGTTATTTTGGCCATGAAAGCCCGCAAGGCGGCAAAGGCCGCAAAGGATAGTGTCCTACGCAAGGGGGCGCTTGAGGGCATGACATTGCCGGGCAAGCTTGCTGATTGTCAGTCGAGCGACCCTGCAGAATCAGAGATCTTTATTGTGGAGGGAGATTCCGCTGGAGGTACGGCAAAGCAGGGACGTGATCGCAAGATTCAAGCTATTCTTCCGCTTCGTGGAAAGATCTTGAACATCGAGCGTGCACGTCTCGATCGTATGCTGGGAAGCGAGCAGATCAAGAACCTTGTCTTGGCTTTTGGTACTGCCATCGGCGATACCTTCGATATTTCAAAGCTTCGCTATCACAAGATTATTTTGGCGACAGATGCCGACGTGGACGGCGCCCACATTCGTACACTTATTTTGACACTCTTGTATCGTTATTTCCGACCACTCATCGATAGTGGATATGTATATATTGCCCAGCCGCCATTGTATAAGGTGAAGCGCGGAAAAGAGATTCTCTATTTCTATAGTGACGAAGAAAAGCATCGCGTGCTCGGCAAAGAAGCGGAAGCCATCGAACAGGCTGCAGCCGAGATTGATATGCAGGATGCAAATAACGCACAGTCACGAGCGGAACTTCTCGAGCGCGCCGAAGCGGAGCCAGATGCCGAGGAGGCGGTGATTGAAGGAGGTAAGGCAAAGGCGCCAAAAATTTCCATCCAGCGCTACAAGGGTCTTGGAGAAATGAACCACGATGAGCTCTGGGAGACGACTATGGATCCAGCCCGTCGTATTCTCCGTCAGGTAACTGTCGATGATGCGCAAGATGCCGACAAAGTCTTTGATATGCTCATGGGTGATGACGTGCCTGC
>CAZRRZ010000060.1:0-2278 GCA_964602725.1 uncultured Candidatus Saccharibacteria bacterium | reverse complement strand
AAAAAGATGTTTTGAAGCCTGATTTGTTTGAATTGTTCACAAATGCCGTAGATATTGGCGACATCATCAGTGTTTCTGGTACGTGCTTCACTACACAGAGAGGTGAGCAAAGTATTCTTGTCACGTTGTGGACGATGGCTTCGAAGTCGTTGCTACCTTTGCCCGAAAAATGGCATGGTATTACCGATCCTGACGAGAAGTTCCGTAAGAGATATTTGGATTTTATTATGGATCCGGAAACGCGCCAGATTTTCTACAAAAAGGCAAAATTTTGGGACAAAACCCGCGAAATTCTCAAAAAGGAGGGGTTTCTTGAAGTTGAAACACCTACGTTGGAAACTACTACTGGTGGCGCGGAAGCAACTCCGTTTGCAACTCATCACAATGATTACGATTTACCAGTCTATTTACGTATTTCAGTAGGCGAGTTATGGCAGAAGCGTCTCCTTGCCGCAGGTTTTCCTCGGACGTTTGAGATCGGTCGTATTTATCGCAATGAAGGAACGAGCCCTGAACATGCACAAGAGTTTACGAGCATGGAATTGTATACCTCATATATGTCTTTTGACGAAGGCGCTTCATTTACCGAGAAATTGATAAAGGAAGTTGCCCAGCATGCGTTCGATACACTCCAATTTGAGGTTAAAGGTTCAAAAGTTGATTTGGCACCAGAATGGCCACGGATTGATTACGTTGAAATTGTTAAAAAGATGACAGGTATCGACGTATTGAAAGCCACGGAGAAAGAAATGGAAGCGAAGCTCAATGAGCTCAAAGTTACATATGATGGCGCCAATCGCGAGCGACTCACGGATACTCTGTGGAAGTATTGTCGCAAACAGATTGTAGGTCCCGCCTGGCTCGTTAATGTGCCAAAGCTCGTTTCGCCGCTCTCCAAAGCCAATCCTGCCAATCCAGCAACGACATTACGCGCACAGATGATTCTTGGTGGTTCAGAAATGACCAATGGCTTTGCCGAACTCAATGATCCTATTGATCAAGCCAGCCGCTTTGACCTTCAAAAGAAGCTTATCGAAGGAGGTGATACTGAAGCTATGATGCCCGATGAGGAGTTTGTGGAGATGCTTGAGCACGCCATGCCACCCGCATTCGGTTTTGCCTACGGTGATCGCCTGTTTGCGGTGTTGGCCGGCAAACCACTTCGCGAAACTCAAATGTTCCCGCTCATGAAGCCGAAATCTGACCAGTTATCTACTTCGGGCCCAAAGAAGAAAGAGTCAAAAATAGCAGTGGCTCTCATCAACACTTCAGCAGCCACCGAAGAATGGCAGAAGTTGAATACAGCCGCGCATCTTTCCGCTTCACTGGCTGCTCGTCTAGGGAAGTCACTTCTTTATGCCGAGAATATCTCAACGAAAGATGGCAAAAAAATCCAACTTAATATTCAGCATGCAGTCATGATTAAATCAGTTTCCTCCAATGAGGATGTTTTGGCAGTTATAGAAAAAGCGCAAGTGCAACATCTTGAGGTGCGAGAATTTACGCGTGAAATGATAGTGACCACTAGCGACAAAAAAGTGGCGGCCTTGACAGCGGAAAAAAATTTTAAGGACATCGAGCGTTTGGGGGTACTTATCTTTGGTCCAAAGAGTGTGGTTGAAGAAATTACCCAAGCGTTTCCTCTGATAAAATAATCATGCTCAACTTTTTCACCAAAGCACTTATAAAGCGCCAGCTCAAAGATGTGCCTCAGGGCGAACTGGACAAGATTTTCGAAATGATCGAAAAGAATCCAGATTTCTTCAAACAAATAGCGGGATCCATTCAGGCAAAAATGAAAACAGGTATGTCACAGGAAGAGGCTACAAAAGCTGTCATGGCTGAAGGTGGTGATGATTTCAAAAAGGTAATGGGAACGTTGGGGAAATAGTTACTGGGAATCCGTTTTTGTTCCTGTAGGCAGCTGCAGATTTACATTGATTGCGTCATTTGTTGTAGTTGGTTTATCACGCAACAAGGGAAGTCCGTATATCAAAAACATTAAAAATAAAACGACGATGATGATTCCCAAGATAACTCCAAGAATGACACCCAACCCTGAACCTGAACCTTCTGTAGATGGAGAAGTATTGATGATGGTAGTCATGGTAATGTAATTAACTACTAATAAGGTTTATGACGTATGGCAAGCGCCAACATTACATGAATTGGGCAAATAAAAAACTGGCGGTCGCATGAAGCGCCGCCAGTGATGGACCTGTTGAAAACGAAGAGTTTCCGATACCAGACCAGCCAGGTCAGGCCAGTCCCATTCCGG
>CAZRRZ010000059.1:0-2316 GCA_964602725.1 uncultured Candidatus Saccharibacteria bacterium | reverse complement strand
CTTGAGAAATGCCTTGACGCCGACTTGGAGAATCATGGGAGTAGTATAGCAGATTGGCCTAATAGGTTTCTTTGGTGAAGTAGCCCTTATCCAGCACCTCACCATTCGGTTCAAATTCATATTTCATAATACCGCCTTGTACGCCTTTGAGAAGCGCTTCCTTGAGGCCAGAAATAGTACGAATTCCATCCGCAAAGAGTTTGTCCATGATCTTCACAGAATCGTAGGAAACGCCGTCATTGACCGGATACTGGCTAGCGATAGCGTATTTTTTCAAGTAGTCTGCTTCGAAGGTCCGCGCACCCTCGGTATCTATTTTTTGATTGAGACAAAAACCATGAAGACCGAAGTTCGATGGCTTCTGGGTAAATCCGCAGAGATTGACTTCACCTACGATAGGGAGAGAGACACCCAGATCCTTCATTTCTTTGAGAATAATATCGGACGCTTTATCACTTACAGGCACGAAGATGATAACTTCAGCGCCGCTCCCTTTGAGCTTTGTTATCTGTGTCTTCATGGAAATGTCTGCCGCTTGGTATGACTCTGTCATGAGGATTTGATCACCAAATTTTTTCTGAAGAGCATCCACAGCCGACTGGGCGTAGTCTTGTTTTTCGTGGAGAATAGCGAACTTCTTTGTCGACCATGCAGGATCGGAGAGTTCCTTGACCAGAGCGCTGACGATAGAGACTGCGTCTGGATCGAAGCGGATCACTTCATCGCCAGTCGCGCGGATTTCTGATGATCCGGCATAGCCAGTGATAATCAGGTTGTTATCAGTCTTTGCCAGGGGAGCCAAGGCCATAACACTGCCACTACAAGCTACGAAGTACACCTTGATATTCTGGGTCTTGAGGTTGTTGTAGGCACTCACCGCTTTTGCTGTATTACACTCATCATCGGCGTACACCAACTCAACGTGCGTGGCTCCAGCCATATCGAGCGCACGCTTGAGGCCTTCACCGAGGCTGCCAGCTGGTCCAGAAAGCGGCATGATGGCGCCGATCTTATTGACCTCAACGGTATCATTTGAAACAGTTTTCTTGTTTTGCGAAAGAAAGGCGGCAACAAGGACCAGAACCACTAATATGATTATAAGTTTTTTTGTCATAGGCCCATTATAATACATCCTTTTAATTTGTCTCGGGTATAAAAATAGCCCGCTGGAGTTCCGGGGAGGATACTCTGGCGGGCCGGCGAAGTTCATTTGCTGCTGATGAGGTAGATGGCGAGCCACCCTACGACGATGCCGAGGCCTTGTTTGGCTGATGGCATAGCGTTATTCATTTCAGATAGACAAATCAAACTCGTGGGAGTAGTATCTTCATCAAAGGAACAAGAAAAGTTATGATACCAGAACATGTTACTACTATGCCGACTGCCGAGCTGGAACAAATCGTTATTGCCCAAGCGTTTGGATTATTTGATTTTGGAGTCTGGAATGGTATGACAGTCTCGTGGTACAGGGGATTGGAAATCATCCATAACTGTTGCAGCATCGAACGTGGTGTTGACGGACAGACTCCTGTGAGAATAAACATTGTTGCCGGGGGTAATGGTCATCTGGGCCCATTTCTCTTTGCGTGGACCCCTGAAGGCCTCGATCCTGATCGTGCAGCATGTACGGGCATGCCCCTTACCTCGGTCACGGTTCCAAAGTAATTTTCGTTACATCACCCGACTGGGCGCCGCCAAGGACGCTCAGTTTTTATTTATGCATATGTGGGCACTATGTTAATAGTGTGCCCAAAAAAAGTAACCCAATGGTAAAAAGCGCCGTGAACAAAATACTTAATGGCAGAGCTCTTATAAAAGACATTTCTATACTAGGTGTTCCGGGGCCAAATTTATTTGGAAACATAAGAACAGTAATGTTGAATAGTATCCCGATCATAAATCCTATCTGTGCCACAGTTGCCAGAAGTACAAAAATAATGCCCTCGATTTGGCCTATATAGTGTGTGGGAGAAAAAATTGACTGCTTAGTAATAAGGTCGTCCAAGGAAGGAAAATAGTTTGTTTTCTGATATATGAGGAGACCGACCACAATGAAGCCTAATTTAATAATCCATACTAACCATCCATTCCATTGCAGTATGAATGATCGTGGGTGCTGAAAAAAAGCAATGAAAAGGACGAATACTATTGGACTTATCAGGTAAGGAAGTGCTAACGCCGCTCGTTCTGAAAAAAATGTGATAGCAAAAAAAAGATCTAAAACGAGAAAGATTATCAGTTTTATTCTCCAATTTTTCATGTGCGGAGAGGGGGAGATTCGAACTCCCGAGGAGCTTGCGCCCCTGCCGCTTTTCG
>CAZRRZ010000058.1:0-2336 GCA_964602725.1 uncultured Candidatus Saccharibacteria bacterium | reverse complement strand
CCACTTTTAGAGGTACTACCCCACGAACCCTTCCTATTACTTTTTAGGCGTCAAATATAGTAAGTTTGTAGATTATAAAGTATAGTTACTATACATGAACTCATCAAAAGATACTTATTTTGTGGCCGTAAAAGTGTTTCTCGAGGATTCCAAAGGCAATTTACTCATCACCAAAGACCGCTTTGGCGATTGGGATATTCCTGGTGGTAGACTGCGTGAGAATGACTTCGCAACTCCTCTCGAGGAGATCGTTGCGCGTAAGATGGTTGAAGAGCTTGGTTTTGATGTGAAATATACCCTCGGCAAGCCGACAGTTTTTATGCGTCATGAGAGAGATGAAATATTGGCTTCAGGAGAAAAACAAAAGAAGCGCATTTTTGCTGTAGGATATTCAGCCGTCTATGCGGAAGGTGATGTTGTTTTGGGCAAAAACCATGAAAAGTTTGAGTGGGTGCCTTTGGCAACATTTAAACCGGCCGATTATTTCACTGGCGGTTGGCTGAAAGGGGTTGAGGAATACATATCTAAGAGGTAAACTTTATTTATGGAACCAAAAAACAAAAAATCCTTATAATTGTTCTATTGTAATCAATAGGTATGATGAACGGCTATATAAGGGAATGGGTTTTTGCTCCTTGCGCAACAAATAGGCAAGAAGCAAAAACAAACCAGAACAAAAAAGTGAGCTTATGAAGTTGATTATTAGACTTATATCGGTAGTAGCTGTCATTGCGACGACTACAGGTGGTATGTCCGCAGCGAATACCTCAGCACAAACGGCACACGATCGGGAGGTTGCTCGGCAGAAAGCAATTGATGAGAGGGACGCGATCTTGGCATATATATCGCCTCCCACGAATACTCCAGCAAAAACAACCAAGAGGGCGATCAGCAATGCCTCTGTTGGACTCGATTCGTTCAGTCCAGAGTTCATTCTCCCCGTGTATCAGCTGCCAGTCCCCCAGGATTGTATAACGAATACGGAAATCACCTATGGCGTGCCGGAGTTCGACAGTAATGCGTGGGAAACTGGCTTCTGGGGTTGGGATATTGCAGTCTCACCGTGGCTGTTTGATCCGACAAAACAGAATCAGGCGGCGATGTCATTACGTCAAGGGTTTTATCCGAAAGAAGCTGTAGATTCGGATCTGGCATATCAGATGCCATCTGGCAAAAACGTGAACGGTGATCGCTTGTGGTACAGCATCAAATTCTGGTTCACATTCGGCATCTCGGTTTCTGGGGACAAATTCGAAGTGGGCACTACAGACTACATGTACTGGTATAGTTACACCAACCTGCAATACTCTTCATGGTGGACGCGTGTTGGAATGGTAGTTGCGCCTCATAGTTCGGTCGTAGACCTTGTGTTCCACGTGCACAAAGCGGCACAATCTAGCCCCGGCATGGGTCCACTGGGAGTTGTCGCGGCAGTGCAAGTCTGTCCGATCAACACTGATCCAGTGACAGGTGACTTCGTCATCTGGGGATCCACCAATAACACTACAGTCGTTGCGTGGAATACAATCGCATATCCACCTCCGCGGTGGGTGCTGAGTTCGGCTTCGGAAGCTACGGGCCCTTACACAAATACTGTGGCCGGAGTGCAGTATAGCGGACTGACGGCGTATGTCAGCATTCCTGCCACCAATTCATACCGCTTTTTCCGGCTCAGGACCATCAACTGAGGAATGTATTGATCTGCGCTGAATAACCAACCCGTGGCGGTAAACCACGGGCTTTTTCTTTGTAGAGGAAGCATTGAAGATAGTGAAACTGTTGAGTAAGCACTTGTTAGAGAACGTGCAAAGGCGTAAGCTTTTGGTATGGAACCCAAAAAGATAAAACCTCTGACTCTGTGCATGGTTCATCAGGGTAATAAGATTCTTCTCGGTATGAAGAAGCGCGGTTTTGGTGAGGGACGGTGGAATGGATTTGGGGGCAAGCTTGGCGAAGGGGAGACCGTCGAACAGGCGGCCATACGGGAGATGAAGGAAGAGGTTGGCATTACGCCGCTTGATCTAGAGGAACGGGGCATGCTCAATTTTGAGTTTGAGAATGATCCGAAAATACTCCAGGTTCATATTTTCAGCGTGACGCAATTTACTAGTCAGCCTGTTGAAAGTGAAGAGATGCGGCCACAGTGGTTTGATACAGACAAGATCCCTTATGAGCAGATGTGGACAGATGATCAGTATTGGTTACCGTTATTTTTACAAGGCAAAAAGTTCAAAGGCACTTTTCTCTTTGATAAGCCGTCAACGGCTGAATATTCAGCGAGAATACTCAAACAGGAGTTGCAAGAAGTAACGAGTCTGTAATCCGAAAGCATTATT
>CAZRRZ010000057.1:0-2367 GCA_964602725.1 uncultured Candidatus Saccharibacteria bacterium | reverse complement strand
TTCATGGCCAGCCAAAACGGGTCAAAGGCTTCGTTGTTTTACCGCTGTATCACCCGGCCGCCGCGCTCTATAACGGCGGGATGCGTCAGACGCTGATACGTGATTTTCAAAAAATCCCCCTCGTCTTAAAGAAAATAGTTTCAGCATGATATGTGGCAGAATGCGAAAGACAGACTGACGCTTCATTGGCCTGAATTACTGCTGTCCGTTGTCTTAGCGATTCTTTCGTTAGCATGGCTTTTTTCCAGCGCGCCTTTATCAGCTCCCGACGAAGCGGCACATATTCTTGTTCCAAGAGAAATGCTGCTCGAGCATCGGCTTCCGGTGTTAACACGCACCTCTGATGGCTGGGAAAATCATCAACCGCCCTTATATTATGTATTGAGTACGCCATTTGTTTGGGCGAGTCAACATATGTCGTTGTATCATCAGATCCAGTTTGATCGATTAACATCTTTCTTCCTATTTCTATTGTCTATAGTCGCGGTTATTCGTATTTCTTGGTTACTTTGGCCGTCACATCGAATGGCCCGTGTAGCAATGCTCTCGTCGCTGGGCATTCCCATGGTCGTGTATTCAAGTGGTTCATTTAATAACGACATTTTAGCCTTAACGATTTCTTGCTGGTTATTGTTTCTTGCCGTTTCGAAGAAAAAAGTGTTTGGCCCACGGAATGCAATTATCCTGGGTGTATGTATCGGAGCCGGATTATTGACTAAGGTAAATATGTATCCATATTTAGCGGTCATGGGTCTTTGGATGCTCTGGCGTCAATCATGGAAATGGTGGTTGCTGTGTATTGTCACGAGTATGGTAGTGAGTGGTTGGTGGTTTGTTCACAACATAACTCAAGTGGGTGATGTGCTGGGTATAAAATATGCCACCACGTTTTTCTTATCTCAGCATCAAGACATCACGTCGCTGAGTGTATTCCGATCATTTCTTGAAAAGACCTTAGCGAGCTTTATCGGTCTGTTTGGAAAATTGAATATTCGATTACCAATAGCCTGGTATGTAGCTACGTATGGCATGCTGATTGGGGCATGTATGTTAGGATTTCGTCGACCGTGGAGTGCAATACAAAAAGTCTTAGGAATAACGGCTATCGTTATGTTTGCTGGTTACTTGTGGCAAAATTCCGAAATCTTTCAACCTCAAGGTCGTTACCTGATTTCGGTGATCCCGCTCTTTGGATGTGTGTACGGATATGCCGTTAATCGTATTGATCGTCGTTATATGTGGATTGTTGGTGTATGGTTGGCACTACTGCTGTACGGAAATATTGCAGGTATGCAATCAACCCGCGCTTATGAAAGACAGAACGGATCATCAATGTGGAGTTATCCACGAACGATCGATGGAGCTACTGAGATTCACGCACTTCGACCCAAGTTGCTTGTCCGTGATTCGCAGGGATATTCGGCCCACACTCCTGTGAAGTATATTGTGGGTGGGGATTTTTTAGACACCCGTCGGAATATTGTTGTACATATTCAAACAGCCGAAGTAGCCCCTCTACAGGTACGTGTTGAGTGGCGAATCGCCGGACAACGATGGTATACAGAAGAGCGTTCGTACGAAACTACCGTTGTTGGTTCAGCGTCGTTGCCAATTTCAGAAGTTCAGTCGACAGGCTTGATAGGGGTTCGACTATCTTTTTTGGATACCGATAGAACGATCAGAATTTCATCGTTAGATGTATTGGCGCAATAAAAATGCCGCGCGTTTGTGTTGCCCGACTTCATCGACTCCCGCGGTAATCTAAATCGCCGCGCTATTCGCACAACCTATTTTTTGGTACCGCCGGTCGGAGTCGAACCGACAAGCCCTTGCGGGCAAGGGATTTTAAGTCCCTCGTGTATACCATTCCACCACGGCGGCATATGTTGTCCTACTGCCAGAATTTCTGGGCTGCTTCTTTATATCCTGGTGCCCACTCTATCATATCAATATCTGTTTTGGCAATCCATCGAGTTTCTGTGTGTTCATGAGAAATGATTATCTCGCCCGATACGTACGAGCAGCGATATCCTGTTAAATAGACGAAGCCGGTTTTTGGCGGAGTCCAAGGTCTAATCCATGACGTGAAAGGCTCGCCCATAGTAAGCTGAAAGTCTTTCCCAAGCTCCTCATCAATTTCACGGCGTAACATATCGTGCATTGCGAGTTCTTCTTCACCAACATCAATACGTCCGCCAGGCACTTCCCACTTCCCTCCGTTTGATTCTCGAACAACCAAAAGTTTACCTTCTCGTTCAATAAAGGCCTTTAGCCCAACGTCGAATTTCTGAATGTCACGTGCCATAGTTTTTTCTGGAGCGGGCGACCGGGATCGAACCGGCGACCTCTTCCTTGGCAAGGAAGCGT
>CAZRRZ010000056.1:0-2594 GCA_964602725.1 uncultured Candidatus Saccharibacteria bacterium | reverse complement strand
AGACGCTCACACCACGCACTCGCAGCAGGGCGTGTTTCAAAGTGTCAGAACTGCGGTGCTGGCCACAAGAGTCATACTATCTGTATGAGTTGTGGATGGTACAATGGACGCAAGGTCATCGACCTCGCGGCCAAAGTCGCCAAGAAGACCAAAAAGGCGGAGACTGCCAAGAAATAGTTCCTGGAGAAACAGGGTGTACGATTGAGGGTTTAAGAAAACAGGTTTTTAAATCTTGAGTCATAAATCTCGTGAACATACCACTAGCTCTTTAACTACATCATGGCAAATAGACATCTATCACGTTCAGTCGTCTTGCAGTCCCTCTTTGAGTGGGACGCTCGCGGCCAGCACGACGAAACAGCGTCGGCTATTATTGGTCGTAACGCAAAAGAGTTTGCCCCAGGTGTGACCGACATCTCATTCATCGAAGATTTGATGAAGGGAATTCTCGCCAAAAAACAGGACCTCAACGACATCATCACCAAGGCCGCGCCTGATTGGCCGCTCGACAAAATCTCACCTGTCGATCGCAACGTGCTCCGCCTCGGACTCTACGAACTCCTGTTTGCCGATCGCACCGAAGTCCCAGCCAAAGTCGCCATCAACGAATCTATTGAGCTCGCTAAAACCTTTGGTGGAGAGACTAGCGGACGCTTCGTCAACGGTGTGTTGGGAGCGGTCTACAAAGAGCTCGGCGAACCGGGCAAAGACGCCCAGCCAGCAAAGAAAAAGAAAAAAGTGGAGGTGCCATACGAGCAGATGCCCATTCAGCATCTTGGTGGGGCGGTAGTCTATGGGCGCGACAAGGACGAAGTTTATTTTGCCTTTGTACACGATGTCTTCGGTCACTGGACGCTGTCAAAAGGAAAGATTACAGAAGGTGTCGAGCCTGACCAAGGTACCATCAACAAAGTCATGGAAGAGATCGGTCTTTCAGTTGCGATCAAAGCTGACCTCGGACAAAATGAATATATCGCCAATGATCCAGATATTGGCAAGATCAGGAAGCAGGTGCACTATTATCTGGCTGAATCCAAGTTCACTGACTTGACGCTCGCCAAGAAACCTGGACTCGACGACGCAAAATGGTTCAAGCTTGCTGATATATTGGAACTCAATTTTTATAATGACATTTTACCTATAGTGACCAAGGCAGTACAGATTGTCAGTGAAGAGAAATGAAAAACACCATCGAACAACTCTCAAAGAAAATTGGCGTAGAATTCCGAGACATTACGCTCTTGCGGACCGCTTGTACGCACCGCTCATATTTAAATGAAAACAAAGGCGCCGGCCTCGAGCACAACGAACGCCTCGAATTTCTCGGGGACGCCGTTTTAGAGTTGGTTGTCACGAGCTATCTTTTTCGAAAGTATCCAAAGAAGCAGGAAGGGGAGTTGACTGCATATCGTTCGGCCATTGTGAATACTATGAGCCTTATCAAAGTCGCCGAGTATGCCGGGCTCAATGATTTTATCCTCCTTTCAAAGGGGGAGGCCAAGGATACGGGTCGCGCCCGTTCTATTATTCTGGCCAATGCGGTTGAAGCTATTATCGGTGCCATCTATATGGACCAAGGATACAACGCTGCGGCCAACTTTATTTCAGAGCAAGTTCTCCAAGTCATTGATATTGAGGAGATCATCCGCAAGAAGCTCTGGATAGATGCCAAGAGCCGTTTCCAGGAAGTGGCGCAGGAAAAAGAGAATGTCACACCGTCATACAAGACGCTCAAGGAAACAGGCCCCGATCACGACAAAAAGTTCACGCTCGGCGTTTTTCTAAAGGATGTGCAGATCGCTTCGGGAACCGGACAATCAAAGCAAGAAGCTGAGCAGCAGGCGGCCGAGAAGGCACTGGAGGTGAAGGGGTGGTAATGAGGTCAATACGAACGGGTATAAAAATGCCGCCGGACACTGTGTCGGGCGGCTAGCTTGTTTCTTTTGCAATGCTTTTCATGAGCAGATCCGCGATGAGTTTTCCAGTGGCGATGATCCGTTCGGGACTGCCGTTGGATTTGTAGAAAATGACAGCGGTCTTCCAGGGCTTCAAGGAATCGGTCGTGACGTCCACAAGGACGACGTGATTTCGCACTCGGAAGAATCCGTCAGTGGCGTATCGGCGGTCCAGTATTGAACCGATGGCACAATAGAACCTGAGGTCGGCAGCTTCGGTCGGAGGGAGGTGTTGCTTCACCGCCTCGAACAGGCGTTTTCCCATCATTGTGTGTGGATTGGAGGTGTTCCAGCCGTATTGGAACTGCGATCGAGCGACCTGATTCAATGCTTCACCAATGCTCATCTGGCTTTCTCCTGGCAAGGGGTAAAATTGACCTGATTCGCAGCCGAAGACTTCGACTTCCCACTGTGCACCGAGGCTGTTTTGGAGTCTTCGACGATGTCGTGCAGTCAAACGTTTTTTTGCATGCATATGTATCTTGAAAGCAGCTGTTGTTTCAGATATCTTATTATCATATATATACGATTATGTCAACTTTATTCGGACTCTACAGAAACGAGCTTCCACATGTCCTCGTTCGACGTTATAATATACAGCACACCTACACCCATGTATCTGAAGAGCCTTGAACTCGC
>CAZRRZ010000055.1:0-2854 GCA_964602725.1 uncultured Candidatus Saccharibacteria bacterium | reverse complement strand
TACGAGTTCATCACTATCATCGCCCACAAATTTCGCACGCCGCTTACTCACATAAAGTGGTCATCTGATGAACTAGTAAAAAATGAGGCAGATCCATACAAGAAGCAAAGCCTTATTGATATTCAACAATCCAACGAAAAGCTCATCAAGCTTACAAACACCCTTGTAGAACTCACTGATGCAGCCGGATCAGCAGTTTCTACATATGCGTTCGAGCGCGTATCCTTGTGCGACTTCGTCCGCGATGTAAGTGCTGGCTACAGGGATACGTTCCATGAAAAAAATATATTCTTTTCAGTACAGTGCCCCGATGCACAGCTATTTGTAAAAGTCGACAAACAGCGTATTGAATTTGTCATTCAAACCCTTTTGGAAAACGCTCTTGCCTACACTCCTCCAGGAAAAGGCGTCGAGGTGCATGTTTTGAGAAGCGGTCGGAGAAACATGGTGTCAATTGTCGACAAGGGCATCGGGATTGATCGGGTGGACATGCCACACATATTCACAAAGTTTTTCAGGGCAAAAAATGCCCAAGCTATGGACACGGAAGGGTTTGGCGTCGGGCTTTTTCTAGCACGAACAGTTACAGAGCGACACAAGGGCACATTGACCGCCCATTCAGACGGATTTGATACGGGATCAACATTTACCCTTTCATTGCGCCGAGTGAGATAGCACCATCTATGGTTCGTCTACAATCTTGAGAAAGACATAGTCGAATATCTTCTTTGTCGTTTTGACGAAAAATTGAAGCATGCGCACTAGTATAGCAAAAAAGCCGGTAGTATGTACCGGCTTTTTGTGCATAAGTACTCAAACTACTGGGTTGGAAGCACCTTCTTCTTGCCTACCTGGCGTCGAGCAACGATAAAGACGTTTGAGTATTTCTTCGGCGTACGAGTCTTCTGACCCTTACCTGCTGGCTTACCCCAACGAGTCTTGAGACGGCGGAGACCTCTTCCTTGGCGCTGTTCACCTCCACCGTATGGGTGGTCAACTGGATTTTGAGCGGTACCACGAACTGTTGGGCGGATACCCATCCAACGACTGCGTCCTGCTTTACCGATATTAACGAGACGATTCTCTTCGTTCGAAACTGCACCGATAGAAGCCCAGGCGCTCTCGTGAACCTTGCGAACTTCGGTTGAAGGCATCTTGATATGCGTATAGCTTGCATCGTTGGCGATAACTTGAGCAAATGAACCGGCCGAACGGACCAGCTTTGAGCCACTGCCTGGCTTGATCTCGATATTGTAAATAAATGTACCAACAGGAATATTTTTGAGAGGCAAACGGTTGCCAGTCTGGATCGGAGCTTTTTCAGAAACGATAAATGAGTTGCCCACCTTCATGGTCTTTGGCAGGAGCACGTAACGCTTGGTGCCATCCTTGTAGTTGACGAGACCAATGTAGCCGGTGCGGAATGGATCGTACTCAACAGTTTTGACCGTGGCGATCATGTCCTTCTTGTCATACATGAAATCGATGATGCGATAGAGCTTCTTGTGACCACCACCCTTGTGGCGAACAGTGATGCGACCAAAGGCGTTACGTCCCATGTCGCGCTTGAAGCCCACGGTGAGTGGCTTGTACGGCTCTGACGCAGTGAGATATTGCTTGAATGGCAATACGGTCATGTGGCGGCGTGATTTTGATGTGGGGCGGAATGATTTCATGATAATAAATTAAATGAAGTGAAAATGACGGCTTATACAAAATCGATCTTATCTCCTTTTTTCAAGGTAACAAGTGCTTTACGGATGCCTGGAACAACTCCTCGACGGCCGCGAACAAAAACGTTCTTGGCTGGGTTATTGAGAATGGCAATTTTGACCGGAGTTACTTTATAGAGAGACTTTATGGCCGATGCAACAGAGTTCTTGTTGGCACCAACAGTAACTTCAAATGTATAGACGCCTCCTTGGCTCAAGACACCCGACTTCTCGGTGATGCGTGGACGAAGAATGACTGCAGAAGAGTTGAATCCGCTCGTCGAGACTGGGGCACTCGCAACAGTGACCGCTACCGCCTTGGGAGCCGCCTTGGCTTTTGGTGCCTTTGCAGCAACCTTAACTGCCTTCTCCTTCTTTGGAGCGTCAGTGGTTGCTTCAACTTTCTTTTTTGATCCGAATAATGCCATGATAGTAGTAATTATTTAGCAGTCTTAGCAGTTAATGCCTTCAATGATTCGGCTGGATTGGTGACAATCAAATAAGTATGGTTGAGGACTGAAACAGGGTTGATGTTACGGAATTCTTCGACTGAAACGTTGCCAAAGTTGCGGAAGCTCTTGGTGTGAGCGTCTGACTTCTTGTCAAAAGCAATCATGGCTGCGTTCTTTGCCTTGGTTGCAAGCTTCTCATATCCCTTGATGGTTGCGAGTGAAGTGATGATCTTTTTTGCATCCTTTGCCTTTGGGGCAGAGATGTTCATAGCATCAACAAAGAGGATTTCTCCGTCCTTGAGTTTGCGAGAAAGGATAGAATAGAGAGCTTTGGCACGAGCCTTCTTGTTGATCTTACGATCAAAGTTCTTGTCGTTGCGTGGGCCATGTGTAATACCTCCACCTACCCAGATAGGAGAACGACTGGATCCGTGACGAGCACGGCCAGTTCCCTTCTGTTTCCATGGCTTCTTACCACCACCACGAACTTCACCGCGCATCTTGGTATGAGCAATAGCATTGCGAGAATTTGAGTTCATGAGACGGACAATCTCGTGGACCAAGTCTGCGTTCCATGGCACTCCGAAAACATCCTTGGAAAGAGTAATCTTCCCTGTCGCTTTGCCGTCCTGATTGTATATGACTGATTCCATGATAGTTTTATGCGACAATCTCGACTAATGTTCCGCG
>CAZRRZ010000054.1:0-2924 GCA_964602725.1 uncultured Candidatus Saccharibacteria bacterium | reverse complement strand
GACCTGTCACCACCGGTTTGCCACGAAGTCCCGGCTTTCTGGTCAATTCGCAAGACACGAAAAAAGAGTCGCCATCAACGTGCATGATGGCGCGCGGAAATTGTGCTCCAGATGTCGGCGATGATAATTTCACCCCTACATTATAAGTGAACGGGAGTTCACTGGGAAGCGTTACGAGGTAGGATCCACTTCTTTCATGTCCTTGGTTATTTTGAGAATCATTTTCGCTTTTACTTTTCCCGGATGTTGTGTGGATTCAAGAAGGGCCACTGCTTCACGAAGACCTTCAACGCGTTCTGATGAAGATGCGAGCTTCTGCTGATTTAGTTCATACCCATTAACGAGATATTTTCGGAGAATAGCAGTAGCCCATTTTCTGAACGTCATAGCTCTGCCAGAATTGGTTCTATATCCAACAGCAAGAATCACATCTAGAGAATACAATTGAACCGGCTTATCTGATTGAGCAATGTGCATTTTTTGCACATTGCTTTTACGAATAACCTCTTCGTCGTTAAATACTTTGTTAATATGTTTAGTGACAACTGATCGTTCTGTTTCAAACAATCGGGCAATTTGTTCCTGACTCGCCCACAATGTGTCTTTCTCAATATCAGCACGAAGCTCAATATTCCCTTTCTTGTCAGTGTAAAGAATAATGGTATCTTTTAGTTTATTCTGATTCATATTTAATATAATTAGATTAATAATCAACCAAAAAATCGCGATACGGTCGCGTAAACTATGTTATGAGAGGAATTTCTAAATTCGAACTAAAAAGAGGTTACGTAGTAATAGCGGTAGTATATCATTCTTTATCCCCAAACTTTTCATCCTCTACATCCGCAACCGCATCAGCCTTAGTAACATGAACACGTCCATCAATATGATGCGCCGGTGAATATATCGTATACATTTTCATCTTGTCTGACCCGGTATTGATCATGTTATGTTCTGTTCCTGCAGGCACCACAATCGCCGTACCATTTTCTATACTGTATTCTTTTCCTGCAATAACTGCCTTTCCCGTCCCCTGTTCAAAACGGAAAAACTGATCGTTGTGGGCATGTGTTTCAACGCCGATTTCTTCACCTGGCTGAAGGCACATGAGAACAACTTGGCTATGAGGTGCAGTGTAGACAACGGTACGAAAGTTTTCGTTGGCGAGCGTATCACGTTCGATGTTTGATGAGTAGTAAGGCATAATGGATTCATTATACCACTCCTCAAGATCCGTATAAAAAATGGAACCCGCAGCGCATCCTAGGGCAGGACGGCTACGGGTTCGAGTGGCGTGGAGTACTCAACCATACTCCGGATTCCGCATGACAATCATGGGGTTTCCTGTTTTCTGCCCCCTGTTGTATTTGGAGGGGCGGGTTAAGGGTTAAGGAACTCTGGCATCTAGTCAGGGTAAGGCTTTGTTTGTGACAGCACCCCTCCGTATCCAGTGGAGAGTATTATATCATACCCCTGTTTTATGTCAATACCCTCGTTGACATGCTGATACGAAGGCCGTACAGTGGTGTGGAAAGGCATTGCATGACACTATTCGTCAATCTCGCTCACACACACCGCACCTGCATACACGGCGTTGCTCTGACACCGCTCGAGATAATCGATCCACGTTGCGAACCGCTTTTACGTGAAGAGACTGAGTTGTTCTATAATGAGCGGCTCTTCTGGGACATCGCCAGCTCCTTTGATGGTGGCACAACCTGCCCCATCATCTGGGGCGCACAGCTCAATGCAAAGTCCAGCATGCACGATGTTCTTGGTGCGATCCCCGAACATCTGCAGTTCGAATTTCTCCAGCTCTACATCGCTGGGTTCAGGCAATTGTTCCTCATCTGATCCACGGTATCGTCTCGTCGCAGGAGTCCACAGGGACTCCTTTTTTGTATTTAAATCGTCCCCCTCCCTACTTTCGTACTTGCATAAAACACAATGAGTCCGATCACCACCACGGCCTCCGCTATGAGAAGCGCTGTTGTCGGCCCCGAACTTTGCCAAATAATACCACCCACAATTCCCGAGATCATTACGCCAAATCCGACGATGGCATTGTACATCCCATAGGCCGTGCCGCGTTCGTAGTCAGGCGTCGTCTTTGCCACAAAGGCGCGCTGGGTCGAGTCAGTGCAGGCTGAAAAGAGTCCCATGACCGCAAAGGCGAAGCCGAGCAGAAGTGGAGTTGATGCCGTCATCAGCGCAACATATGAGAGAGCCAAAATAGCGTACCCAAATGCCAAGACGCGCGAGGTGCCGATCTTGTCAGAGAGTTTCCCGGCCGCATATGAAAAGAGGGTGAATGAAATGCTGTAGATCATATAGTAGAGCGGGATCGAAGCGACAAGGAGTCCAATGTTGGTGGTCTGCAACAAGAGGAGCGCTGATGGCAGTGAGCCCATGGAGAAAATGAAGATGGCTACGAGGTACCATTTGAATCGCGGAGAAAATGAGCGGAATGTTTGTAGTGAAAAAATCCTGACACCCTGTCCGTCGCGAGCAATGATCACGTCTTTGACAAAGAAGATGGTCGCAACCGCAATAAGACCGATCACAAAAGCCAGTGTGAAGATAATATTAAATCCACCGGGCCAGTGCGACAAGATGAGATATGCGGCCAGTGGTCCCAAGATGCCGCCGGCCGTATCCATGGCGCGGTGGTAGCCAAATGAGCGACCCATCTCTCCCGCCTGCGACGAGACCGAGATGATCACATCGCGTGGCGCTTCCCTCACCCCTTTGCCGATACGATCCACCACGCGCAGCCCGAGGACGCCCGCCACCGATCCCATGACCATGTAGAAGGGTCGAATGATGACGGACATGCCATAGCCGAGGAAGATGAAGATGCGTCGGCGCTTGAGCTTGTCCGAGAGTTGGCCGGAGTAGATCTTGAGAATGTTCGATGCCCCATC
>CAZRRZ010000053.1:0-3047 GCA_964602725.1 uncultured Candidatus Saccharibacteria bacterium | reverse complement strand
GAGGCCACGGCGAGAATCGAACTCGCGCATAGCTCTTTTGCAGAGAGCCGAATTACCACTTTTCTACGTGGCCGTAGAGGGTGTGCAGTATCATGCACGCTTCAATCCTACAGTTTTTTTGAGAGTTCGTCTATCTTCTGGCGGTTTTTCTCGCCAACATCCAAGGCGACTTCAAAGAATGGAATACGACCGATGCGGGACTTATCCATGACGTATTGGCGGAACTCGGTGAGCTGGCGGTGGGCGAAATCCAAGGCTGATTGCTCGGCAGTTTCAGGCAACACAGTCATGAGGATCCTGGCCTTACCGCCACGGTTGAAGATTTCAACGTCAGTAATGGTGATGAGCGAGAGGCGGTTTGACTCGCGCGAAAAATACTCGGCGGCGAGCTCGCGGATTAACTCCTTTAGTTTGTCGTTTTTTTGGGCAGTCATGGCAATGTGAGGGTTATAGCTTCTCAACAGTCTGGACAGCCTCAATCCTATCTCCTGGCGCCACTTCTACTTTTGCATCGAGCATCATGCCAAATTCAAATCCTTCACGCACCTCGCTCGTGGTTTTCTTGGCCTGCTGAAGTCCGCGGATTTTCCCCCGTCCAATCTCTGCTTCACGGCGCATGATCCTGACATCATTTCCGCTAAAGATTGAGCCTGTTTCAACTTTTCCCCCAACAACCTGCCTGTCCTTGTCCTTTGAGAATAAGGCCAAAATTTTGGCGCGGCCGGTCATTTCTTCCACATATTGCTTTGGAATCTTTGCGGTGACGGCGTCCTTTACGTACTGGGTCAATTCGTAGATAATGTTGAAGTTTTTGACTGAAAGGGGAATGGCAGAGCGCTCGATCATGTCGGCAGCCTTCTTTTCCGGAGCGGCATTAAATCCGAGAATCAAAATCGTTGGATCGCCTAGCGCGGTCTTCACATCATTTTCATTGATATCTCCGATACCTTCGGAAACAATCTTGAGTTGAACGCGTTCGTGCTTCACTTTGACAAGTTCGTGTTTGACGCCATCAAGACTACCGATGACGTCGGCTTTGATGATGATGGGAACGATGATGATTTCAGGACCTTCAGTCGATGAAGTATCGGCACTGGCTTTCGCGGCCTCTTTTTTGCCTGCTTCCTGCTTTGTGCTCCGCGCTTCATGTTCATAAATCTCTACCATCTTCTCCGCTTCCTTCTTGTTCTTGACGGTCACAAAGTCGATCCCGCAGGCCGGCATGGTGCTCCATCCGAGAATGCGCACCGGCATTGAGGCTGTGGCGGTTTCTATTTTTTCTCCTTTGAAGTTTTCAATAAAACGGACTGGAACATAAGCATTGCCGGCAACCACGCATGAACCAATATGCAATGATCCGTTTTTTAAAAGCAAAGTTGCTGAAATGCCTTTGCGGGTGTCCAATGTCGATTCGATGACGCTTCCGGTAGCAGGGAGGTTGAGGTCAGTTTTGAGATCTGCGAGTTCAGACATGAGCATGAGCATATCGAGCAGGTCAGAGACGCCCTTGCCGCTCACCGCTGAAACCTCGACACAAGGAATGTCGCCGCCCCAACCTTCGACATAGATCTCATTTTCCCCTAAACTTTGCTTGGCTTTTTCAATGTTGGCATTTGGCTTGTCGATCTTGGTGATGGCAACCACGTATGGAATCTTCGATGCTTTGATGACGTTGTAGGCTTCTACGGTCTGTGGCTTGACGCCATCTTCGGCTGATACGGCAAGAATGGCGATGTCAGCAGCTTGGGCGCCACGTTCGCGAATATTACAAAAAGCCTCGTGACCCGGAGTATCCAAGAATGTCAGCATAGTCTTTTTTTCTTCAGGAGAGGCGTGTTCTACCTGATAGGCACCCATGTGCTGGGTGATGCCACCCGCTTCGCCGGCCACCACGTTGGCTTTACGAATATAGTCGAGGAGCGTAGATTTGCCATGATCAATATGTCCCATCACCACGATGACAGGGGGGCGCACAATCAGGTTTTTCTGATCTTTGGTTGGCATGGTAGTGATGCGCGTTAGAGAATAGAGTGTAGCAGAAATGGGCTGGTTTGACAACGCTTGAAATTTATTGCTACTTAGTATATTATTCCAACGACCACATGAAACCCTACTTTATCCCTCCGCTCCTTCTCCAAAAGTTTATCTGGTTGCCGTGCCGCTTTATTTTCTGGTTTTTCGCCCACCTCAAAGTCGAAGGTCTTGAGCATCTAGACACTCTCAAAAGCAACGCCATATTCGTCACCAATCACACGAGCGAGCTTGATCCATTTCTCGTGCCTACATCTTTGCCGTTCTGGTCCCGCTTTTCACCGCTTTTTTATATCACTCGCGAAAAAGAATTTTATAGCACCAATGGCTGGCGCAAACATATGTTCGGCGGGCTCTTCATCAATGCGTGGGGAGGGTACGGTGCAAAAGTTGGGTTTCATGATTATAAAAAATCGCTTATACCCCACATGGAGATTATCGATGATCGTGGCAGTTTCTGTGTATTTCCCGAAGGTGGCCGCAGTCCCGATGGAACCATCCAGCCAGCAAAAGGTGGCGTAGCTTATCTGGCAGAATACGGTGGCGTGCCCATTGTACCCGTCGGTTTTTCAGGCACATTCAATACATCTACAACCGATTTTTTCCTCCGCAGACGCTGCATCACTGTTCGTTTTGGCCGTCCGATATTCCAGGCTGAACTATTGGCGTCGGTATCCCGATCAACCATTGTTGGTGGTAATGTCTACAAAGAAGAAGCCAACTATGTTATGAAGCGGGTGGGTGAACTTCTAGTGTAGGTGGTCTATTTGTATCCATGTGGGCGTAGGCCCTCCGAAGCTCCTCGGTTAATTTTTCAATCTGTTCCCGCTGGCGAATCTCATTGAGCGTGCCGCGTATGAGCAGAATGCCAAAGACGACGGTGACCAGCAGTATGCCAATGCCTATCAGCATATCCTGCTCTGTAGGGGCCAAAAATATCCTGATCAAAAGTGTAACCCATAGACAAAAGGTGACTATTTCTATGGAGATGATGCGGATGTTGAAGAGGTGGTGTT
>CAZRRZ010000052.1:0-3214 GCA_964602725.1 uncultured Candidatus Saccharibacteria bacterium | reverse complement strand
GCGCGCGGAAAAGGTCGTCAAGAAAAAAGACGATCTCTATGTCGTGTCTGTCAAAGAAAAAGCAGAGAGAAATGAAGCCAACGGCAGAGTATTGGAAATCTTCAGAAAGTTGCATCCTAGAAAATCAGTGAGAATTGTGAAAGGGCATAGGAGTCCAGGGAAGATTGTGGAGGTGGGGTAGTTCGTTAAAAAATTACTAATAAAAAAAAGCCTGTGATATTGCTATCACGAGGCTTTCGGGAGTACTCAGAACTAAAGTTGGACCAAAGTTTGTTTACGGATTTCCTCCTCAAGTGCATCCATAAGGACCTCAGTGATGAAACTTTTGGCGTGATCCTTGTCAACGCCATCTTCCTTGGAAACCTCTTCGAGGATAGATTTCCCTAGTCGTGTCAGGTTTGAGCGGTCGATGTCGACACCTTCCTTCTTGAGAACATCCTTGAACAAATTTGGAAAGAATTCGATCGTGCCACCACCTGCGAAAATACGAGGTTTTGTGCGATGTGCAATTTGATCACAACACGCGCCGTAGTAAACAAATTTCAGAAGTCCCTCAGATTCTGGGCAGAGTCGTTTGGTAAGTGCACAGGCAATCAGACCAATCTCTCGGTGTTTATTGATAGAAGCCATAAACTCAATGTTCACCCTTCACGTTTAGTTGTTAAACGTTCATCAGGTTACTGAAAAATATATTATCATTATAAATTATAACTGTCAATACTATGAGTAAAATCATCGGAATCGACCTCGGAACGACTTTCTCGGCAGTTGCCGTCATGGAAGCAGGCGTACCGAGAGTCCTAGAAAACGCAGAAGGTCAGCGTACAACACCTTCGATTGTCGCCCAATCTAAAACAGGCGAGAGACTTGTGGGGCTTCTAGCCAAGCGACAAGCAGTCACCAACCCCAAGAACACCATCTTCCAGATCAAGAGATTCATGGGTCACACATTTGACGAACCAAGTGTGCAAAAGGATATCAAGAATGTCTCATTCGAAGTTCGTAAGTCATCCAACGGTGGCATCGAAGTCAACATGGCAGGCAACTGGATGAGGCCAGAAGAGGTCTCCGCCATGATCCTCACCAAGCTCAAGACTGACGCAGAAGCACGCCTCGGAGAAAAGGTAACCGAAGCAGTTATTACTGTCCCAGCTTACTTCAACGACTCACAGCGTCAGGCTACCAAAGATGCAGGCAAGATTGCAGGACTTGATGTCAAACGCATCATCAACGAACCAACAGCAGCCGCTCTCGCTTACGGCTTTAGTAAAAAGAAAGATGAGAAGATCGCTGTCTTCGACTTTGGAGGCGGTACATTCGACATATCTGTGCTCGAAGTCGGAGATGATGTCATCGAAGTAAAGTCTACTGACGGTGACTCACACCTCGGCGGTCGCGATATAGATGCCAAGATTGTGAACTGGTTGGCCGACACGTTCAAGAAAGAAAACGGCATCGACCTTAAGACGGACGCGCTCGCTCTCCAGCGCTTGGATGAGGCGGCTGAAAAAGCAAAGATTGAACTGTCAGCCGCAATGCAAACTGAAATAAATATTCCATTCATCACCTCTGGTGCGGATGGACCAAAACACTTGCTCGTCGTTATGACACGAGCACAGCTCGAACAGATGACGCAGGAATTCATCACCCGCGCCATGGAGATCACCAAGCGCGCTGTAGAAGCTTCACCATTCAAGGTTGGAGAGATCAATGAAATAGTTATGGTTGGAGGACAGACACGCATGCCAGCTCTACAAGAAGCGGTCAAGAAGTTCTTCGGTAAGGATCTACACATGGGTGTAAATCCTGACGAGGTGGTTGCGGTGGGCGCGGCGATACAGGGTGGAATATTGGGCGGTGACGTCAAAGACGTACTCCTCCTCGATGTTATCCCACTGTCTCTTGGTATCGAAACTATGGGTGGTGTTGCGACGAAACTTATCGAAAAGAACACTACCGTTCCTACCCAGAAGTCACAGATCTTCTCGACTGCTAGTGACAACCAGACATCTGTAGAGATTCACATCTCGCAAGGTGAGCGTGCCATGTCAGCAGACAACAAGTCGCTGGGCCGATTCATCCTCGATGGTATCCCACCAGCACCTCGCGGTACGCCTCAAGTCGAAGTTACCTTTGACGTTGATGCCAACGGTATCTTGAACGTGACTGCAAAAGACAAGGCTACAGGCAAAGCAAACTCGATCAAGATCACGGCTTCTTCAGGTCTCTCAAAAGAAGAAGTGGAGAAAATGAAACAGGACGCGGCAAAGCATGAGGCCGAGGATAAGGCGAAGCACGAGGCAGTTGAAGCCAAGAATATTGCCGAGCAACTAGTCTACACGGCAGAGAAGGCACTCAAAGAAGCAGGTGAAAAAGTTCCTGCGGAGTTGCGTAAGTCTATTGAGGATAAGATTGCTGACCTCAAGACTGCCAAGGATAACTCAAGTCCGGATAAGGAAGCTATTAAAAAGGCGACTGGGGCATTGTCGGATGAGATACAGAAGATAGGGCAGTATATGAAAAATGATCAGGCTGGTGCCACTGGTGCTGGTGCAAATCCAACCGGCGGCGCTGCAGGCGGAAACCCTGACGGAAAGGGCCCGGAAGGGGACGTGAAGGATGCGGAGTTCAAGGAGAAGAAGTAGTTCTTGAAATAAAACGATCCCCTGTAGTTTCCCTGATTAACACTCGGGGAAACGAACGGGGGATTGATGGGACTTAGCGTGACGCAATCGAGATCAAATTTGCAATGTGTGTCGCATTAGAGCGAGAGAACTTGATGATTCGATCCGGATTGAGCTCCAATCTTTCTTGAAGGTCATCGAAACCGAGAGTGTACTTCTTCACAAGAATGTAAGCACCCTTGCTCCGAAGTGCCCGACGAAGTGCAGTGTAGCCGTCTCGAAGCCATGTCTCTGGTTCAAGTTTCTGGAGTCTGAACACCTGCAAAGTTCTCATCCTCAAAGTTCCCAACTCATGAATTGTGAAGCATCGCAGGTTAACCTTGTTTACGCGCCGCCGATTTCGTTTCTCAATGATCCGTGCAACATCACCCAGGAATCCAGGAATTGCATCCCGAATACCATGATTTCCAAGCGAAATAAACTTCATAGTCAAACTTTCTCCTAGCAAACTATACGTTAGCGAAAACTGTTTAATTTACCGTAACATATCAACTATTATCCGTCAACCTTTGACAAAACGTTAAAAATCG
>CAZRRZ010000051.1:0-3568 GCA_964602725.1 uncultured Candidatus Saccharibacteria bacterium | reverse complement strand
GGGAAGACTAGTTCGCGCTTGCGAGCGGCGACCATACGGGCAAGGGTCGGTGTCATTTCGGGACGAAGGGTCACTTCGCGATCACCACGGTCGGTAAAAGTGTAAGTTTGCTCATTCACAATCTCCTCACCAGACTTTGCTTTGTAGAGTTCGGCTGGTTCGAGTACTGATGCACCGTACTCTTCATAGCCGTACTTTTCAACTGTCGTTCTCCAGATATCAAAAATCTTCTTCTCGACAGCCATCTCGGAAGGGAAGAAGTCGCGAACACCTTTGTATGCGTCAGTACTGAGTTTTTTGATGTCTTTTGACATGGGGCTATTGTAGCAGATTATGGATAATGTGTAAGTGGGCTCGGATGCTTCCAAGTGACATACTTGACTTTTATGGAGTTTTAATATACAATACTGACATTATCACCAATAAGAGCCTTATTCTATTTATGTGGCTTAATTAGGCCATATGAGTGGGGATACGAAAACATTTATGAAAAACATCATTCGCACAATAACTATTGTGACCCTTGGCTTCATGACTCTCATGCTTGTCTTTGGCGTTGTCGCAATGAGTCCACAGGAGGCGCATGCTGATTATGGGTATGATCGTGGTTACTACGGCACACCGTCATATAACTACAATTATAACTCGTATCCACAACCTCAAAATAACTATGGGCCTTTGCAGGCTACGTGTTATCCCATGCCTCTTTCTGCTCGTACTGGTGAATCAGTCACCTGGGTAGGTTCAGCGTATGGTGGCAACAATTCATACAACTATACCTGGAGTGGTACCGATGGTCTTTCTGGCTACGGCTCTTCTGTTGCCAAGAACTACTATTCTGCCGGTTTGAAAAGTGCCAGTGTTACCGTCACCTCAGGCGGTCAAACTATCACCAAGATTTGTGATGGTACTGCAAATATTTCCGGAAATACGACCTATAACTACAATTCATACCCGAACTATAACTATAATTCGTATCCTAGCTACAATTACAACTCATATCCAAATTACAATTATTATTCACCATTGAGTTTGACTTGTAATGTCAGTACCACGTATGCAAATACTGGTGCGGCTGTCACCTGGAATGCATATCCATCAGGTGGAAATGGATCGTATTCATATAGTTGGTCAGGTACTGATAACCTCTACGGTTCAAGTCAGTCGGTGTATTACACCTATTCGGTTCCTGGTCCGAAGACCGCAACGGTGACCGTGTACTCAAATGGTCAGTCAATATCTCAGAGTTGTGGTTTCTCGAACGTTGGTGGCTACTACAATGTAGCAACCCCTGTGTACACAGTTTCCAACAACAGTGGTCTTGATGTAGCATGTTATGTCGATCCTACGACCGCTCGCATCAATCAACCAGTCACCTGGAGAGCTGAAGTTACTGGTGGTGCCGCTCCCTATACATATTCATGGACGGGTTCTGACTCGCTCTCTGGTTCAGAAAATTCTGTCATCAAATATTATGGTACGACTGGCGACAAGAGTGCCATCGTCACTATCAAATCTGCTGATGGCAAGACTGCAACTCGTGCATGTAGCACCTCAGCTACTATTCGCAGTGCCTCGTCTCAGGTTGCACCAGTAAAGCCAGCGCCACCTGCACCTGTGCAGGTCCAGTCGCCACAGACCCCAGACAACGATGGGATTTCAGCGGCCGCACTCTTCTCACTCAAGAACGTGCCATGGGGCTGGGTTGCTATTATCATCATCCTTATTCTCTTCGCGACAGTTGTGTATCTCATATTCAATCGTCCAAAGATTTAACTCTAGAGTGTGCGACGGGTGCGACTCCAAAAATAAATGTTGCCACTCTGGCGGCAAACCCCCTCAAGAGAGGGGGTTTTGCTTGTATATGAAAGTTGTTATGTGGTGTGGTAGCATTAGTGCACCGTGAAGCCCGCCAACACATTCTTCAAAAGACCCTACACCGCCTTTATGTATGCTATCAAGCCTTTTCGCTTGAGGTTTTCCGTCATGCTCGCTGCCATTATCTTGGGACAGATAGCTTCGAATGTGACACCCTACTTTCTCAAACTCATCACCAATGTTGCCATAGATTCTGGTGCCGCTGCGAAATGGGAGGATTTTATTTCAGTTCTGGTCGCTTTTGCCATCTTTCTGCTGGCGCAGGAAATCCTCTTCAGGTCGGCTCATTGGATCGAAACCAGCATGGTGGTCAAGTCATATGACCGCATCACCACCCATCTCTTCCAAACCTTACTCAACAGGCCAGCGGCTTATTTTGAAGATCGTTTTTCCGGCGAGATTACACGTCGCGTGGAGCAGGTAGGAAACGCCGTCAAATTCTTCATCGCAGATATTACTTGGGAAATCGCCTGGCCAACCATGAGTGCTCTCGTTACGGTGTTTTTACTCCTCAGTGCCCATGTCTGGCTGATGATCGTCTTTTGTATTTGGTTTGTCATTTTTGGGATTCTTTCCTTCATCCTTTTGCGTTGGGAATACAAGCAGACGCAAAAAGTATCCCAAAAGCAAGCTGACTTGAGCGGCACGCTCGTGGATATTTTTGGTAACATCTCTATCGTGCAGGCATTCGCCGCGCATCAATATGAGCATACGCATTATCGCAGGTTCATGGACGATGCGGTTGATGCCGAAACGCTCGAGCGCAAGATAACGTTCTATAACAAGATGCACCAAGGCTCGAGCATTATCATACTCACCATGGCATTGACTGTTGCGGCGGTTATCTTGTTTACCAAAGGGGAGATTGCTGTGGGAGACTTTGTGCTGGTGGCCGCGACGATCACGAACTTTAGCGGCGTGGTCTGGAGCATGGGTGGCATCATATTCCAAGCCATCCGCCAGTACGGCGAAGTTAAAAATGCCCTTGGTTCTCTCGAAAACGATGCACTTGTTGTCGAAGACGGTTCAAACACCATGTCGCTTGATACGGCAGGTATTGATTTTGATGGAGTTTCATTCTCCTATCCAAAATCTGAAAAAGGTGTGCTCCACGACTTTACTCTCCACATCAAGCCAGGGGAAAAGGTAGGGTTGGTAGGAAAATCAGGCGCCGGTAAGAGTACCGTAGTAAAGCTGCTTTTGCGATCATATGACGTCAAGAGCGGCCGCGTCAGCATCGGATCCCAAAATACGTCATCCGTCACGCTCCACTCATTGCGTACTAATATCGCTTTTGTTCCGCAAGATACTGCGCTTTTCCACCGCACACTGTATGAGAATATTTTGTACGCCAAGCCGCAGGCCACCAAGGCTGAAGTATTGGCGGCTAGCACGCGCGCTCATGCTCATGATTTCATCGAGCAATATCCGAATGGATATGACACCCTCGTCGGTGAGCGTGGCGTCAAGCTCTCCGGTGGCCAGCGCCAGCGCATCGCTCTTGCGCGTGCCATCCTCAAGAACTCGCCAGTGCTCATCCTCGATGAGGCGACCAGTGCTCTCGATAGTGAAAGTGAGGAAATCATCCAGCAGGGATTGCAGGAGTTGTTCAAGGATAGAACGGTGCTGGCCATCGCGCACAGACTCTCGACGCTCCGCTCGATGGATAGGATCATCGTGCTCGAAGAGG
>CAZRRZ010000050.1:0-3672 GCA_964602725.1 uncultured Candidatus Saccharibacteria bacterium | reverse complement strand
TTTATTCATGCGGACATATTTTTTGTGGTGACAACGGTATCGGTCATCCTATTGAGCATTGGCGGTATTATTGCCCTCGTATTTATCATCAAAATACTCAATAACATCCACAAGATTTCAAGGGTAATCCATACTGAAAGCAACCTTATTACTGAAGATATACACGAGTTACGCGAAACTGCACATAAGGGCAACCTGACCGCAGGCGACATCTTCCATTTTTTCCGTAACCTGTTCAAGCGTCGAGTAGTCCGGACCAAATAGCCATCACATTATAATAACGTTAACCACCACATATATATGAATACCAAAAAAGCGTCCACTACCAACAAAACATCTCATGGGTTCGCCATCGGCGCAGGACTAGTTGCCTTGGCGGCAGCAGCAGCAGGGACATACTATCTTTATGGGCCAAAGAAAGGTGCGCATCACCGTAAAGTGATCAAAAGTTGGATGCTCAAGATGAAAGCCGACGTCATGGACGAGATCGAACAGCTCAAGGAACTCAATGAAGACCTCTACAAGACCGCCGTCACCAAGGTTGCAGACAAATACAAAGCCATCAAGAATATTGATTCGGCAGAAGTCGTCGCTCTGGCACAGCGCATGCAAGGACATTGGAAAGATATAAAAAAGGACCTCGTTAGTGGAGTCAAAACAGTAAAGAAGACAGCAAAAAAAGTTGCGCGCTCTTAATTTTTGCCATGAAGATATTCGTTCAACTTGTTTTCACCAAGAGGCGTATCATGCTTGCGCGGCTTCAATGATTCCCACAATTCTTTCCAAAAACCCTTCTGGAATGACGCATTGATAAGGAAAACAATCAACATTGCCAAGATGGCACCAACTCCAGCTAGGAGCATATCTTTTTGTGCGTCCCAAATGTCTCCCTGAGATCCAAGAAAGGCTAAACCGGTGGAAATATCTACACTCGCGGCCGCACGCCATTCGATAATTTCGTATATAGCAGAAAAAGCGAACGTGATATCAATCGGAAAGAAATAGCCCCAAATACCCTTGGCATGTGCCAAGCGCAAGAACATCTCTCGAACTGGGTAGGCCAACAAAAAACCATATGAGAAATGCACCAGACGATCATACATATTTCTGCTTGCGCCAAGCCATTCTTGGAGTGTATAACCGAACGGCACTTCCGAATAGGTATAGTGCGAGCCGATGACGTGCATTATCATGTATATGGTTATGAGCGTATATGAAATGTTGGACAAGCGAAACCAGCGACCTGTGATGAGGATAATCGGTACGAAAATGAAAACGAGGTAATTTTCAAGAAGCCAATCATGGGGATGTACAGGATTCCATGCAGACCATACCCAAGCGATGACGAATACGATGATGAGAAAGATCTTGTAGTTACGTGACTTCATGGGGATGAGTTAATTAATATTGATCCAAGTATACCAAAAAAGCGGCATTTCGACCGCTTTTTTGTATAGAATTGAATACCAATCGAAGCTTACCAAGCAAAGTGCGCGAAAGCCTTGTTGGCTTCAGCCATCTTGTGCATGTTTTCGCGCTTCTTGATTGCTTCACCTTCATTCTTGCTTGCGGCGATGATCTCGTCAGCGAGCTTTTCGTGGATCGGCTTGCCCTTTTTGTTGCGAGCTGCCTCGACAATCCATTTCATCGAGAGAGACTGGCGGCGTTCTGGACGAACCTCACGAGGAACCTGGTAGTTTGCACCACCGACGCGACGTGAACGAACTTCCATGGCTGGCATGGTGTTCTTCAAGGCAGCCTCAAAGACTTCGAGTGGATTTTCCACCTTCATCTTTTCCTTGATGACATTCATACAATCAGCAACGATGCCGCGAGCAACGTTTTTCTTGCCTGACTCCATGATGTAGTTGGTAAACTTGCCCAGTTTGAGTGACTGATAGTTGATATCGGGTCGGAGATCGCGTTTTATGTTGAGTTTTCTTCGCATGTTAGTTTGGGATTAAGAATGAAAGGGCTATTTAGCTGCCTTTGGCCTCTTGTTTCCATATTGGCTGCGACCTTTGCGACGCTTCTCTACTCCTGCTGCATCGAGAACTCCTCGAACAACAGTGTATCGAAGACCAACGTCCTTTACGCGACCACCGCGCAAGAGAACAACAGAGTGTTCCTGGAGGTTGTGACCTTCTCCTGGAATATATGCAGTGACTTCCATGCCGTTTGAAAGACGAACACGAGCAATCTTGCGGATAGCCGAGTTAGGCTTCTTTGGGGTCTTGGTAGTAACCTTCACGCACACACCACGCTTGAACGGAGCCGGAAAAAATACCGGGTGGTTCTTGATGGTGTTGAATGTACGCGTCAACGCAATCGATTTTGATTTGCGAGTGAAACGAGTACGATTCCGCTTCGTAAGCTGATTTATTGTAGGCATTCTTATAAATTTTATGGCAATCCTGAATTCTTCACCATCTCCCGCTTGAGTGGTCCGTAAAACGGAACCTGCGTGAGACGATTACTCATTCTTGCCTTAGTAATGTACCGATCTCCTCGAGAACTTCCCTAGGAGACAGTGGGGATACCTTAGCATGGGAAATAGGGTTTGGCAAATAAAAATGGTGTCGCCCGGCCAAGTTGGGGACCGAACGACACCGTTCGCACCCGGGCGATGACCGTTCGAAAGTCATCACTCACGGGTAAATTGAGTTGAGAGTGCCACCGATGCATAGGCAGCACTCTCGGGGTAAGAACTCGGAGGAACCCGAGAGGTCACCCGAAAATATAATACAAAAAGATCAAATTGAACATCAGTATATATAGACTGACCAGATTTGTCAACTTCGGTAGCAATGCGGACGATCAAAACCCAATCCCTGTAAAAGCCCTGAAAATAGGCCATATTACGGGATAAATAAGTTTCCAGAGGAAAAATACAACCACGATAATAAGTATAGGGGCATATGTCTCCAACATCATTCGGGTCTTACCATACTGCTGTGGCAGCATCGAAAAAAGGAGTTTCGAGCCATCGAGCGGTGGTATAGGGATCAAATTGAACACCGCCAAAGTAAGATTGATAATGACAATATACGAGGCAATCTCGATAAATGGTGTCATTACTCCCTCTTGAACAAAACGTATGATGAGTCCAAAGATAAGAGCGATAACTAGATTCGAAAGTGGGCCAGCAGCAGCAATCAAAAATTCTCCTGAACGTTTATTTTTGAGATTGTAGGGATTATACGGAACCGGCTTGGCCCAACCAAAGACAAACCCCGGCGTGATGATCGCCATCATCAAGGGCAGGATGACCGAACCAAAGGGATCAATGTGTTTGATCGGATTGAGCGTAAGTCTTCCCTGTAGCCGAGCTGTCGGATCGCCCAAGCGGTCAGCCATATAGCCATGAGAAATTTCATGGATGATGACCGAAAGTATGAGTATAGCTATGGATAAAACAGTTATCATGTGGGGATAAGGTGGTAATGCTTGCAAATTACATAAAACATGATACCATATTGGCTCAACTACTTTTATGGCGAAAATCTGTGCAATAACTAAAGTTGGTTCGGTCGTCGGAGGACGATATTCGAACCGCACCCGCGCAACGCAGTTCAATCCTTGCGGCAAGATTCGTCGCTACCCAAATCTCCAGAAAAAGAGCATCTACATTGCCGAGCTCAAGAAAGCCATCCGCATCAATGTCTCAGCTCG
>CAZRRZ010000049.1:0-3806 GCA_964602725.1 uncultured Candidatus Saccharibacteria bacterium | reverse complement strand
CTTGACCACCTCGCCGACATCGGTCATTTTGCCGCGTATGTTTTTCTTGGTAAGAGTCGCCTCCACAGTATCACCATTCATGGCAGTATGGAGCGTTCCGGGTTCAAGATAGACCGAATCTTTCTTTGGATCAGCATGATCAATATATCCGGCCCCCTTCTGGGTCGTCGAAATAACACCGGTAATACGGCTTATTTTGGCTAGTTTGTGGAGG
This sequence comes from uncultured Candidatus Saccharibacteria bacterium, assembly GCA_964602725.1. GTDB lineage: Bacteria > Patescibacteriota > Minisyncoccia > Phycocordibacterales > PALSA-1337 > C7867-002. Next base: position 3,592 of record CAZRRZ010000049.1, on the reverse strand, counting down.
TATTTGGGCACGAGAAGTAGTATAGCAGGTTCTAGCCAATCAGACTCGTTTTATAGGTTTCAGGCTTATAAGCTTCAATAAAACTATACGGTACGCCCAACCTATCCAGTTCACCAGCAATCGCCTGTTGGTCATATCCCAAAAATACCATATTGGGTGAATATTTCTTGAGCACTGCCCATTCGCCAACTGTCGTATCTCCAGGAACAACAAGAAATTTGTCATTATATTTTTTGATGGCCAGCACTCTCTCTTCAAAGGCATGACTCGGCGACTTCTTTTTGAATAGTTCGGACACTTCAGATAAGGTCACGACCACGACCAGTTGTTCGCACTGCTCTGTCGCATGTGACAAAAAGAATTCATGGCCTTTGTGAAAGCGGTCGAAGACACCGAAGACCATGCCTACTGGTATTGATGTGTTAGTTAGTTTCATCGTGAACTGTCTATTATACCCCTTTCTTTTGCAGCATCAGAATATCATATCCCGCAAACGCCCGGTCTTTTTCCGCAATGCCCACCGACATCAAAAAAGTGAAGAGCTCCTTCTGGATCTGTTCGAAGTCTCCTTCTTCGACCATTTTCTCCATTTCTATAAATGTCCCCAGATCTTTGACCTCATCAATGCATATCTCGCAGCCATTGTATTCCGTTGTAATTCGAACTTTGTTAACTACTACAGCGACGGTATAACCCATGAGCGAGAGCATACCTTCGAGCTCGCTTTTGGAACTGACTTCTACTTCATGCTCGATGGCCTGAAGCGCGCCCGTTCTTCTCTTCACCGTGAAAATAATCTTCACGCCGTCCTTGACTCGAATCCGGAGAAAAGCCGTGTTGGACAAAAATGTCTCGAGCGAACCCATCTTCTCCACATACACTGTGTCTTCTTGGGTAACAGGCTTACTGAAAACGCACCCGAGGGATTTGAGTTTCTCGATCGTACCCTTCTTGTCAGTCAGTTTGGCTTTTACTTCAATTTCTCTCATGGGTAGATTGTATCGTAACTACCTCCACGCACCAATAATAAGTCCTACGACAAACATCACAACCAAGGAACATGCGCTCTCAAACAGCCATAGCTTTGCCTTTCTGCCCATCCAGATAACTTCTACAGATGACGAGGTTACGAGAAAGCCGAGCCAAACAATCAGTGAAATAATGACTGCTCCCCAGAGTCCCGTATCGCTCAATGCAGGCGACGTGACTGCGAACGCATAGATAACCGCGACGCCAAGCGCGGTCACAATATTGGACACCAGGTTCCAGATCATCTGCGGGACCATATCTCCCAGCTTTTCATTGCCAGTCGGATGAATGTCGGCAAGCTTCATCCATAGTTTTCCGGTGACCGGACCATGGAACAAAAAGCCGAGAATAAAGGCTGCTATGGCCGCAACGATAACGGCTAGTATATTGATAGTGAACATATGATTAAGTAAGTTATGGTAAATGAAGTACTGCTGGGGATAGTATAGCAAATGGAGTACGGCCTGAAACGACCTTCTTAACCATTTGCCACCACAAACTTTATATTGTAATGTAACCGTGGATTCTAAGGGACGCCTTCGAGCGTCAAAACAAACAAAAACAACACAGCCCCCGGATAGCTCAATGAAAATACCCTTACGTAGCAACACAGTCACCGTCGGCAAATTAATGTCCGGCGCTCGCTCCTTGTTGAAAGCAAACGGCATGAAGCCGAGCCAGATAGGCAAACCTATTATCGCCGTTGCCAATTCGTTTACCCAGTTCGTACCTGGTCATGTGCATCTGCACCCCATCGGACAGCTGGTCAAGGCGGAAATTGAAAAACTGGGATGCTTCGCTGCTGAATTCAACACCATCGCCGTCGACGACGGCATCGCTATGGGCCATGAAGGCATGCTCTATTCCCTGCCTTCTCGCGAAGTGATTGCGGATTCGGTCGAATACATGGTCAAAGCGCATTGCGCTGACGCACTCTTCTGCATCAGCAACTGTGACAAAATCACCCCCGGCATGCTGATGGCGTCTATGCGACTCAACATTCCCACCATTTTTGTTTCCGGTGGCGCCATGGAAGCCGGTACTGGCCGCACAGACTTGGTCACCGCCATCGGCGCGGGCGCAAATACCGAACTCACCGCCGAGCAACTGCAAACCATTGAAGATTCAGCCTGTCCCACCTGTGGCTCGTGTTCGGGCATGTTCACTGCGAACAGCATGAACTGCCTCAATGAAGCGCTCGGCATGGCACTCCCAGGCAACGGGACCATCCTAGCGACTCACACCGACCGTACCGCACTTTTCGTTAAAGCAGCGGCAGGACTCGTTCGAATGGCCAATGAGTACTACACCGAGGGCAACACCGCCGTTCTGCCGCGTTCAATCGCGACGCTTGATGCCTTCAAGAATGCCATGACCCTCGACATCGCCATGGGCGGCTCGACCAATACGGTCTTGCACATCCTGGCCATTGCCCACGAGGCCGGCGTCCCCTTCACCATGAAGGACATTGACGAGTTATCACGGCGCGTGCCGGTACTCTGCAAGGTTGCGCCAAGCTCGGAATACCACATTGAGGATGTGAACCGAGCCGGTGGCATCATGGGCATCCTGGCCGAACTCAAGGCCGCGGGACTCATCAACACCCAAGCCAACCACGTGGAAAATTACGCTTGGCCGGACCGGACCAAAAACATCGGCGATGTCATCCAGACGTACAATGTGCTCGAGCCGACAGGATTCTCGCCTATTGCTCATCCAAATCGGTTCTTTTATCTCGGCGCCCCGGCAGGCGTACGAAGCGGAGTCATGGGCAGTCAGTCATGTCGGTACCATTCATTTGATATTGACCGGGCCGAAGGATGTATCCGTGATATTGAACATGCGTATTCCAAGGATGGAGGTTTGGCTGTGCTCTACGGCAACCTCGCTCCTGAAGGATGCATCGTGAAAACGGCCGGTGTTGACCCGAGTATGCTGGTCCGCGAAGGACGTGCGATTGTCTTTGATTCACAGGAAGCGGCCATGAGAGCAATCCTCGACGGTACGGTCAAACCCGGACATGCTGTATTCATCATCCTGGAAGGGCCGAAAGGTGGACCAGGTATGCAGGAAATGTTGTATCCGACCACTTATCTGAAACGTCGTAAGCTCGATCTTACCTGCTTCTTGGTCACTGACGGTCGCTTCTCCGGGGGAACTAACGGGCCATGTATTGGCCACGTTTCTCCAGAAGCGGCTTCCGGAGGCCTGATCGGATTCGTCCGCGATGGTGATCTCGTCTCGTACGATATCCCCAACCGCCGAATCACACTGCACGTCAGTGATGAAGAAATCGCCCAGCGCCGGTTGTCACCGCCCATTTCAAATCGTAACCGCGTTGTCAGTGCCGCGCTTCGCAAATATGCCCACTTCGTCACCAGTGCCAGCAAGGGGGCTATTCTGGAAGTTCCGTAAGTTCTGTCTGAACCAATCACCCCGCCCGGTTTTCCGCGGCGGGGTGTTATATTTTAAATAATTACTTTGTTTGCTACTATACCTAAATGAAACAAACTTCATCGAAAAAAGCTAAGCCTGTGAGCCATCTTAGCGCAAAATGGCTTCA
>CAZRRZ010000048.1:0-3889 GCA_964602725.1 uncultured Candidatus Saccharibacteria bacterium | reverse complement strand
TCTGACATGGTGCCACTAATTGGTGAAAATCGTGTGTTTGCTCGTTATGGTCTGTCGGTGTTGCGCAAAAGTCCACGAAAGGGACTGACTCGACTCTTGGCCAAGCTCAAAATGTCACAGCCGCATCTCACGGAAGATGATATTGCCTTTATGATTACACCAAGGATCAACGCCGCATCTCGCATGGGCGTGCCCATGGACGCCTTCAGATTACTCGTAGCCGATAACGATCAAGATGCAGAAACCTATGCCGCACACTTGGATGAGATAAATAATGAACGCAAAGGTATTGTTGCGGCGCTCGTAAAAGAAATAAAGAAGACTGTGCGCGAGCGCTATGGAGAAACAATTCCGTCAGCCATTGTCTTGGGTAATCCGGACTGGAAACCTTCTTTGTTGGGTCTTGCTGCGAATTCATGCGCAGAAGAATTTGATCGCCCAGTATTTCTCTGGGGACGCGATGGTGATGATATTATCAAAGGCTCGTGCCGTTCGGAGGGGAGGAGTAGTGTGGTGGAGATTATGCGCGGTATTTCTGTAGGCACCTTTTTGCAATTTGGTGGGCATAAACACTCCGGTGGCTTTGCGGTATCGAACGACCGAATTCATTTCCTGGAAAAGGAGTTGAATGAGGCGCAAAATGCTATTCAGCTGGGCAAAATAAAAATAGAAATTGAGCCAGACTATATTGATGCAGAATTGAAGCTTGATGACGTTACCTGGAAACTTCAGGAAGATCTCGATCGTATGTCACCTTTTGGTATGGGCAATCCAAAGCCGCTGTTCATTTTCAAAAGGGTCCGACCATCGGATGTTCGTCTCTTTGGTAAAACAAAAGACCATGTGGAGCTAGTTTTCAAAAAAAGTGGTGGGCAGCCAGTTTCTGCCATTGCATTTTTTGCCGGACAGAATGACTGGGCGAAAAAACTTTTGGCTGATAAGAATAAGGAAGTCGATCTGATCGCGTCAATAGAGAAGTCGATGTTTCGAGGGAGGAAGGAGCTCCGTTTGAGGGTTGAGGAGGTTATCGTGTAAATTTCTGGTATACTCATCTCCATGAATTCAATCGCTATCTTCACCGACGGCTCCTCTCGCGGAAATCCTGGCCCTGGCGGCTGGGGTACAGTTGTGGTTACTGACGAACAGGTTATTGAGCTTGGTGGTGCAGAAAAGAATACGACCAATAACAGGATGGAATTGGCCGCTGTTATTAATGGTTTGAAAAAAGTGGGCAAGACTGTGGGAGAAAAAGAAATGCCCGTTCAGGTGTATACGGATTCTTCATATGTCATCAATGGTATTACCAAATGGATCCAGGGCTGGAAGCGCAATGGCTGGCTTACTAAAACTAAGGATGATGTGCAGAATAAAGATTTGTGGATGATGTTGGATGAAGCGTTGAATACTGTTGGTTCAGGAAATGTTTCTTGGAAATACGTTGGTGGTCACGTGGGTATTTCGGGCAACGAACGCTGTGATGTCATCGCAACTTCCTTTGCTGACGGCGAAAATGCGGGGCTCTATGACGGCCCTCTTTCCAGCTACCCAATCAAGAACATCCTCGATATTTCACGCAATAAGACCAAGGCTAAAGTCAAAAAGTTGTCATCATCTCGCTCGCGCGTCGCGGCATACTCGTATGTAAGCGCCATAAAGGGAGTCGTACAGACCCATAACACCTGGGCGGAGTGCGAAAAAAGAGTAAAGGGCGCCAAGGGAGCGCGCTTTAAAAAGGCTATAAGTGCGGGAGAGGAGGCCATGATCAAGGCGGAATTTGGTGCGCATTAAAACACACCACTGCATTTTCAGCGAATCTTCATCGTTTCTTCACAACTTCTTTATCAAGATTTTCTATACTGACTCCAATGAAGCGTGGAGTCATTATTTTTTGGTCGCTATTTGTCGGGTGCACTGTCATTCGTGTGCTGTTTTCTATGCAACAAGACAAACTCGATGTGAGTGTATGCAACAAACAATCGGTGATTGGTACCGGGAGGGTCTTACAGGATCCAGAACGAAAAGAGGGAGGGCAAGTATTGGTAGTGACAGCGCACGAACTATTTGTATCTGGAACGCGCGATACATGCGGAATCGAGGCATCCATTCGCATGAAGACAAAACTGTATCCGCGGTTTGCGTATAGTGACGAAGTTTCATTTTCAGGAAAAATCTCCAAACCTTTCAATTTCAAAAGCGATACCGGACGAGCGTTTGATTATGTCGGGTATTTGGCAAAAGATGATGTATTTTATGAAATAAAAAGCGCTAAAGTTGAACATCTTTCCACAAGCACTACAAAATCATTCTCAATACCCGGAGCGCTTTTTTATCTAAAGCGCCGCTTCGTCTCGCATTTGGAGGAAGTCCTTGGCGAACCTCATGCCGCACTTGCCGCCGGTCTTGTCGTCGGAGAAAAGAGCGCCTTGGGAAAGGATTTGTTGAACAATTTTCGTATTGTCGGGCTGATACACATCGTCGTGCTGTCGGGATTCAACATCACTATCGTTGGCGATGCCATGCGCCGCATGCTTTCATTTCTACCCAGGGTCTGGGGCATCGTGGTCGGCGGGATAGGCATCGGATTATTCGGCGTGATGGTAGGCGGTGGAGCGACGGTGGTCCGCTCGTGCTTCATGGCCGGTGTGGCATTGTCAGCTGATCTTATTCGTCGTGATTACAACGTTATCCGCGCCTTGATTTTTGCGGCGCTCATCATGCTCATCCAAAACCCCATGATTTTGTTACATGACCCGTCATTCCAGCTTTCATTTATGGCAACATTTGGCCTGATTCTTCTCGCTGGTCCGATTGAAAAGAGATTGCGATTTATTCCGGAAAAGTTCGGTCTGCGAGGCATTGTTGCGGCAACCATGGCCACGCAGATATTCATTTCACCCTTCATCCTTCACATGATGGGACAAATATCCATCATTGGATTGGTGGTCAATATTCTGGTTCTGCCTATAATCCCACTGACTATGTTAGTAGTCTTTTTGACTGGAGCAAGCGGTTTTATTTCGCCACTAGTTGCTGATGTTTTTGGTTGGGTCGCGCACTGGTTGCTTACCTACGAATTATCTATGGTCGAGTGGTTCGCACAGATTCCGTTCGCGTCAGTCACACTGCCACTATTTTCGGGCTGGTGGGTGGTTGGATTTTATGTGCTCTTTGCCAGCTTTTACTATTGGTTTTCGCACAGAGGAAAGAAATAGGACTATTCAACTCGTACTGCTGTTCCCGATACGGTGATCATAAGCATAGATCCTTTGCCACCGACTGTTTCATAGTCAAAATCGATGCCGATGACTGCACTTGCACCGAGTTTGCTGGCCTCTTGCTCGAGTTCATCCAAAGCCATCTTTTTACCTTCAGCGAGCTTTTTTTCGTATGTAGCAGAACGCCCTCCTACTATATCTCGCACACTTGCAAAAAGATCGCTAAAAATGTTCGCACCGATAATAACATCTGCGTTTACGATGCCAAGGTATTGCGTCACCCTCTTTCCCTCTATTGTTGGTGTGGTTGTGAGAATCATGTTATTGAATATAGTATATGTTAATTGTGCACCTCTGATCTATTTGCTCTCCTCAAAATTCTTTTCAATCACCGACCAGTTGAGGTTTTTGAAAAAGTCCTCAACATAATTTTTCTTGCCTGACGGTTGGTAGTCGGCCACAAATGAGTGTTCCCACATATCAAGAGCGATAATAGGTTGGACGCTGGTCAAATGGCCGAAATGTTGTTCATCAACCCAGTATTGGATCAGCGTATCGGTCTGTTTGTCGTAACCCAGCATGGCCCATCCAACTCCGCGAGTAGTCGCCAAGTTTTTGAATATAGTCATGAATACCTCGAATGATCCAGTCCACTCGACTATTTTTTTGTACAA
>CAZRRZ010000047.1:0-4140 GCA_964602725.1 uncultured Candidatus Saccharibacteria bacterium | reverse complement strand
ACGACAGTGAACCAGGTGTTCATCGTGACTGCACCAACTTCACCGAACAACAACATCTGTATCCAAAACACGATGGTGGCGGTGATGTCGGATGGCAAAACGGGCTACCTTCCTACGGACGGTCTTACTGATCCGACGGCGGTTTACAAACCCTTGTGCCTGCGCGTCTGTGAGTTCATCTACACGCCGGTCGGCGTGAAGATGCGCGACGGTGTTGCAAATCCAACAGGGAACATGGCCAACGAAAATGGCGGCCGCCTTGCTTGGGGACATCACTACAGCAACTCGGTACCATTCTTGGTCACTGAACGCTACTACGTGATATCTTCGTCCGACGGCGCCAACACCATTCGGTTTCCGGCAAGTGGTGTCGGTAATCTGGCGACGAATGGAACGACAGGCGCACTGTTGACATTCTCGCCAACGTTGCGTGGTCGCGTCTATGATGCCGAGGGGCACATGACCGAATACAACAATGGCGAATCTGTGTTGGATCATCCTGTCAATGAGGTCTTCGCCCTCATTCGCGTCGGCTATCTTGCTCCCGACATGAACGTGGTTGTCCTTGATATGAACTACTTTCTTGGCCAAATGCAGCCGGCAGTGACGAACTACGCTGGCTTCTGGGGTGGCAATAGTGTTCCAAGCACGAATTGGATCAGCAGTCTCCCTGCAATGGTCGCCTACGGCAACAATGCCAATGGTGACAAATTGGTGGTTCTGCATGGCCAGCGACGTCTCGGGATGACATACGGGATTCAGGCGAAGATCTCGATGACCAGGGGCGAAGGCTCTTGGACCAACGTGGTCACCGGGATTCTGGATGGCGGCTGGTGCACAAACACCATATTGCCCGGCTACTTCCAGGCCTATTATCGCGGCGTGGAGGAGGGCGTTCATTTGCCCGCAGGAAGAAGTTCTCTCCCCGCATTCGTTCCAGTCCTGGTCGGTAACAACGGCCCGGAGGAATAGCATTCCGTCGAAAAGTCGCGGAATCCTCACCAAGTACCCCCACTGCAAGTGCAGCTGGGGGGACTTTTTTATTAGGGGAGTGCTATTGACAATATTTGTACTCCATGATAGGGTCTACGAATCGGTCAACATGATTTATTAGTATAAAAACAAGAGAGGATCGTGTACCGCATAACAATTAATATGAATAAATATACAGTAATTACAATGGTTTTTGCCCTCGCCCTTATCGGCGTGGTACAGAACGCGCAGATCGTGCGCGCAGAGGCAGAAGGAACAATTCCTACTGCAGGAGGTTCCAATGAATCTGAAATAGTTGCTCCAGAAGCACCGGTGACAGGCGGTGCCAATGATAATGAATCGGGGGCCATCATCCCTGGTAACAGTGGTGCCAACAACAACGAAACGGGCGCAATTATCCCCGGTAATGGAGGTGCGAATGCAAACGAGACAGGCGCAATCATTCCTCAGGTTGATGGTGCCAACGGCAATGAGACTGGAGCCATCATCCCAAATGCAGGTGGTGCCAATGATGATGAAGGTACGCTTGCGGTAACTCCACCAGTTACCCCTCCAATTACACCTCCAGTCACTCCTTCAGGAGGTGGCGGCTCATTTATCGGTGGTGGATCTTCGAGCAGTTCTTCAAGTGGCAGTTCAGTCCTGTTGTCAAACACATCAGGTGTAGGACCTACATTTGTTATCGGAACATGCCCTCTCATCACCGACTACCTCAAGCTCGGTGGAGAAAACAATCCTTCACAGGTAACCAAGCTCCAGGCATTCCTCAAGAATGTTGAGAAGCTCAACGTTGACGTGACGGGCATATTCGACGCAAAGACGGAAAACGCAGTCAAAGCTTTCCAGGAAAAGTATGCCGCTTCTATCCTCGGTCCTTGGAGCGCATCGCAAGCTTCTGGTTTCGTGTACATAACGACAACCAAGAAGTTGAACGAGCTCGCGTGCGCATCACAGTTCACGTTGAGTGCCGAAGAGTCGGCTATCATCAATTCGTTCAAGAATCGTCGTGATGGCGAAACGTCAGCTCAAGTTACTGGTAGTGCCGAAGTCACTGCGCCAACCACAGGTACGCTCGAAGTTGGTACAACTGGTACGGATACCGACAATGAGAACGTGGCCGCAGTTGGTGAAGCATCGATCCTCTCTCGTTTCTGGAACTACATCAAAGACCTCTTCAGGTAATATCCTGATACCTATTACAAAAAACCACGTCTCACGACGTGGTTTTTTGATGTATGGATCTAAGATTACGCGTTGGGACCAAGTCTCTTTGTCCCTTGGGCACGGATCTTCTGAAGAGCGGGGGGCGCATCAAATGTGCCCGCCAGAGCGATCATAAGGGCATTATCTCCGGAGACATGACGTGAAGGCATGTAGAGTGTTATGTCGTATTCCTTCACTATGGTTTCAAACTCTGCGCGAAGCTCGGTGTTGGCGCTGACACCTCCACCAATGATGACTGTCTGCGCGCCGGTTTCATCGAGAGCTTTGCGCAGTTTGGCTCCAAGTGTCTCCGTGATAGCATCTTCACATTCGCGAGCCAGCCCCATCTTTAGGTCATCGGATAATGATCCAGACCCTCCCAATTCTTTGATGGCATATAACACCGCGGTCTTCAATCCTGAAAAAGAAAAATTGAGATCTTTGCTTGCGATCATGGGGCGGGGAAGCTTGATGGGTGAGACGATCCCGCGCTCACGTGCTTGTGCTGCGAGGGCTGACACCAATGGTCCGCCGGGGTATGAAAGTCCGAGCAGGCGTGCCACCTTGTCAAACGCTTCTCCCACGGCGTCATCTTTTGTTTGTCCGATGATGGAGTAGGATAATTTCCGTGACTCGCGACTCGATTCGACCCTCACTAGTTCTGTATGACCTCCGCTTATGAGGAGGGCAAGTGCGGGCATATGCAATGGTTTCAACCGCTGCCACCCGCCCCCATTTTCGTCAGAAGGGAGTAATGATCCCACGATGTGGCCTTCCATATGATTGATGGGTATGAGAGGTATATCCCAGAGTTTTGACACCATCTCGGCAAAGGTTATGCCTGTCCAGAGGGCTGGTTCAAGCCCAGGACCCTGTGTGACCGCTATGGCGTCTATATGGGGCTTATGGGCAAGAAATGGGGCTCCGCAGACAGATTCAACCAAGTCTCTATTTTGCCCACTGTACAAGGCGCGAAATTCGGTGATATGTGCATCATACCCAGCAACTACGCTGCTAGGCATCGCTCGCAATGTATCTATTATTTTCTCCAATAATGGCACCAAATTTTTTTCATGTTCACGCTTTGCAAGTGTCGGGAAGACACCACCGTACGGGCTGTGGAGATCTGCCTGTGAATGTACCAGTGAAGATATGACTCGGCACTCAAACACCCCGTCAAGGATGCGCGTCTCTATAAGCGCCAGGCCGGTGTCGTCGCAGGAGGTTTCGATGCCAAGAATGATCATGTCTGCACTATATCATGTAGATTATCCAAGTAAAATTGCCCCAATTTCTTTCCAGGAATAGACGCGCCGTACGCTTGCTGGAAGTTCACCCTGATTCCAGGGACAATCAATGAGTAACACTGGTATGTCGCAGGCTGATATATCTCGGGCATGAGACATAGAATCTTCAATCATGAGGTCGACCGAAAGTTCTGCACACACGTTTGCTTTTTCACGCTTTGTGCCGCGCGTCGCGCCATACTGATTGACGAATTGGATGGATGCAAAGCAAGACGGAAAATTTTTTTCAATCCACGCACGTGTCACTCCTTCAATTTCTTCGATACGAGAAGTGATAATATGCAGGGAATATTTTCTGCTCAACTGTGTGACGATTTCGCGTGCACATTCAAGTGGTGGTGTATCATGATGCTCTTGCGTTTGATAAAATTCAAACACCCTTTTGATAGCTTCTTCACGTGTACAACCCCATATGTCTTCGAAATCGTAACTAGTCATATTACCGCGCGTGAGCGTGGTACCATATTTTTTATTGTGATATGCATGCAAAGAGGAGTTAAAATCATGCAATACATCATCAAAGTCGATACCGATAGTATGGATGGATGAAGGAGACATTAGTGTGCGCGATACAGGATTCGAACCTGTGACCCTCCCCACGTCAAGGGGATGCTCTACCAACTGAGCTAACCGCGCG
>CAZRRZ010000046.1:3595-4977 GCA_964602725.1 uncultured Candidatus Saccharibacteria bacterium | reverse complement strand
TTCGAAGAATATTTTCCACTCATCATATTTTGCATTTTCACGCTGTGGCATCCGTGGTCTGATAACTTTAAATTTCGGCCCCAGTTTCTCTTCCAGCCACTCGCCGGCCCAATTTATTCGGGGCTCAATAGAGACTTTCCGCGTCTTGAGGTAATGTAGATAATCCTTCCTATTTCTGAAGGTCATGCCGCCGTGAATGAGAAGAATATGGGTTTGGGTCATACGAGTAAAGGTGGTTACAAATCGTGAAGTAGTGTTGAAACTCATCTTAACACGCAAAATCCTACAATAAAAATGCTCCGGGGATTACCTTTCCCGAAGCCGAAATGACTGCCGCCGCTATGAACCAAAAGGGACAATCTCCACTCTCGCAAGTTTTCGATCGAATGCGCTGATGAGAAAAGATTGCTCTGGCCTTCCGACTCCTCTTGCTAAATACAACCGCGGATTACCAGTGAGCGGAACATGCATGACACAAGTTTTAGTCCGCAGGGTTTGCTTTGTCTCTCGCTTCGCAAAAGCAGACACCAATGCTCCTGGCTCAACTTCCCACAACCAAAGAGCGGTTCCCAGTTTGCCCATCTGACGCGCTTCCAAAACTATCCTGGTTCTGTCTGGCCGATCTTCATCAGCACCTTTTCCCGCAAGCCAACTGCACTGAAATCCCCTGCAGTCACTCGGGCGTTTTGCATATATTGCGCACCCTTCGCCCACCAAACAATGCACGCACCAATTGCCCGCATTTTTCAAAATCTGAAGTACAGCGTGAGTTTTACAACATGCCGTACAGCCGCCACAACTCCGCCAGATAGGCACAATTATTGCCATTGAGGCCTCCTTTCTTTGCTGATACTGAACCTATCATAGAAATAGAGGGTTGACTACTCTCCCACCCTCCCCGTCTTGAGTTCTCCGGCCGGTTCATAGGTACAAAAAATAATACCGTTCGTTCCAACCACTGAATTAACTAGCTTGAATCCTTGTGGCTGGGTTCCTTCAGCAAACAACTTCTTGCCCGTACCGATAGTGATAGGATGAATCCAGAGATGCATCCGGTCGATGAGATGATGCTTGAGCAATGTTTGGATCAAATCCCCACTACCATGCACCCACAGATCGGGACCGTCCATGTCCTTGAGTTTCTTCAACTCTGCGACCACATCGCCCGTAATACAGGTGGAGTTATTCCACGCTGGCGCGAATGAGGCATGTGACACTACGTATTTCTTTGTCTTGTTGAATGGAACCGCCACTTCATTATCTGTTTTCGCAGTCGGCCAATACCCCGCAAAGATATCATACGTTTTTCTACCCAAAAGGAGCTCAAAGGGTGCACTCATGAATCCCATCATGATCGAGATCATCTTCTCATCCCACGGAAA
>CAZRRZ010000046.1:0-3495 GCA_964602725.1 uncultured Candidatus Saccharibacteria bacterium | reverse complement strand
AGTGTGTGCCTGTGTTATACAACGATCTTAGAATAGCCAAGCATATCTAACCTCTCACTGATATCTGAATAGCTTTTGCCGCACAGCATACCACCGGCAGTAAATTCTTCCTGGGTAACATCCGCAAGTACCCAATCTGGTTTGACGAATTGAGATTTCTCTAGATTCGAACCAAATTCAACATCAACAAGGATCAGTCCTTGTAACCCGTCTTTAAACACATCAATCTCATACGTATTTTTTCCTTCAACATATATGTACCTATCCTTGGAGACTCTCTTGCCTTTCAACTCGGACAGGTCAGAAAATTCTTCTACAGTGAGAGGAATGGTTGTTTCTATCTGATGAGAAGAGTCCCCCTCTTTAGCGGGCCGTTTCTTTGTCATCTCATACCTATCTCCCGACTTCCTGATCCGCAATGTCGGATGTTTTGAAGACGTGGGAATGTAGATATCCAACATCTCTTTGCGAGGTGCTCCCTTCAATTTTTGAAGAATCTCCTTTTTTGCTAAAAATGTAAGTTCAAATTCATCCATGACGTAAGTGTAACAAATTTACAAAATAATACCCTCCTTACGCGCCTTAAACTCATATATTCTCAAATCCACTGGAGTAGCATCGACTTCCGTTTGTATATCGATCCTATCTACCAGAACAAAATCATAGTCATACTTCTCTGCAATCAGCTCAATATCCGCCAGGCTGGCAATACTACTGGTACCCAAGAGCAGCCTACCGCCAGGCAACAGGTGCTTCCCTCCTTGTGATACGTAGGTCTCCAAATGTGTGTACTGATAATCGAAGACCGACTTGAAGAATGGATCGGTATCCTGCTGACTGGTTTTATTGAATGGATGATTCCAAAAAATAATATCGAACGCATCAGAAGCACCGAGCGGTTCATAGACGCTGCCGAGACGAACGTCAACAACGAGCTTATGCCGACTAAAATTTAATTTCGTATTCTCGACAGCCGTTTCATTTATATCAAGCGCCGTTACCTGTGCACCCTTGAGTGCAGCAAACAGTCCGATGATTCCTGTACCCGGACCAATTTCCAATAGCTTCTTGCCTGCAGCAATCACTGCCACCTTTTCCGCAAACCACTTGCTCTCAAAAAATACTTCGGGAGAAAAAACGTTCGGGAGCACCTTGAGCGCCACACCTGCTATCTGCGTCTCAACAACATCCGTCGAGCCTTTCATCTTCGAGAACATCTCTCGTACGCTCTTTTCCCACTGCGGGTCACGCGGCTTGCTATCTGGTGATGGTTGATAGGGTTTCATAGCTGTATTATTCAATTCCTCTCTTTTTTAAATCTTCCTTCGTCTCAAATTCCAAATAATTCTGCGTCAGCTCCTCACCCGCCTTAACATCTCGCGCCGCGACCAAATAGGCGTCTTGATGGCTCGGATCTTGTGTAACCGTGCCGTCATCTGCGTGATTGATGAAATGTGAGACATCAAAATCAACGTGCCACTTGCCGCTCGGCTGGTCAAAGAAACCCCACCAGAGTATCTCCTGTTTCTCTTTTTCATCCAAAGAATCAAACTGCTCCTGTGTAATGTTCACATCAAGAAGTGGACTCGGCGTGTAAATAAGCTCCCCCTTTGCAAGATTTTCGTCAGCAAAAAGTCCGATGCCATGTTTTGATGATTTATCGAGTTTGTATTTAATATGGATCATAAAAAACTATACTGTATTCATCACCCTTCGTACCCTCCGCTCACCTATCGCAGCCACCGTCGCTACTACGACGGAGCCCAAAGTAACAAGAATACCCATGAAAATTCCACCAGCGACATCATCACTACCACGGTTCAGTAGGATGATGACCTCCCCTCCTATCACAAAACAGATGAGGATCAGCGCGCAATATCGTACGGCCCGTAGAGCCTGCGCCACCTCGCGTGAAAATGTCTGACGGCGTCCCACATATCGGAGCGCCTTGAATGCCTGATACAGCCCCACAAAGAATGGAATGGACCCGATATATGCGTATGCCAGGAACGGATCAGTAAAGTAGATTTCAAAGAGTGTCTCTCCTATATTCCTACCCTCTACTTGCGGTTCCCACAGCAAAAAAACGATAGCGCCGATAGCAATAAGTACGATGACCACTTGGAAAAATATGGTTGCAGCTCTTTTCATGTGCCTAATATAACATACTCACCTTCAACATACAGTCAAATCTACTGATTCAATAGCTTCGTAGTGACAAAGTCAGAATTATTACAAATAGAACCCACGGTGTCCGCCGTGGGTTCGAAACTCAAAAAGTGCGCGGGCCTAAACACTAGGAACGCAGACGACAAATGGAAAATCCTTCCCGATTTTGGCCCGCAACCATCGTTGTTCCCAATCGTACTTGTCTGCATCGCCGATCACACCATCAGCATGCGTCACAGGATCATGCCGTTTCATTGGATTATAACCACGTTCCGTGGAGTTAGTAGCCTCCCCGTTAGGACCCGGCTTGAATCCAACACCTCCTCCGCAGTGAAAACAGAAATGGGTATTGCCCAATTCTTTCATGCGTTCCAAGTTGAATCTACTGAAGAAGAAGGGCGGTTTCTGTTCGGATGCGGCGACTGCGTGCGTTAAGAGTATTCCTCCAATTGACATAGTGGATTCCGTTGTTGGTCGGGTGTAAAAAACACCCGGGTTTGTTCAAATACAAAAGTAGACTACCACAGTAGAATGAATACGTCAATAGTTACCCCTGATTGGTACACTTTATGTATTAGGCTCAAAAAGGTCGCTCGATCTTTTTCTCATCTACGTTGACATTGTGCGCGGTAACCAATGATTGTAGGTGACTGCGAAAATCTTGCATCGACATCTTCCCCTCTCGAGCGTCTGCAAGAGCTTGAAAACTTTCTGCTTTGGTGAAATTCAAACCCAATGCAACAACACCCATATTGAAACCAAGTTGAACTTTCCGTTCTTCCGAGAGATCACCCCACTGGCTGACTTGAGTGAATCGAAGTATCTGCTCGCAGCCGTGGATAATAAAGTCATTCATGTTCATCTGTTTACGCTCGCTCCGCAATCTCCTTGAGCTTGAGGAGCGCTTTTGGCCACATGCCTTCGAACATCTGCTTGAATTCGTCGTTCGCAACTTCCATGTCGACGCTCACTTCCGTTCCCCCATCCTTCTCGACGAAGGTGTAATTCTCAAACGCGGGAGTCCATTGCCGAGCTTGTTCGCTCGTCGTATCTTCAACGCCGTCCATGACTAGACCTAAATGCTCGATAGAGATGAATTCGTATATGCGGTTCTCCTTTACACGGCTGACCATGCCGCCGTCTTTCTTGCCAGTGTCATCCGGACCGAGGAAAAGCATCTTCGACCCCGTGCTCCAATCTCCCTTGTAATACGAGCCTGCGTGGAAAGCTTCTGTCCACTCCCTATATGTGGCATCTCCAAGCATGGTATCCCACACCTTCTCCTTCGGCGCCTGTATGTGTATTGAAAAATGTAGTTTTTGCATG
>CAZRRZ010000045.1:0-5296 GCA_964602725.1 uncultured Candidatus Saccharibacteria bacterium | reverse complement strand
TATTGAATCCTCCGTTCTGGTGGTTTGGCGCTATGGCAACACCCGTTCCCATTCCGAACACGGCAGTGAAACGTAGTTGCGGCGATGATAGTCCTAAGGGGCGAAAGTAGCTTGCCGCCGGAACAGAGGATTCAATAAGTTTATGAAAGTGCATAAAGCCCCGTTGAAATCGGGGCTTTTGTGTGGGAGAATGGTGAATAAGTCGCACCTTAGTTTATTAGTTTATTTTAATTTTTATGGACCCCATCACACCTATTCCGCAGACTCCCGCACCTTCGCCAGTAGTCAATCAAACGCCAGCTCCTCAAGCGCCTGTTGCAGGTGCTCTCGAAGGACCGAGCGCGCTCCTCAAGTTCGGTTGGAATATATTTACCAAGCACTGGAAAGTTATCTCGGTCATCGTATTGATCCCGAGTATTATCATGTACATCGGTCAACTGATTGCACTTTCAGACTCTGCTATAGGTGGGATTATTGCCTTTATTTTGTTCATTTGTTCGTTTATCGGCTCTATTGTTTCCATGCCGGCCGCGACACAGGCGGTGCACCGCCTATCGACGGATCCGGCAACGCCGATTTCCGTCAAAGCCCAATACCGTTATGGCTTCAGCGTTTTCTGGTCTACGATCCTCATATTTATTATAGTGGTTCTTGTGTATATGGGCTCGTTCACTCTCTTTGTTATCCCGGGCATCATCGTACTGGTTTTTAGCGTTGTATACATGTTCACTTTTGTCGTTGACGGAAAGAAAGGCTTCTCCGCATTTACTGAAAGCTTCAATCTAGTTCGTGGACGCTGGTGGGGAGTTTTTGGACGTCTTATTGTACTCTTGCTTGTATGTTTCGGTATCGGGTTTGTGTTGGGCATTGTGCAGTATCTATTAGGCCTCATTTTCGGCGTTACAGTGTCCGGTCGAGGTATGCTCGATGTATCGCTTGGCGCACTTCTTATCCAAATGGTGATTGGACTTTTAGGTACAGTGGTCGTTTCGCCTATTGCGTTTGGGTATACCTATCGCTTGTACGTTTCGCTCAAGGCAACCCGCCTTCCTGCACCAGAAAAGTCGTCATTCAAAGGATGGCTCATCGCATTTCTCTGTCTCGGTATCATATCCCCGATCGTTATCATTGGCCTATTATCTTCTATCGTCCTTGCCTCATTGAGTAGTGCTCGCATGAAAGGGCTCGAAGCTCAAAGGAACGCTGATTTGACGAGGGCCCAGATTCAGCAGGAGATTGACGCCGCAAACCTCGAGGCGATACAATCAAATCAAACTGGTCAGCCGGTCCAAAGATAATACTCCTCACACATCACTTTTCTCATGTCATCATGGTCACAACGTCGCAAGACACTCTACGCGCTCATCGCCATTATTGTTGTTATCGGCGTCGTTGTTGTGCTTGGTTACGCGTTTTTCTATCAAAAACCGACCTGTGCTGACGGCCTGATAAATGGCAACGAGCAGGGAGTAGACTGTGGCGGGTCGTGCCAGCGTCTCTGTCAGACATCATTCCTAGCCCCATCACTTGCTTGGACGCGTTTTGAAAAGATTGCTCCAAGTCTCTATAACGTGGCGGCCTATATCGTCAATCCGAATATCGATGCTGAAGCATTTCGTGTGCCCTACCACATTTCGTTGTATGACGATCGTGGTGTGCTGATCATAGACACCCCAGGCACGATCACCTTGCCGCCGCACCGCAATACTATTGCGTTCCAAAGGTCGATCGATGTTGGAAAGCGCATTCCCGCGAAAGCACTGTTTGAATTCACTGATCCTCCACAGTGGTATAAAAAGAAAGATACGCTGGCGGCTATTGCGGTTGGCGATAAGAAATATCTTGAAGACGAGATCGGTTCGTCCCTTACGGTGACCTTGAAGAATACGAGCGTGTATCCGCTCAAAAAAATTGGCGTCTATACGGTACTCTATGACAAGGATGGCAATGCCCTCGGTTTTTCCAAGACGTCGCTCGATGAAATACCCCCAAAGGGAACTGCATTGGCCCCATTCACATGGCCTATCAAACGCAACGGTGCGGTCATATCCATAGAAGTGCTTCCAGTGGCGGAATAGGGAAGATGGTCGTATACTACGGACATCCGCCGTATGGATTCTGTGCCGTCACAATCTGCGTCCTCATACCAGCTTAGTTCTGACCGCCGTCGCGGTATGGACTGGTGGCTTTTTGGCGCGACCATCCCTATCTTGGCTGCCGGATTGATGACGATGTTTTCGTTTGCAGGTAACAACACATTTGCAAGCCACCAATTCGTCTGGATCATCCTCTCTGTGGCATTATTTTTTATTGTCAGTTTTGTTGATGTGCGTTTTTTACGTTCGACGTGGGTATCGGTTCTGGCATTTACTGTATCGGCGCTTCTCTTGGGCGGCTTGTTCGTATTCGGCACAGTGACCAATGGTTCGCGCTCATGGTTCGATCTTGGAAGTTTCTCATTTCAGCCGTCGGATTTCGCCAAGCTCGCTATCATGGTCATTCTGGCAAAATATTTCTCGCGCAGGCATATCGAGATCGCCAACATCCGCCACATCGTCGTATCAGGTGTATATGCGCTTATATTATTTGGATTGGTGTTGGGAAGTCCTGACCTCGGATCGGCCATGATTATCTTTTTTATCTGGATTGGCATGGTCATGGTATCCGGTATTTCCAAAAAGCACTTGTTTGCACTGATGGCTCTTGGCCTTTTGGCCTTTGGGTTGCTCTGGGGTTTTGGGTTCAAGGAATATCAAAAGGATCGCATCAGAAACTTTATTGACCCGTTGGCTGATATTCATGGAGCAGGGTACAACGCCTACCAATCGACGGTAGCTGTCGGCTCGGGCCAAATTTGGGGCAAGGGACTTGGCTATGGCACACAATCACGTCTCAAATTCCTTCCTGAATATCAGACGGACTTTATTTTTGCAGCATTTGCCGAAGAGTGGGGATTTGCCGGCGTCATCATATTGTTCTCTTTATACGGCATTATTATTTGGCGTATCGTCAAAAATGCGATGAATGGGGCTACTAATTTTGAAATTTTATTTGGTGCTGGTGTGGCGGTGTTCTTCATTGTGCACATAGTCATCAATGTGGGTATGAATGTGCACCTTCTACCGGTCACCGGAACACCACTGCCGTTCATGAGCTATGGAGGCACGCATGTCCTGACGGAGTTCCTGGCGCTTGGGGTAGTTGTTGCCATGCGACGCTATTCACGACCTGCGCACAAAGATGCTGTGAAGAATGAATTTATCGGGCCGCAATAGGAAAGGAGGCGGGGAGTAGTTTTTAAGTACCTACTTCGTCGCGTACAATTCTGCGACCGAGTCCATCATTTTTTCTAGGGAGAAATGCTTCGTCACGCGTTCTTTAAGTGCGATACCATACTTGCGGCGCTCATCAGGATGCTCGATCATGAAGGAGAGTGCGTGCGCCAGTTCTCGAACATTTTTCGGCTGAACAAGGACGCCGGATTTCATGTCCTCGACGATCTCGGGGATACCTCCGACGGTCGTGGCAACCACCGGCAATGAAGCGGCTCCTGCCTCGAGGATGGTGTAGGGAAGACCTTCTTTGAGTGATGGAAGTGCGAAGACGCCAAATGCTTTTAGATATTCAGCGGCATGGTCGAGGTATCCAGCCAGGAATACATGTTGCTCTAGCTTCTTTTCCTTGATGAGCATATGAAGGTTGGCTTTTTCTTGACCATCACTAATGATGACTGATATCACGTTCGGATATTCGGCGACAACTGATGAAAGGGCATTGACCAGATACGAGAGGCCTTTGTTCGGATGCAGTTCAGCGATAGTTCCGATAACAGTTTTTTTGTTGAATTCGGGGATGGACATGCCAATGTGTTTGGCGATGGACTGTTTGGCGCCATCAACGGATAGGAATGTAGGTGCTTTGATGCCAAGAGGGATGAGTCGCAACTTCTCTTTTATCCAAGGGAAATTGAGTGCCTGACTATATTCACGCTCTGCGATAAGAATCGTGGTATGGCAAAAAATCATGGTAAGCCATGAGAAGAAGATGATGGCGAGACGCTCATGAAAGGGGCGATCTTCGTTGAATGGCCAGCCATGGACGGTGTAGATGATCGATTTTACTCCAAGCAATCGTCCTGCGACGGAGCCAAGCCCCGCAGCTTTCGAGCTGTGGACGTGCAAAATGTCCGGTCGGCGATGGCGAATGACGGATATGATTTCCTTTAGAGAGCCGGCATCTTTGCCGGTAGAGATATCACGTCCCAGCGTCGCAATGGAATGGGTATAGATGCCAGCGGCTTCTAGTCTAGTGCGGAGGGTACCATCTCCGCCAAGAGCGACCGCCACATCGTGCCCCCGTTCCTTCATGGAAACGGCAAGGTCGAAGACATGACGCTGGGCACCGCCCCAATTGGATTTGGTGATGAGATAGAGTATCTTCATTGCCTATACGCTAGCAAAAATAAGGGTTTTCCGCAATTCTACTTGAAATATAGTTGAAATTGTGGTAGGGTATTGACCATGAATTCAGCCTCCATCCCTCGCCGTATTCTCTACCTTATTGCGGGTGATCTTGTCGCCTATATCTTTTCGCTTATCCTCACACTGACTATCCGCTATGGCACCTTGCCGCATCGTCATCTCTTTTATGACCACGTACCTTCATTTTCCATACTATTTCTATTGTTCTTGATCGTGAGCTTTAGTGCGGGCCTCTATGACAAGCAATCTATTGTGCTTCGCAGTCGTATTGAAGGTGTGCTGATCCGCGTGCAGGTCATCAACTTCCTTATTGGCATCGCATTCTTTTATTTTGCCCCAGTGGTCATCGCACCAAAGGCAAACTTGTTTATCTACATTATCATCTCGACAGCGGTCCTCATCCTCTGGCGTCGGGTGATGTTCCCGGTCATGACGACTTCGCGCCCGCAGGCGGCCATCCTGGTCGGGTCAGGAGAGGATGTCACTGATCTCCACGATGAGGTTAATACGCGTGCTCGTTACGGCATTTTCTTCAAACAGCAGGTGATGCCAAGCGATTCGGCGAGCGACATGGCCCAGCGCATTGGAGATGCGGTCAAGCAGACTGGCGCCACCATCGTTGTTGCTGATCTTCATGATCGTCGCGTTGAAACGGCTGTCCCGCTTTTGTATTCACTCATTTTTTCTGGTGCTCAGATTATCGATGCCAGCAAGATGTACGAGTCGATCTTCGATCGTATCCCGTTGTCCATGGTAGGGGAGCGCTGGCTTATAGAAAATTCGGGAACTGCTCTAGGTAGTCGTCGCACGTACGA
>CAZRRZ010000044.1:2387-5380 GCA_964602725.1 uncultured Candidatus Saccharibacteria bacterium | reverse complement strand
AGTCGTCGCACAGTCGTTGGAATTGTGGTTCAAGTCTCCTGACAATAGAAAGTTGATCAAGAATTTGTTGAAGCGTGTGAATATTACCGCTGAAACAGTCAGCGCGAATAAAAAATTTGAAGGAAAATCTTTTGTATTTACTGGAACTATGCCGACTCTGGATCGTGATACCGCGCAAGATATGGTACGCAAACTTGGTGGTGATGTTTCAAGCTCAGTTTCAAAAAAGACGTCGTATGTGGTAGCTGGTGAAGAGGCAGGGTCGAAGTTGGAGAAGGCTAGGGAGTTGGGGGTGACGATTTTGAATGAGGAAGAATTTTTGAAGATGGTGAAATAATCTATTTATATATGTCATGATCTCCGACTGTTAAGAGCTCAACGTCGTTCTTTGATATATACTGAAATACGATTCTAAATTTGTAGTTTACTGAAAAACTATACAGATTCCTTAAATGTCCGTGAAGTTTATGGACCTTCAATAATTTGTGATTACGAGGATCTTTGAAAACATCTATTTTCTCCAATACTTCCACCTGCAGATTTCTATCAAGAGAATCAAACTTTCTTGCAAACTTCGGCTTGTAGTTTACCTCAATCATTTTGTTCGAAGCTGTTTGGCAAGCACTCTTAGGTCACCCTTTAAAGTAGGCTCCTTCATTGCATCTAGTACTTCCCTTATAGCTTCCTGTTCTGCAAGCAGGGTAATAGCTCTACGAAAAACTTCCGCTTTATTTGACGCATTTCCACTCTTGATCTGGTTTTGTATAAATTCCTCCATATGTGCAGGAATGGGTACTGATATAGTAGTCATATATGTATGATAAGTTAATATGATTCTATCATACTATATCTGATGTTGGATTGCAAGTTTCATTCATGCGGGCAACGAAAACAGACGAACGAGTTGACATGCCGCATTTTTTGATGTAGTTTCCCAAGAGCTCTTTGAACCCAAGGAGAAGAAGGGAATCTTATGAACATAAAGACTGTCTTGGTGGTGGGACTTTGTCTCACCACTCTAGTCGTATTGGAAGCGGCACAATCAACAAATATCCATCAGGCGCTCGGCGCCCAACGAGTCTCTGTGACGCTCACGGAGACTGTCGCAAATGGCTGGGTACCACCGACGACATGGAAATTGTTGTACGACGGCCCCGTTGTCGAGCATGAAATTTCGTTCGACATCGCGACGCCGGAGTGGAAGCTGCTCAAGTCAACTCGACTGGGCATGTGGATCCAGAACCCGTTGGACCGGAGCGATCTGTTTTTTCCGCCTGGCGGGGAAGTGGATTACCTGCTCGGACTCACGGGTCCCAAGGTTAAAGGAGTTCAGACATCATTTGAAGTCCGCTTCATTGACGCGGGCAGTCCTGCCGGCAAAGCAGTTTGGACGTTTGGTGACAACGATCTGCTTCGCCTACGCACGCGGCTGACGTACCCGGTTGTCTTTGATACGGGTCGTCACACGATAATCCCTGCGCTCATCTGGTATCACGTTGAACCGATCGAATATCGCCCCAAAGTTTCAGGCGACACGATCTGTTTCCAAACAAGCTACGAATGGAAACCGAAACCATGGTTGAAACTGGGAGCGAATGCTGGTTTTCTCCACGATGAAGGCGTCGGCGGCAGCATCTCAGCTGATGTCGTCTCGTACGGCGGCATGGCGGGAGTGCGACTCATGTCGAAGGCTCCGGAGTGCTGGCTCAACGGATACATTCAGCAGTACAACACCTTCGGATCGCCACAAAATCGTCCTACAAAGGATTTCACTATCTTCTCGGCGAGTTTGAGCGTGAAATTCTGAACTTCGCAATTCCCATAGTCACAACGTGTACGCATCTGCCCAGGATAGAATCGGGGCGGATTTTTTATATAAAAAAATCGGGTCGGCGTAGGGCCGACCCGAAAGTTGTGGAGTAGCGAAAACTGGTTCAGATCCGCTTTACCAAGCCCGCCCGCGAGATCAGGACAGGTGCCGATTCGACCAATGTACTTTTCATGTTGAAAGGGACGCCGTCCAGAGCGATGACGACGAATAGTTCGACAACTTCACCTTCTTCCAAGTGTGTGGCGATATTTTCACCGTACACACGCTCGAGAGCGGCGGCGGCATCTCGGAAATCTTGCGTTGACCTGCTCTCAGTGAGCGAGACTGCTGACAGGTTGACCACACACATCGGTTTCCCGCCAACGGCGTAGTCGGTTTCTTGAATGTAGAATTGTGTGGGGCCCCAATCAGCCGGGACATGAAGGTGGGGGACCAAAACTTCTCGCAAAATCCGGTCCCTGAATTCCGGTGAGTGAATGGTATCAACCAAAGCAGGAAGACACCCCTTGTGAAGGACAGCTTTCAATTTCATAGTTTCTGTTTCCGTGGGTGGTGGCACCCGTATTTATTGTTCGTTTTGAATTCTACTCAAAGAATCAGTCTTGTCAATTTTTTTGAGATGACAATATGGCGCTCAACTGCTACAATCCAATTCATGATAACCGTTATAGAAGTCGAAAAACTGGCCCAGCTTGCTCGTATCAAGATCGATGAGGCAGAAAAACAGAGTCTGACCAAGGAAATAGACTCTATTTTGACGTATGTTGATGAGATAAAAAAGGCGACTGTTGACGTGGACTATACACCGGCTCCTGGAGCGGTTCACAATGTATTTCGTCCCGACACTACCCGAACTATTTCTGCGGAAGATCGCGAGCGATTGCTCAACGAGGCGCCTGACAGAGAAGGTGAATTTATTGCAGTCAAAAAGATAATCGCTCAGGACTGATATGACTATAAACCTCGACACACTAACTATCAAAAAAGCCCACGAAGCCATGAAAAATGGTGATTTTTCCGCGGTTGAGTTGGCGCAGGCCTATCTGGATGAGATCAAAAAGAAAAATGGCGACCTCAATGCTTATCTTGAAGTCTATTCGGATGTGATTGAACAGGCGAAAGAGGCTGATAAGCGATTCAAGGCCGGCACAGCCACTACTCT
>CAZRRZ010000044.1:0-2287 GCA_964602725.1 uncultured Candidatus Saccharibacteria bacterium | reverse complement strand
GCACTTGGTTCGGACACTGGAGGATCAGTACGTCAGCCGGCTGCGTTTTGCGGCGTTATCGGATTGAAGCCGACATACGGATCAAATTCGCGCTACGGACTCATGGCGGCGGTTTCTTCATTTGATCAGATCGGCCCCATCACCAAAACAGTTGCTGACACAGAGATCATTTTCAATGTCATACATGGTAAAGATATTCAGGATGGCACTACCATTTCAGAAAATACCTATAGCCCAAAGAGGGTAGGCTTGAAGAAACCAATCATTGGAGTTCCTACATTTTTTATGAACATGGGTGGCATAACCAAGGATGTCCTGTCGAACTTCACAGAAAGCATAGAACGGCTCAAAAAGCTTGGCTTTGAAGTCAAAGAAATCGAACTCAAGAATGCCGCGCAAGCATTGCCTGTCTACTACATCATCAACTTTGCCGAAGTTTCCTCGAACCTTTCCCGTTTCGACGCTGTGAAATATGGCTTGCACAAGGATGGTACAGACGGTATTGATGATTATTTCGAAACACGTGGTGCAGGGTTTGGCAAGGAAGCACGTCGCCGAATACTTCTCGGAACGTACGTCCTCTCTTCTGGATACTATGATGCGTACTACAACCGCGCCAACGCTGTCCGTCGCATCATTACACAGGACTTTCTGAAAGCATTTGAAGATGTTGATGTTATCTTGACCCCTACGACACCATCACCCGCATTCAAAATAGGAGAGAAGACGTCCGATCCTGTAGCCATGTACCTCGAAGACATCTTCACTGTCACAGCCAACCTGACTGGTTTACCGGCCATGTCTATTCCGTCAGGATTTTCTGAAATTGAAGGAAAGAAACTGCCACTCGGTATCCAGATGACCGCTCGTCACGGCGACGAAAAAACCTTGTTTGAAGTGGGGAAGGAGTTTTTGGGAGAATAAGAAAACAGGGTATAATAATGCCATATGCCTCCTGTTAGCGACATGGATCCAACACCTACAGTCTCAGTGAGTGTTCCTGACGTGGACATCTTCTCGTCGATTGTGAACGTGTACAATCAGTCGGTGGATTGGTTTCCGACAATTTTTGGTGGCGCAAAATCCTTTTTTGGCATACTTGTGGCAATTTCGTTGCCGCTCTCACTCTTTTTTCTTATTGCCATCATCTACTGCATCGAACAGCTCAAATATATCCGTAAAAAAGAAGCCTTGATGTATGACACCAAAACCGAGCCGGCATATCAAGAAGTCGGGAGTGGTGATCCTGCACTCTCACATCGTTGGGAGAATGTTATCCGCCATATCGAGTCACCAAATCAGAATGATTGGAAGCAGGCCATCCTCGAAGCTGATATGATATTGGACGATATTTTGACGGGGATGGGGTACAAAGGGGAGAGTATTGGCGAAAAGCTCAAGCGCGTGGTTCCGGGGGATTTCAAATCGATCCAAGATGCGTGGGAGGCGCATAAAGTTAGAAACCAGATTGCTCATGAGGCCAATTTCAATCTGACGCACTATGATGCGCTTGCGGCGGTGAATCTCTACAAAAAAGTGTTTGAGGAATTTTATTATATCTAGAAATGACCTTGTTTAGTCCAGACAGGATTATCAGTCCATTTCGTGGCAAGGTCACTGATTTTGGCGGTGACATTGGACTTGCCAGTGATTTCTATCCTTTTCCTGGGTCGCAGGTATTGTGTGTACTCATACCTCCTTGGAAAGCGGGTGCTGATTATTACAAACTCGTGCGCAAACGAATCTATAAGCAAGGATATTCATGTCTTGAATTTAAAATAGCCTCATCACTCCTTTCGCCTGACTATGAGTATACTCGCAATGCCTTCAAAGAAGTGGCTGACAGTGTTCGGTCCGATATTGAAAAGATGGTGCATCAGTATGGATTTAAAGAAGTCCAGGTGATCGGCGTCAGCATCGGTTGCATCGAAGCGACAATGATAGCTAACCATAACCCTTACGTCACCAAGCTTGTCCTCGTGGCTCCAGGAAGCAACCTTGCCGAGTCGATGTGGTACGGACTCAAAACACAAAATATCCGTCAGCTATTTGAAAAACAGGGGATTACCATCTCATTTTTGAAGGAGGCGTGGCATGATCTGGCTCCTGGAAATAATTTTGGTGGCCTTAAGGGAAAAGAGATTGAGATGTATATTTCAAAAGCCGATATTAATATTCCGTATAGACTTGGTAGAGATCTGGCCGATCACATGATAGCTCATGGTCTCAATCCGCGGGTTAGCGAAAATAAGTACCTCGGCCATTATCTGACCGTAGTGAAATATTT
>CAZRRZ010000043.1:0-5517 GCA_964602725.1 uncultured Candidatus Saccharibacteria bacterium | reverse complement strand
GGAATCGAACCACGATCAACGGCTTAGAAGTCCGCTGTTCTATCCATTGAACTACAAGGGGGATGCCCTGACAAATTAGCATTATAATGACGGGTCCGCCACTCCGGTATAGCCTTTCATGAGAGATCTCTGCTCTTCGGCTCGAATGTTAAAATCTCTCAAGGTGCGGGATAAGGCATCGGCATCAAACAATACCTGGCGCGTGCTCGGGTCGGCAGCAGCCGGAGTATCCAATCGAGTCTGGGTATCGTTATATACCAAGAAGCCCGAACCAATCGCCAGTACTGATAAAATTGAGGCAATGATAATCAGTATCAACCAATCCAAAAAAGGATCATTAGAAACGCGATGCATCAACGAATCTTGGGCTCGGCGGGAGGATTTGTGGTTATGTGGAATAAATAATTTCATAGATAGGTATGGGGTGCGATTTATCATCAACGAATAGAAACTGTATCTAGGATGAAGGAGCCGCGCCACTCCCCTTTCGGATTTTTACCATCGGTCATGCCCGTATAGTCAACCCGAACAGCACTCACAGATGATTTGTACGGCAACGTCTCCGCCAACTTAAGCACTCTCATAACTGCCTCCCAACTGCCAACGGTATCAACATGCATACTGATTCGTCCCAATGTGCCGACCGGGCTTGTCGCCAGATCGTCCGCGACAATTCCCGAAAGAGTCACCTTTGCTTGCGCAATACTACCAAAAGATTCGATGCGTTCAATAAAAGCCACCTTTTTGTCGTCAGCTACAAAATACAAGGAGAGAGAGGACCTATCCTTGGTTGTCTGAGTGTACATATCCGTGAGGTTTTGTTTCTGATCCTTGTACAATTGCTCCTTTTTTACTGCCTCGCGCGCCGCTAGTGCGCGGTCAAGTGAAGTACCGATACTATAATGGAGGTACCCATACAATACGCAGACGAATATCGTTATGGAAAGCGCTATCATGAGAAGCGCTAGGTAGTTGGTGCGGTGCTTCACGGCAGATTATGGTTAACTTTCATGGAAAATGGCAGGTCCTTGCTTCGCGCAAACCCCGAAATCGGCAACTCGACTTTATTACCTGGAGTCAATCCTTCCAATCGCGTTTTGAACGCTACGAGCGATTCGCGCGTCGGGGCAACGCCCTGCATTATCACAACCGCCGTGGTACTCGAGATGTCGCTCAAAATAATCGAAGAGATACGGACGGTGCCGCGACCATCGATCAGGCGAGCTATAATCGCGGATGGTCTAATGATGCTTGCCGTCTTTGCAAGTACGGTTATCTTTGCACTATCAGCTTGAAGTTCCCGCTGAATTCGGGCTGATTCGCTCGTATCTTTGCTCTCCTTCAGAGAGTTTATAGTAGCGAGCTGGCTATACTCTTCGGCATACGTAGAAACATAAGCCGGAAACAATGAGCCTATGCCGATGAGCGCAACAGCAGAGATGAGGAATAGCGCCACAATAGTCACATGGATGCGGTAGATCCTTTTAAGCGCATTTTGTTCTGGAATTGGAAGGAAACTGTGTCTCATGTTTTTTAGAGGGCAAGGCCTGCCGCAATGGCATACTCAAGCGATTCGGCATGAGTTATCGGTGGGACATATGTGTTTACATCAAATGCATTATGCCACACATCAGGAAGAACACTGTGCGACAACGCTTCCCCGCCATGGTTGCGGAGCATAAATTCGCATGCTTCGGCACGCGACCCGACCACGACGATCTCCGAGATGCTCGCGTGGATATCTGGCCGGGTCAACCAGTATGAATAGACTCGATTGATCTCGTTGGTAAGCATATTTGATCCTTCGACAGCTTCGCTTGCCGCAAGCTCATCGCTTCCCCATCCGACGGTTGAAGTAAAGCATACAACTCCCTCGGAGACGATATAGAGACCGGTTTTTTTCTTCATCACATGGACGATCAGTCTCGTGCCCGGCTCATACGGCGGCGTGCAGGCAGCCACGATCGACTTTGGAGCAACCTCGAAAGCCACTGGAGAAAGTTTGGCTTGGCGTAACAAAGAAATGTAGTGCTCGACATACGTGCGAGGGATCACCGAAACGCTGGCGCGCAGAACTTCGCCCGAAACAGCTTTTGGCATGAGGTCAAATTGGAAGAGTGCGTCAGGCGCCGACAAAGGAACATTCTGGTCTAGTTTGAACTCAATATTTTGGGCTATCGAACTAAAATTGGCACTGGGAACTTCGGTTTGAAATAGATAGGCCTTTTCCTCAGGAAGTGAAACTTTGACATACCCCAACGAATTGACGGCAGCAAATTCTCGAAGAATCGCGAGAAATTCCTTTTCATCTTTGATATCTCCGCCATCAATAAGTCCTGGCGGCAAATCTTTTGTCGCATAATGAGCTATAACTAGGCCATGCGCTGTCCGGTGATATTCGATGCAGTGGATGGCGTCGTCTGAAATATCCAACCCCGCATGGGGCATGACCAAAAACACCGGTGGTGGAAATAGCTTGAAGAATAATGAGCTCGACATGCGCATATTATACCGCACCTACGAGAGCTAATGAAGTCACAGAGTAGGTTTTATCTGTTTCTTAAGGAGATGGAAGAGAGTTGGACCGGCGGACAGAAGTACGATAATGATGACAACTGGCAAGAGATACTTGTCCGGATTGGGTATAAGTTCGCCAAGACCGTACCCTAGCCACAGCATCCCCCACGTCCACAAAAAAGCTCCGAGGATATTGAACGTGATGAATGTTCTATACGGCATGCCACCAATACCAGCGACTATGGGAGCAAATGTACGGATGATGGGCATGAAGCGTGCCAAAATAATAGTTTTTCTGCCATGCTCTTCATAAAAATGCTGGGCGCGAGCAATGTGTTTTTTATTAAAAATTACCGAATCTTCGCGGGCAAAAAGAGCTGGCCCGACCTTTTTGCCAAATGCATAACCAACACTATCTCCTATAACAGCAGCAATAAATGTCCCGACCAACAAACCGGCGAATGAAACGTACCCTTGAGAAGCAAGGAAGCCAGCAGTGAAAAGCAGTGAGTCCCCTGGCAAAAAAAATCCAAAAAACAATCCTGTTTCCACAAAAATAATAGCGATGACCCCGATAGTCCCGAGGGTCATGATGAGAGTCGTAGGTTCTAGAAGTGAGTGGAGAAATTCCATATAAAAAATGTCTGGCTTCTTATTTCGCTTTTGTACCAGGAGGAATAGAAGAGTTTGGTTCGA
This sequence comes from uncultured Candidatus Saccharibacteria bacterium, assembly GCA_964602725.1. Classification (GTDB taxonomy): domain Bacteria; phylum Patescibacteriota; class Minisyncoccia; order Phycocordibacterales; family PALSA-1337; genus C7867-002. The sequence continues at coordinate 2,304 of CAZRRZ010000043.1, read as the reverse complement.
GCAGAGAAAATGCTCCTCCCTCGGTCGAAAGTGCAAACAACATGCCATTACTCTCATGGCCCTTGATCATACGTGGCTCCAGGTTGGTGACAAACATACAAGTCTTCCCTACCAACACCGACGGATCAGGGAAATACGATGAGATGCCCGAAACTATTTGACGCACGGTAGGCGTGATTGTTTTTGTACCATCATCAAGAGTCTTCTCGACCGTCTCTGCAAAATCCACGGACAGCTTGAGCAATTTGTCTGTGTCAGGAATCTTTTCGGCAGACAATATTTTACCGGCGCTTATTTCCACTTTTTTAAAGTCATCATAGGTAATCATGTTGGTATGGTAGCAGAGTGCGGTAAAATACAAAAGAATTAGGCGCGAGTCCTGTCCAAATAGCTCTGCAGTATAAGGGCGGCGGCACTGGCATCAGTCATGTCTGTTTTGCCTTGAAGTCGTTCTGCATTTACGCTCGTCATAAATTCTAGTTCCAAATACACCTTGAATCCGGCCTGCTCCAATTCTTTTTTGAATGCGTCCGCTTCTTCAAATATTGCATTTGGTTCTTGCTTGTAATTCCTCGACTCCCCTATCACAATCTCAGTGACCTCATGCTGTTTTGCAATCTCGATAACTTCTTTCAATGCAAAATCACTGTTCTTAACCACCACGACTGGCAGTGCAAACTTCCGCGACTCATCAGAAACAGCCACGCCAATGCGCTTGGTTCCATAATCAATTCCGAGGATTCTCATGGGACCAGTGTACTCCAAGTTGAAAATAAGGGCAAAATGTGGGAGTATCTTTGCATTGGATGGGTGGCAGAGTGGTCTAATGCAACGGTCTTGAAAACCGTCGTCCTTCACGGGACCGTGAGTTCGAATCTCACCCCATCCGCAGAATATATTGCCTCTCCCTGAATCTATGCTAGGCTGTTTGCTGTTAGCACATTAACCAAACTGAAAGGAGGCCGGCATGGATTACTATCTCCAGCTGTTGTTGGAAGGCGTAAAAGAGCATCCATATTGGACAATACTGGCAATCTCTGTACTAGAAGGCAGATACACTTCGATAGCAGTAGGAGCACTCATGGCTAAGGGTTACGACATTAATCCGGTCGTTGCTTATGTTATTTTCACTGGAATGTGTATTGCGGGTGACATGGTTTTCTACTATGCCGGCCGTACAGGACACTCCATACTAAAATTTCTCATCAAGAAAAGCTGGTGGGACAAGATCAATCGGTTTAGTGATGGAAAAATGATGGGGACACTTCTCTTTCTACTCATTACTGGAAAGATAGCCGGGGGGTCAAAACCTTTCATAATTGCATCGGGCATGGCCAAAATGAAACTTGCTACGTTCTGCTGGGCAACAGTACCCTACAGCATAGGATCATATATCGTGACTATTGCCATCGGTTATTTCTTTGGGCAGTTTATTTTCTAAGCGGCTTCCTTTCGGAGCCGTCTTTTTTTATATTCCCCTACAGAATATATAAGTGCTATACTATATCCTATGGCAACCGAAGCTCTCATCACTTGGACCGCACCGGAACATCTATACACTGAAAAGAAGACTGACTGGTATTGGTCCGTCGGCATTATCACATTGGCGCTGGCCGCTGTTGCTTTTATTTTCGGCAATGTTGTGACCGGCATTTTTGTTGTAGTGGCCGCCGTCGCACTGGTCCTCCACGCGTCACGTCCTGCCCGCATCATTACCTATGAGATCAATGACCGTGGCATTATCGCAAACAATGTTCTCTACCCTTTCCTCACACTTGACTCTTTTTGGATACCACACGATGAGTTCCCCTCAAAGCTGATTATCAAGTCCCGAAAGCTGTTTATGCCCTATATTGTCTTCTATATCGACGAGGTCGATCCTGAAGATGTTCGCGAAGTCATGTTGACATATATCGCCGAAACTATGCATCACGAGCCTGTGCTCAAACATCTCCTTGAACGTTTCGGATTCTAAGCGCTCCTCATTTGCACGCCATACCGCTGTGCATATATAATGCATCATTGTTCATTATTCATTAATTTGTACCCTATTCATTCTATGAAGATTGCACTGACCAAGGCGCGTGAGATTCTTGATTCACGAGGAAATCCGACCGTAGAGGTCGACATTACTCTCGATGATGGCTCTTTTGGACGGGCGGCTGTCCCGAGCGGTGCCTCGACAGGTAGCCATGAAGCTGTGGAACTCCGTGATGGTGGCCCACGTTATGCAGGGAAAGGTGTCCAGAAGGCAGTTGATAATGTAAACGGCACGATCGCACAAGCCATTGCTGGAAAAGAATT
>CAZRRZ010000042.1:0-5522 GCA_964602725.1 uncultured Candidatus Saccharibacteria bacterium | reverse complement strand
CGCGGGTTAGCGAAAATAAGTACCTCGGCCATTATCTGACCGTAGTGAAATATTTGCTGAAGGGGGAGATTAGGTGATCTCACTTATATTTACGTGTTGCGCAGGTGAGATGGGATTGGAATCAGATCACAGAAAATATTATCGATTTATATAGAGTTGGGGTATAATCAATACATGAAACGGTTTCTCATAGCGACGTTTTTGTTTGTTTTTTCAGCATCATCTGCCTTTGCATTATCGGCTCCAGGCGGAGATCCATGGTATATATCTAAAGTTGTGTTGGACCAGAACACTTTTCCGGTTGGCGTGACATTTGATGTAAGTGGGGGAATTATTAATCCTTCGAGCACACCACTTCTACTCATAGATAATAGACTTCCGAATACAGGTAGTTGTGCAGATGGGGAGAGATGCTTTCCGACCCCGATGGAATTCCCTCCGGAATTACCGACAAGATATGCTGCACAATTTGATGGTCATGTAACAGTCATAAAGTTTCAAAATAGCAAAACCTATGTTTGGATTCAAGAGGAAGTATTCACTTCAAACGATGACCACCTTAGGCCAACACGATATGCATGGAGTTGGAAAATTCCTATACCACACCAATCCGAGATTTCAAGGAATCCAGGTAATTTTGATAGCGATATCGATTACACCCATGTGTCAGAAGGTTTATTAATTGGTTATGGATATGAACCGGTAGGAGATTTTCCTTATGAGGGATATCCGGGTCCCAAGATAGGAAAAGGTAGTGTCGGATATTATATGGGGTATAAGAGACCTGAGAATGTAACAGTTCCCTCCCCACAAAAAATATCCCTACCGATGTATTATAATGGGGAAAAAATTAACGTTTCAGGAACGATCTTTTATACCTTGAAACCGAATTATCGTGCGCCAGAATGGGAATGGTCTTCGTCTCCTTCAGATAAAGCAAAAGCGTAATCACTAAGTGCTTACATTATTGGAGTCGCTTTGCTTCTTAGTGTAGCTGGAATCACACTTCTTCTGAAGAAAAGAAGTAGAAAATAAAGACTGCATATTCTTGTTGCGGGGAGCGGAATCGAACCGCTAATTTTCAGGTTATGAGCCTGACGGGTTACCGTTACCCTACCCCGCGATATGGACTATAATTTGCCTATTGTGCCACAAAGAGGGTGTTGGTGCAAGGGGTTGTTTGCATAAAGGTCAATTTTCATTTATTGTTAGAGCCATACATCTGCCGATGTAGCTCAGGTGGCTAGAGCATCGCACTCATAAAGCGAAGGTCCCTGGTTCGAGTCCAGGCATCGGCACAAGAAGGGATAGATAAAATGACTGCTGGACACCGTCCATATCGGTGGTACCATTATGGCTGGTAGTTAGACTGAAAACCAAAACTCGATCATACTCGCTCTTATGAAAATGAAGTTCCTTGTCCTGTTGATCTTGCCTCTCCTTGTCTGCGCGGTACGTGTAGTCGCAGGGGAGACAAATGTGTCCGCCACGATCACCAATGCTGTCACTGTCTCGACAAATGAGACTGATTCCGCATTTGACCTCTCATCGGTTTCCGATAGGTCTGTCTTGAGAGTTCTGAAAGAACTCAACAAGTCACCGGAATGGATCTGGCCTCCTATCACGAGTTGGTCGTTGAATTCGGAGACGGCCACCACTCCGTACATTTGCGCGTGGAAAACAGCCTATTGCCCGTTCTACCTTCAAGGAGGGATGAGTATAGGACTTAGCTTGGATACACGGGAATCCCCACGGTCTGTCAATCCTGAGAAGGAAGAGGCACGTGTCGGAATACGATTCAAATTTTTCGGAAAGAAGGCCAAGGTGGCAAAGCGATAATTTCGCAACAATTCACTAGCCCGGGGACCACCACCCGGGCTTTCATGTTTGCGTTTTCGCGGTTTTTTGGGTACATTTAAGCGTACTTCATTTTGTGAAGTATACCTAGGACAGGACTTTTGTCCTCACTTGCGGCCATAGCTCAACTGGTTAGAGCACTCGCCTGTCACGCGAGAGGTTGGCGGTTCGAGCCCGCTTGGCCGCGCAGAAATTTAGATTACGTTTTCATATGGTATACTTACTACCATGAAAAGACTTAGTCTACCTATACGTAAACGTACGATTCCCCCCAGGGACTTATTTGAGTTGTATGTGATAAAAAAGTATTCCGTCGCTCAAATTTCCAAGATATTAGACTGCTCACAAAATAAAATAAATTATTGGCTGGAAAAGCAGGGAGTAGAAAAGCGTAGTATTGCTGATGCTATGTATCAGTTAAAGAATCCTTTAGGGGATCCTTTTCAAATGAAGCATCCCAAAACTCTTAAAGAAGGAATTCTTTTTGGCATGGGACTTGGCCTCTATTGGGGCGAGGGTGCAAAAAGAGGTACAGGTGGAGTACGGTTAACTAACACAGATGTACGATTGTTAAGAAAGTTTATGGAGTTTTTGGAAAAAGTTTTTTGTATTGAAAGAAAGAAGCTTAGATTTAGCATACAAATATTTAGTGACATATCCCCAGAAAAAGCCCTTGCTTATTGGAGGCGCGAATTGGGTGTGAGAAAAGAACAATTCTATAAAACTGTAATATCAACAGTGAGAGGTAAAGGCACATATAAATATAAATCTAGATATGGAGTAGTAATAATTTACTTTAATAATATAAAACTGAAAAGGTTAATTTGCGGCATGATTGAAAATATTCAGTAAATAGTCTATTCTTACTTAGCTGTCATGGTAATTGACCTTGATATGCCGATGTAGCTCAGTTGGTAGAGCACGCCATTGGTAGGTCGTAAGACCCTGCCCACATATGTGGTAACACGTACGTGAATCCCGAATTACGGTTAAAGACCCTCTGGGTTAAGACCGTGGCGTACAGATGTTGTACGCCCGAACGACTGACAAGGGTCTCCTGAAATAGGGAGAAAGATACAGTCTAGTCCTCCTGCAAAGTGAGGTGTAAACGAATGGCGAGGTCTCCGGTTCAATCCCGGACATCGGCTCCGAATTTTGGTCTTAACAAAATTCGCGTCGAGAGAATTCCCTTGATGTGAATCAAGGGAATTTCGAGACGAAGACTGCCACCTTAACTCAGTTGGTAGAGTACCGCTTTCGTAAAGCGGGTGCCCCCGGTTCGATCCCGGGAGGTGGCTCCTGAATTTTGGTCTTAACAAAATTCACATCGAGAGAATTTTTCCGACAAAGTCGGAAAAATTTCGAGATGGCATTATTTTGGAGAGAGTCACCTTAGAGAAGTTATCAGCTCCTCTGTCTTACCAGTGAGCTCATCCGCACTTATTGATTTATATAGGTATCTTTTCCCCTGCATCTTTACTCTGATAAACCCGCGCTGGTAGAGCTTCTGGATGATGAGGTATACAGTGGCGCGGGGGATACCTGTCTTGTCACTGATCCTGAAAATACTCAAGGATTTTTTATGTATGGACTTGAGTACCACATTCCCAGTGGGGGATATTCCTAGAAAAAGTGCTTGCTTCTTATTAAACATGAAAGTGTCATAAAAACCGACACTTTTATTTTAGCACAAATAGTATGTCGCTATCCAGGTGTGAGTAAATATGAAAATGAATAACGTATCAGAAAAGAGCAAAAAAGTGTAGTTAGATGAATTGAAGTCTATGATGAGTAGGTCTAACCTCGCAACCTACTTATTTTGCTGCTCAATTTTGGATGAGTTATCCCCATAAAAAGTGGATGGCAACCCGTGAACGAAGTGAACGGAGCCGTAGTCGTATGACTGCTCCGCTCGCAGCTACAGGGGCTCGCGGGTTATCCCACATAAGAAATGCATCTTTTTTGTTATAATAATGCGGTATGATCTCCCTGTCACCTCGTCTCATATACGTTGCTGCAATTTTACTTTTTGTATCAATTGGTTTTTCTTTTTCTTCCTCTGTTTTTGCTCAGGAAGCTCCTGCGGGCGATCCGCCGGCAGAGAGTGCAGCACCGGCACCTAGCGAACCAGCTACTCCGGCTCCTGCAGCAGATCCTGCCCCTGCTCCAGATCCAGCTCCGACAGCTGAACCTGCTTTGGTAGCAGATCCTGCTCCAGAATCTCAAACAGCAACTCCAGCTCCGGAAGTGGTTGAGGCTGAACCTACTGAAACAGTCGCTATTACTCCTGAGCCAACAGAATCATCGTCTACACCAACTTCTCCTGCATCTTCTGGAACTCCTGAGCCTACCGAAGTGGTAACTTCAACTTCTGTTGATGTGCCGACAGTTGCAGCAACCTCTACTGAGGTGATAGTCGAAACCACAGTCGCAGCCACAACCACCGCCACGATCACAAGTGCGGTTATCTCAACAGAGACGGCCCCTGTATCTTCTGGGTCAACTTCAGGTGGCCAAAGTTCCTCACAGATCAGTACATCAACTACCTCCGCTTCATCGACACCTGTCTATCCAGATTCATCAACCGCTACTTCAACTATTATTGCCTTATCAAATGCCACATCTAGTGCAACAACTACCGCAGAGGAAATTATAGAAATACCTGTTAATACTCTAGAGCTTGCGACAACTACTGTAGCCACCACTACATTATCCAGCTTGGCTACATCTACTTCAAGTGCTGTCGCCACAACTACGTTACCGGCCGACACCACACTAACTTTAGCAACGACAACTCTGGCAACCACAACTCTCGCAACTACAACTCTTGAGGGAATTGACCAAGCAACCTCAACTGATCCGACCGTCATCGCTCCCACGATTTCCGAGGAACTCACCCTCAATGGAAAAATAGTGACCATCTCAGCACCCGATGAGGGAGAGGGGGTGGAGCCACTTGTCGATGTTCCGCTTCGTACCGAAATACCGGAACTATTTCGGGTGGGCGAAGAAGATAAGATCAAGATCACTTGGAAAAACAATGATGGCCAGGTTATGCAATTTACCGTACACGACGAAGATGAAGATGGCTATATCGATCACATAGAATGGATTGTTCCTCACTTGTCGACACAGATATTCGAGATCATTTATATTTCCCGAGCGCTCGTACTGGATGTAGACAAAAATACAATTGGTGATGTATTCGATATGGTCAAGACGAGAGATCAAACTTTTGCCGAACTCGTATCTGGGCAGTATGTACGTGTCACCTTCGAACAGTTGCTAGACAGTTCAAGGGATATAACTATATATGCAAAGCCACACACCGAAGGAGAATCCGTATCAATAGAAGTGTATACCGTGGATGGACAGCTTGTCGGTACCTTTTCAGGCATAGATCATGATGGTAGGTATCGCATACTCCTTTCGGATCTAGGAATACCGGCGGAAACATTTGATCTCAAAATTATAGGAAATGTTGATATAGATTATATCGTCGACCCGCTTACCACGCGATACTGGGTTGGTGGAGGTTCATCATCGAACTGGAGTGCGACAGGTTCGACGAACTGGTCAGCCACATCGGGGGGCGCGAACAATGCTAGCGTTCCTGATGCAGAGTCAGAAGTTATTTTTGATGCAGGATCTGATGATGCGGTTAT
>CAZRRZ010000041.1:0-5663 GCA_964602725.1 uncultured Candidatus Saccharibacteria bacterium | reverse complement strand
CATCAGGAATGGGATCTTCGATGGTATCGAGAATGCCAGATTTGAATATTTTTTGAAGAGAATGGTAGATCCAGAGAGAGGTGATACCGCGGGATTCGGGGTAGACGGGGTAGAGGCTGTGAGCTTCAGCGTTGTTGCCAAAAAGAGAATCGCCGACGCCGGTAGGGAGTTTATCGACGACTTCGAGCTTGGGGTTGGAGAAATAGAGTTTGCCAGGAGTTTCGGACGAAGAAGCCTCCGCAGGAAGTGCCCCGTCGCCAACGCGCGTCAAAGCCTGCTGGCTTTGCGCTATGCTCGCGCCGTCGCGCTCCGCAATGTTGGCGAGAGGCACTTCCTGCTTCGGCTTCTTTGCGCGACGCTCGCTTACCTTACCTTCAACACGAACCAATGCGCCTTCGGGGGTCATTTTGGCAATGTAGGGCTGGTTGAACCAGACGCATTGAATGCGACCGGATTCGTCTTCGACAGTGGCGGTGGCCATGGTAATGCGGCTGTGGAAGCCTTTACTGGCTTTGAGGCCGGTGATCTTGCCATATATGACAGCAGTGTCGCCTTTGGCGAGCGAGTCGATGGAGCGTGCTTCGGCGGTGTCTCCATAGCGGGCAGGAAAGTGGTAGAGGAGGTCCTCGATGGTGCGGATACCAAGCTTCCTCAAGGCTTCCTTTTGGATAGGAGTGATGCGAAATTGTTCGGAGACGGGGATGTCGAGGGAAAGGGGCATGGGGATAGTATATAAGGAAATATGAAAGAAGATTTTTCGATTTTTTCGCTGGCGGAGACGGAGGGATTCGAACCCTCGAGGCCCTATAAGAGGCCTGCCTCTTTAGCAAAGAGGTATGTTAGACCACTCCACCACGTCTCCATTTATATCTACACATATACAAGGTACTTGTAAACCGTCTTGGCATTCTTGCATAAAATGAGCAGTTAATCAAAAGAAAATAGGTTATGAAATAAAGTGGTTTTTGTATGCTAGAATGGCTTTCAACTGGAGAGATGGCTGAGTGGCTTAAGGCAGCGGTTTACTAAACCGCCGTTCCCTCACGGGAACCGTGGGTTCGAATCCCACTCTCTCCGCAGATGTTTTTACTTATGGAAAAAGACTTTTCGAAAAATTTAATTAAGGACTACAAATATTGGAGTGTATATGTACATGAAAATCAGGGATATTTGGGCAGATGTGTTGTGTGGTGTAAACGAGAAAACACGCTTGATTTGGCTGATGCTACACAAGCAGAACAAGAAGAGTTATTCTTGATCTTGAAGGATCTCCAGCAAGCCTGCAGAAGATGTTTTAATCCAGATTGGTTGAACTATGCTTTTCTAGGCAATAAAAGTCGCCATTTGCATGGACATTTTGTCCCACGATATGCTAGCCCAAAAAACTTTGAAGGAATAGTATTTGAAGATAAGCTATATGGACACAATTATAGAACTGATCATAGCTTTGTAACCCCAGAAGAAGTGCTCCAGAAAATAAAACTGATTTATATTGAAGCTTTAAAATAAAAATATAAGCATGAACTATCTCGAATTTCCGAATAGTTCACCTCAATCCACAGGATCTCCACTTCCTGGTAATTTTTGACTATACAGCAAAGTGCTAAAATGTAGTCACTTTATGAATGAATCGGATAACAAAATCATTATTTATAACACCGCAGATGGGCAGACCAAGATCGATGTCCGTCTTGAACGTGAGACGGTGTGGCTCAATGCCCAGCAAATGGGTGATCTTTTTGGTATTGACCGAAGTGGTATCGTCAAACATGTCCAGAATGTCATAGAAACCAATGAACTGGATGTACAATCAACCTGTGCAAAAATTGCACAGGTTGCCAAGGATGGTAAAAAGAGGCTTATCGACCACTACAATTTAGACATGATCATTTCAGTGGGTTACCGTGTGAACTCTATCCGCGGCACCCAATTCCGCATCTGGGCTACCCAACGACTGAAAGAATACATTATAAAAGGCTTTGCCATGGACGATGAACGTTTGGCGGAAGGTAAGGTGGCTCGAGGATACTTTGAGGAATTTGAGGAACGGATCAGAAGGATCAGGACTTCCGAGAAGAATTTCTATCAAAAAGTCAGAGATGTTTTCGCTACTAGCGCTGATTACAATCCGAAATTGGATTACGCCAAGCAGTTTTTTGCTACGGTGCAAAACAAATTTCATTATGCTATTACCGGGCTGACGGCTACGGAGATCGTGGTCAAGAGAATCGACAGCAAGAAAACCTACATGGGACTTACCAACTGGAAAGGGGAGGTGATAACGCGAGATCAGGCGGAAGTTGCAAAAAACTATTTGGAAGAATTGGAATTGAAGCGGCTCAATCTGCTCGTTGAACAATTCCTATCCTTTGCTGAACTACAGAGCGTTGAAAAGCGCGTCATGTACATGAAAGACTGGATACAAAAGTTAGATGCTTTCCTCGTCTTGAATGATAAGGAGATTCTCGATGGGTCTGGTAACATATCGCGCAAGGATATGGAGCAAAGAGTGCGCAGCGAATTACAGAGATTTAATCTTAAGGGGCAGTCAAAGTAGTTTATTTTTGAAAAGAGGTTGCGGATTATTTTTTTACATGGTTTTATTTACGTGTTGGTTAATAAAACGACTCTTGCTTTTATAATAGCTTAGCATTACCATGGTGCTAAATTGATCTTGTTAGTAATATTATTAATATAATAAAAGTCTATGAAAAAACTTTTGGTAACGTCAGGAGGTCTGTTACTTTTGAGTGTGGCGGTTCTCGGTGGAGTGTCTGTCGCGAATGCGCAGGTGTCCGGTTCGGGTACGGTCAATCAGTTGGTCAAGTTTATAGGAGCCTCGACTGTCGGCGACTCTTCTTTGTTGTCGGAGACTAATAATGGTATCGGTATTGGTATAGCCGTACCTCATGCCAGACTGGATGTCATTGCTGACGCTGGTGGCAACGCTATTCAGGTGCGCAATGCCAACAAAGGCATTGCCAATATTATGGATGTTGATGGCGCAGGTGATGGCAGGACACGATGGCGTACTGCTAAGGGTCTAGAAAAGGTCAATATTCTAGCTCATGGAATAACTTATTTTAATGGAGGAAATGTTGGTATTGGAACCAGTAAGCCGACGTCGTTGTTTGATGTTGCCGGTTTGGCAAAGTTTCTAAAAGCTCAGACGGGATCTCTCAAGATAAATGGTGGAGAAGAGATCACTGGTCACCTCTCAGCAACTGCGTCATTGGATTTTGGTACAGTAGATCCTGGCACTTGTGCTGAACAGAGTGTTGCTGTTGCTGGTGCATCAGCGGGTGATACGGTCAATGTTGGTCCTCTGAGCGCCCCTTCAGCAACTTCAGTGTGGAGTGCATATGCTTCTGGCGATGCAGTCACTGTGCGTGTGTGCAATGTGGGAACGAGTCCGGTTGTCGTCGGTGATTCTTCGTGGAGAACGGATGTGTGGAAACATGGAAGTGTTGCTCCAGTGTCAGCGATATAGAGTTTGGAGTAATTTTATTTTCTTAGGATTTGCAAACAAAAACCGCCGGGTTGAATTCGGGCGGTTTTTGTATGGTAGGAAGAAGGCCTGAGTTCAACATTGAACTCAGGGCCATTGGATTTTCATTTTTCTCAAAATAACGCTACTATATAGTCATGAAAACGATCACCGACAAGGCTCGTATCGAAGAAATGTTCGCGCGGGGCACTCTAGTAGAGGCCTATCCCTCAAAAGAGGAACTGATGAAGAAGCTTCTCTCTGGTGAACGCATCAAGATCTACTATGGTCTTGACCCTACATTTACCGCGATTCACCTTGGTCATGCCAAGAATATTATTTTTCTAGAAGAATTGCGCCAGCTTGGCCACGAGGTTGTAATTCTCTTTGGTGACTTTACTGCAATGATCGGTGATCCGTCTGATAAGGCCGCGACTCGCAAACAACTTACCGCCGAAGAAGTCAAAAAGAATATGACTTCATGGATAGATCAGATCAAGCCGCTCATCAATTTTGACGACAAAGAAAATCCGGCAACTATTACGCACAACTCGACGTGGCTTTCAAAATTAACATTCGCCGAAGTACTGGATCTGGCTTCCAACTTTACCGTGCAACAAATGCTTGAACGCGATATGTTCCAAAAGCGTCTCAAAGCCAGTTCACCTATCCACGTTCACGAATTTATGTATCCGCTGATGCAAGGGTATGACAGTGTGGCCATGGATGTTGATGCTGAACTCTGTGGTACTGATCAGACGTTTAACGCGCTTGCTGGCCGCACTCTCGTGAAGCGCTATAACAATAAAGATAAATTTGTTCTGGCCCTCAACCTTGTCGCCAACCCAAAGACAGGGGAGCTCATGTCAAAGTCCAATGGCACGGGCGTTTTTATCGATCAGCCTGCCAACAGTCTTTTTGGTGCGCTCATGGCTTTGCCAGACCCAATGATTGAACCTTTATTTGTGAATTGCACACGTATTCTCATGAGTGAAAAGGATGGTATCATGTCTGCTGGTCCCAGAATTGCCAAAGCTAAAGTGGCATTTGATATTGTGAAGCGTCTTCATGGTGAAAAGGCGGCGCAAATCGCGGAAGAATCATTTGAAAATACGTTTGCCAAAGGTGGCGTGCCTGACGACGTTCAAGAGGTGAAATTGGGTGCTACGGAGTTGCTTGCCGATGTGCTCGTCAAGACAGGCGTCATTCCCTCGAAGGCCGAGTGGCGCAGACTTGTTGATGGAGGCGGCATCAAGACTGAAGATGATGAGAAGATAACAGACTCGCACTTCAAACCAACAAAGACCATGATTCTAAAGGTTGGCAAAAGGAGATTCGTGAAGGTGGTAGTATAAAATTAAAAGTGACCAAAAAGTGGTCACTTTTGTTTAGTGGGCAATGGATAGTGCCTGCACGTCCTCAAACCCGGCTTTTTTCATTGTCTCCAATGCCTCAAACATGGTACTCCCAGTTGTTATTACGTCATCAATCACAATAATGTGCGAGTGCAGTAATTCTGGCGAAATCACATACTCATTTACTGCAAAAATTCCCTTTGCGCCCTCGATTCGTTCATCTCGATCCTTCAATGTTTGTCGTGCTGCATGATGCACGCGAAAAAGAATATCTTTTCTCACAACAAATCGCGAACTCTTATTGATCTGCTCAAGTCTTTCCATTTCATCCACAATCAATTCGCACTGATTGTACCCACGCTCCCTTCGCCGCCGCTCAGTTATGGGCATTGGCATCACGACCACAGGTTCAGGCAACGAGGTTTTGCTGGACACGCCGTCATCGCCTGGTGGCGATGCGGCTGGTTCTCCCTCGCCTTCGCTCGGTCCGAAGCGTCCAGAAAACCTGTTGCCATCACCTGTGGTCGTGACTAGTGTGTGCCACAACACGTATCCGCCGATTCGCACCGCGTGTGCCGACTTTTTGTACTTTATACTCCACACCAACTTCGCTACCCGCTCATCTTTATATGCAAAAAGTGATGTAGCATTTGGCAAGTCAACCACCAACCCTTCATATCCTGGTGCCACCGGTAATTTTTGCAGAGCATCTTGCGGCGACAGCGAAAGCATCTCGTCTTCGGCGGCGGAAATAGGGAAGAGTGCATCTAGAATTGTTTTATACAGCGCGGAAATAATCATCGTGCACATATTTTATATGA
>CAZRRZ010000040.1:2690-5761 GCA_964602725.1 uncultured Candidatus Saccharibacteria bacterium | reverse complement strand
TAATTCGGCTCTCTGCAAAAGAGCTATGCGCGAGTTCGATTCTCGCCGTGGCCTCCCGCCTCGCCCGGGTGGTGAAATTGGTAAACACGCAAGACTTAAAATTTTGTAGCCGCAAGGCTCTGTGGGTTCGAGTCCCACCCCGGGCACATGTTCAAGCGTTTTGATTCTTCTAACTTATTTCTTATAGCTGCGAACTGCGTGCCTATCATCGGTGTGCTCTATTTCGACTGGAGTCTATTTTCCGTGCTGATCGGTTACTGGGTGGAAACAGCCGTTATCGGCATATTCACTCTCATTAAAATAATGTATTTGGCTAAAATAAGCGTGTCAAAACAGCGAATGGTCATGCTGACCATGCAGACGTTCGCAGTTTTCAGCAGTTGTATAGGGTTCATGGCGGCACATCTGTTCCTTATCATGGCAATCATATCAATAGTGCCTGGTGGGGATGGTTGGACCGGACTCAGCTTATTTTACAATTCCACACAAGAAATCTTCGTCATGCTCATAACCTTATCCATTAGCCATGGATATTCGTTTTATCATTACTTCATTAGAGGCGGCGAAGCGGCCCAGATCGAAAAATCAATGGGGGTAACTGACATCATTGGTTCGAGGACATCACAGCGTATCTTGAAAACTCTTATGCATAGAATATTCACGACGCATGTCGTGCTCATTGTAGGAATATTTATTTTGGTATTCACGAAAAGCGCCATAGCGTTCTCAGTTGTTTTCATCCTCGTCAAAATAGCCGTGGACCTGAAATTCCACAAGAAAAAGCACCGACCAGAAACGGTGCATGTGTAGAGGTATGACAAAACAAAATACCGCCTTACGACGGTGATTTTGTTGAAGACTGTCCTACCCTACACTCCGACTAGTTGGTGCGGAATGTTGAAGGCCAGGTGATGCTGACATTTCCTGCCGCATCAGTCGAGTAGACCGCGTAATAGTACGTGGTGTTCGCCTGCAAACCCAAGATAGTAACAACCTGTGAAAAACGCAACTGTGAATCCATAGATGCTATCGCACCGCTAATGGAGACGGAATTGAGTTGTTCGGACATTACGAGCGGTGTCACGCTGTAATAGATACGCCCTTGTGCCCCTTCACTGGTAGCCCAGTTAACGGTCGCACTTCCGTTGCTTGTACTAACGGTGACATTGCCAATGACCGGAGCTGAAATATCAGCGCCCGTGTATACGGTCCCTGGATATCCCACCGACGAGACGCCCATGCCTGGATACATGCCGGTAGTAATCTGGAGATTGATGATCGGTAGAGTCATCGGACCAACACGTCCAACACTGGGAATTTCATTTCGCAACTGAAAATTGGTAACAGCTGATTTGGTGAGCGAACCGAAGTAGCCAGTAACCAGTGCTTCAGGATAGAGAGCTCGATCCTGTGACAAGAATGTCTGGAGCGTTGAAACATCAGCACCTCGTGATCCAACTTCGAGTTGTTGACTAATAGTAGCGGCTTGTGTCGAAGATGGTGAAGCCATAACGAGTAATGCAAATGCAACCAAGCCTGCTCCCATAAGAAGGCGAGAATAGATTTTTGAGGAAGAGAATATTTTCATAAATAGTGTATAAGTTATTGTTATAGTAATCGTACTAATGTACTTGGTATGTATCTACACAATCGACCGCTATGTATTACCCTTACTTGTGAGGCCGTTCGACCGAACGTACCATTACACTATCTTTGTGATTTGCTATTTCCTTTTGCATATTGCCGATAGAACTTTCAAGCAGATCTATACGTACAGTCAGCTGATCTCGCAACTTTTGCGCATGGTTTGCAACAGTCTCCGCCAAGACCATCATGTCAGTAACATCTTCCATGGCGAGCAAAATAATTGGCGGAAATCGTTCGCCAGAGACATCCCCATTGAAATGTATTTGGCGCGCATTCAGAATCATGGTTTTCTTACCTATGAACGGAAACTCGTGAACAACTTCAAAACCTTTGAAGAAAGTATTCTTTGGTAAAATGTCTTCCAGTAACTTTCGAAGGGCTGGAATATCCCATTGACCGTTACCGAGATTATAGACCACCTCCCCTTCTGTATCTTTTCGTTCAGCCTGAAATGTTTGGTAGAACGGCTCATTCGCCACCATGACTCGAAAGTCCTTATCGAGGATCAGGACCGGCTCACGCAACACATCCACGACTGTTTTGATATACGTCCAACTCTCCTGCCATACGTGCTCGAAAAAATCAGCTGCAATCGGTTTAATAATGCGCCCTTCGTTTCCATTGATGTTGTGGGGTGTTTTCATATGCTTATATGCCGTTGGCCACACAAAATGATTGCAACATACCTTATATGTAGATACCGTGCTACACTATGAGTGATATACCTCCCTAAGTGCAACATCACGTAATGCCGTTGTAATGACAAACCTCACTACCGGCGTGAATGTAGGCCCATACACATAGCTATACCAAGAACATCACAGCGATACTGTAATGTTCATGTAATATAATGCGCCCTCACACGGCTGTACTCATATGATGACCTTCAAACAAGAAACTGATATGAAAGAAGTCTTGAGCGTTGCTCACTTCGATTTTCAAAAAGGCCTCAATGCCCGCGCTTTTTTCAAGATGAATGATCGCGCGCTCGGCCAAGATCTTGTTCAAAGCACCTTCCTCAAAACGTGGGTCTACCTCGTAAAAGGAGGGAAAATTAACATTATGAAAGCTTTTTTGTACCATATCCTCAATAACCTCATCATTGACGAATACCGGAAAAACAAACCCGGTTCTCTCGATACGCTCATCGAAAGTGGATTTGAGCCAGCCGTCGAAGAGTCAGGTCGCGTCTTCGATATCATGGACGGAAAAGCAGCTGCTCTCCTTATTCAGCGCCTTCCCGAAAAATATAGAAACATTATGCGCATGCGCTATATGCAAGTATTGTCGCTCAAAGAAATTTCTCTTATTACCGGTCAGACGAGAAATACGGTTGCCGTACAGACGCATCGCGGCCTTGAAAAATTGAAGTCGCTTTACTATCAAAGAAGTTAGTGCGGAATTTTTGCAAGAAAACTCTTTCG
>CAZRRZ010000040.1:0-2590 GCA_964602725.1 uncultured Candidatus Saccharibacteria bacterium | reverse complement strand
CCGATAGAAAATAAGGTCTTTTTTGCAGTCTTTCGTGCCCTTGTTGACATATGTTCTAATCATACTACATATAGCTAAAACTCGTTCAATTTTAGAGGTAGGTACGCTATACTTCCTCTATGTCCCGCTTTACCCACCTCCACACCCACTCCCACTATTCCCTCCTCTCCGCTCTCCCCAAGATTGACGATCTCGTTGGTGAAGCAAAGAAGCTCGGCATGAAGGCGCTCGGCCTCACCGATAATGGCAACCTCTATGGCGCCATCGAATTCATCAAGGCCTGTCAGAAAAAAGAAATAAAGCCCATACTCGGCGTAGATTTCTATGTAGCCGCTCGCTCCCGCAAAGACATGCAGGCTGGTATCGATAATCGTCGCACCCGCCTCGTCCTTCTTGCCATGAATGACGTTGGCTATCACAATCTCATTCAGCTCGTGACCATTTCCCACCTCGAAGGTTTCTACTACAAACCCCGTATCGACCGCGAACTTATCGAAAAATACAATGAAGGCCTTGTCTGTATTTCACCATCATTCTCCGGTGAGATCGCACAGTCTCTGAAGAGTCGCAACCAGGATAAAGCCAAAGAAGTCGCCGAATTTTACAAGAAAGTTTTTGGTGGAACTGGTGACGCCGCCCCCAACCGTCTCTTTATTGAGATCACCCGCCACCCAGAAATAGACGGCCACGAAGCAAATATGAAGACGTTGGCCCAATTCGCTAGAAGCCAGAATATTCCTGTGATGGCCGCGCACGATGTCTACTATTTGAAACCCGAAGATCGTTTTGCTCGCGAAACTCTGGTGCGAGTCAACTCGCATAGCGATGCCTCTGACAAAATTTCAGACAGCGACGAAGATGATTTCTCGTTTATCTCCGCTGAACGTGCCGATGAACTCTTCCGCGACATGCCTGACGCCCTCACGAATACCGAAAAGATCATTGATATGTGCAACCTTAACATCAAACTTGGTGTATGGGCGTTCCCGACATACGTTGTTGAAAGCGGACTTTCCTATACCGATGAACTGCGACGCCTAGTCTATGAAGGATTCGACCGCCGAAGCGTTCAAAAAACCGAAGAGGCTGTTAGGCGCACCGAATACGAGCTCAAAGTTATTAAAGATAAAGGATACGAGCCCTACTTCCTCGTAGTGGCGGACATGCTGCGTTTTGCACGCGAACACAAGATCCTCTCCAACATTCGCGGATCCGTCTCCGGTTCCATGGTCACCTACCTAGCTGGTATAACCAATATTAACCCCATCGAATACGAGATTCCCTTTGAGCGTTTTTTGAATCCTGATCGTCCTTCAGCTCCCGATATCGATATGGACTATGCCGACGATCGTCGCGATGAGGTGATTGAATACGTCCGCGGCAAATATGGTAGCGACAAGGTGGCACAAATTGGAACCTTCGGAACAATGGCCGCCCGTGGATCGGTGCGCGATGTGGCTCGTGCCATGGGCTTTCCCTATGATGTCGGCGACCGCATTTCAAAGCTCATTCCTATGGGTTCACAAGGATTCCCCATGACCATCGAACGGGCTCTCCAAGACGTTGCCGAACTCAAAACTGCCTACGACACCGAACCTGACACCAAACGCATAATTGACATGGCCAGCAAGATCGAAGGCTGTGCCCGCCACATCGGCGTCCACGCCGCTGGTGTGGTCGTTTCTCCAGAACCATTGACCAACTATACGGCGCTCCAGTTTGATCCAAAAGGTGAAGGCAAGATCATCACCCAGTACGATATGTATTCGATCGATGAAAATGGTGCCGGACTCCTCAAGTTCGACTTCCTCGGACTCAAAAACTTAACCATTATTGCTGACGCCATTGCACGTATAAAAAAGATTGATGGTGTTGAAGTCGACTACGACACCATTCCCATGGATGACAAAAAGACATTTGAAATGTTGGCACGCGGAGAAACAGCTGATTTGTTCCAATTGAACGGCGATGGCATGACGCGATTCTTGAAAGACTTGAAGCCGAGTACCATTCACGACATCAATGCGATGGTGGCGCTCTATCGTCCTGGACCTCTGCAATTTATCCCAGAATACATCAGAGGGAAACATGACCCCCTAAAAGTACGCCGTTTCGATCCTGCAGTCGACGATATCCTCAAAAAAACCTACGGCGTGCTCGTGTATCAAGATGACCTCCTAATGATGGCACATAAACTTGCCGGGTACACTTGGATTGAAGTTGATAAATTCCGCAAAGCTGTCGGTAAGAAGATTCCGCAGGAAATGGCGGAACAAAAAGAGAAATTTATCAAGGGGTGTATGAAGCACAGTAAGTGGTCAGAAAAAAAATCAAACGAAATTTGGAAATGGATCGAGCCATTTGCAGCATATGCCTTTAACAAGGCTCACTCAGTGTCATATGGCCGCATCGCTTATATCACCGCCTATCTCAAAGCACACTTCCCTGAAATTTATCTCTCAGCAGTTCTCACCTCGGAGCAAGGTGATACGGAAAAGGTTGCCGAGACTATTGCAGAATGTAAGCGCGTCGGTATTCCTGTTTTGCCGCCGGATGTCAATGAAAGCTTCAGTCAGTTTACGGTTATTAA
>CAZRRZ010000039.1:0-5821 GCA_964602725.1 uncultured Candidatus Saccharibacteria bacterium | reverse complement strand
TGGCGCATAGCTTTGACACCGGCGTCGGTATAGGTGATAGCGAGAATGCCATTTGCGGGCGTATCAGTGCGCTTGAGGATATTGGCAATGCGCAACGTCAAAATAGTAGTCTTGCCTGTTCCTGGCCCAGCTATGACCATAACAGGGCCCTCGATCGCATCGACAGCCTCACGCTGGGGCTTGTTGAGTTTCTTGTAGAGTGTGTCGAAAACGGCTGTTTGCATGGGGTCATTATAGCTGATTTTTGTATAAAGAATCATCATGTTGCCAGATCTCATACATGAGAGTAGTATCCTTTCTAGGACACTTGCATGAAAAAAACACTTGAAACCAACGTTTTAGCGCGACTCGAAGCCATTACCGAAAAGCGTGCCCGAGGTGAGATGATCACTATAGCAGACGCCATGGTCGCGGAATACCGCAAACCCTGCTGTGTGACTTTACACACCAGACGCCATGACGCCCACGGTTTTGGAGTTGGAACCTTGATCATAACCCGCAACGAAATTCGAATTGTATGTGCTAGCGAGGACGACGGAACACCCGAATTCTATCCTAACCCAGGTCTCATCCGATCCGCCATTCTCCAAGGATCGCGGTACCCTGGGATACTTGCTGGTTCCCGACTCGTACGCGGACGACATTACATACAAGTCTGCACGCAATCACGACTGGCAGATGAAAAAAGCCTCGCGCGCATCATCAACAAGTGGCGTAACTGGGTTCCAAAGGCACCCTAGCCCACCGAATAAAGTCCGGTCGCGTGATATGCACGCAACAACAAACCCGAGGGAAACCTCGGGCCTATTTATTTAATAATTTTTGAGACGATTGATTTTTTCGTGCTGACGGATCTTTTCGTGAGCCTTGGCCTCAATTTGACGGATACGCTCGCGGGTAACGCCGAACTCCTTTCCTACTTCTTCAAGAGTGTGAGTGATGCCATCGAGGAGACCATGGCGCATTTCAAGGATCTTGCGCTCCTTTTCTGAAAGGTCATCAAGGATCATGTTGACTTGGTCGCGAAGAATACGGCGTGACGACTCCTGATCAGGTGAAAGGATCTTGTCGTCAGGAATAAAATCCTGAAGCGTAGACTTGCCATCATCACTGTCATCGCCGACCGGACTTTCGAGCGAGACAACGTCTTGTTCAATCTTTTCAATCTGATAGATTTTTTCGACGTCCATGCCCATTTCGGTGGCAATCTCATCAGGCAACGGCTCACGACCGAGATCATGAGAGAGACGGCGGACTACCTGCTTGTACTTGGCAATAGTTTCAACCATGTGCACCGGCACGCGGATAGTGCGGGACTGATCTGCAAGAGCACGAGTGATGGCCTGACGGATCCACCACGTAGCGTAGGTAGAAAACTTGTATCCTTTGGTCCAATCGAACTTATCAACAGCGCGAAACAAACCAAGGTTTCCTTCTTGGATGAGATCGAGCAAGGTGAGATCTGGACTGCGGCCGACGTATTTTTTGGCAATCGAAACCACTAGACGAAGGTTGGCCTTAGCGAGAAGATTTTTTGCTTCGGTGTCCCCTGCCTGAATGCGCTTTGCAAGATCTTTTTCATCGGAGGCAGTAATCAGTGGGTACTGACCAATCTCTTTGAGATACATCTGGATGGAGTCATACGCAGAATCAGAACCTGTACGGCTATAGTGTGTCGATGCCTTCTTGGGATTGAGGTCCTCAACTTCTAAGAGTCCCCCACCTTCGAGCACATCAACATTGGCGGCAGTAAATTTGCTATAAAGCTCATCTAAAAAAATAATATCGTTCTCAATTTGGGGAAATTCTTTCAAAATCTCATCATACGTGACGAAACCGCGATCGCGCCCTTTGTTGACGAGCTTATTGGCGCGCACTTCAAAATCACGAGCCTTGTCAATCTTTGACATCGGCTTACCAGACTTTCCAGATTTGCCGCCGATTTTGCCTTTAGCAGGTACCTTGGATTTTTTCACAGAGACACCCTTTGCACGAGAAGCTACACGCTTCGCCGGACGACGAGCTTTTGGTCGAGCTTTTGAAGCCCCTTTTTTGTTTTTTCTCATATGATGGAGATAGAGAAATAGTTATTAACCTGATGATTGTAAGGGATTTGCCAAATAAGCGCAAGTGGCTCGATTTATGCCCTTTTCCGCTTGCCCACTTCAGCCTTTCGTATGGATAGTGCCTGGCATTTTTTTGCCAGTTCGCTCACCGTTGCCATATCACCAACTTTTTCAGCCTGTCTGAGCTCATTCATAGACGTAATGAGCTCCTGGTTTATTACATCTTCTTCAAAATTGATAATGAGCTCCTTCATGTGGCGCTGCCAATCTTCTGCATCATTTCCAAATACAGCTTCAGCCTCGAAGGCAAAATCGCTCATCAATGGCTCCACCGCAGACCAAAGTGTTGCATATGAAGTGCCGGCAATCTTTTGAATCTCTCCCCAATATTTTTTTCCATCCTCGGGAGCTTTTTTTTCAACATGGGACAGGAGACCAAACATGCGGCGTACTATGAGGTCAAGCTGTGGAGCCGCGGAGGAAGAAGCCTGCGGAGAGACGGCTACATCGGCGCTACCTCCCCTGGACACGCCGTCGTCGCGTGCTCGCGACGCGGCTGGTTCTCGGTCGCCTTCGCGACCTCCGAAGCGTCCAGTTGAGGTAGTGCCCTCTTTCGCCGTCTCCAACTTTACTTTCGCAAGATCATCCCACACCGCGGCTTCAAGGATATTCGTCCTATCGGAGATCATCTTCACAAAATGTGCCTGATCCATACGACTTTCGATGCGTGCCAAGAATGGAAAGACGCGCTCGCGCAATGCACGCGGCAATTTGCGAGGATCTGGATTGTCACGCATAACATTTCCCAGTTCAAATTCAATGATCGGTTTTGCCTCACGCAGAGCCTTCTTCCAATCTTCTGGGTCATGGAGGACCAGATCAGCTGGATCTTTACCGCCAACAAGATCGGCAATCTTCACATCCATACCCATGGAGAGCCCGATGCCAGCCGCGCGCATTGCAGCTTTCCTCCCCGCTGAGTCAGAATCGAAGGCAATGATCACGTTGGGGGACAAGCGACGAACCAGGCCCAGATTGCTGACCGCGCCTGATTCGCTAAATGATTCATCGGTAAGTGCTGTACCGGAGGATGCGACCGTATTTTTTATCCCTGCCTGGTGGGACATGACCAAGTCCATCTGTCCTTCAACCATGATCGTATAATTGAGTCGACGGATATCACTTTTTGCCTTATCAAGACCGTACAGCACCAACGATTTGTCATATAGAGGAGTATCGGGGCTATTCAGATATTTGGCTGACTTGCCATCGTCTTTGAGAATTCGTCCGGAAAAAGCGATGACACGGCCACTCGAATCAGAAATGGGAAACATCACACGGCCACGAAAACGATCGTAGAACTTGCCTTCTTCGGTTTTTTTGCCAAGTCCAGCTTTTTCTATGAGAGCATCAGAAAATTTCTTCGTGCGTAAAAAATCAATAAGGTTCTGCCAACCTTCCGGCGCCCAACCGATGCGGAATTCCACGCGCGTTTTTTCGGCAACCCCGCGCTTCTTCACATATTCTTCAACTTCCTTATGTTTGGCAAATTGCATTTCAAAAAATGTGGCTGCTGCCTCCATTACCTGGAAAAGCCTGTCACGTTCGCCATCAGCTTTATTGTCAAAGGTTAATTGCACGCCAGCACGTTCCGCCAAGACTTTGAGTGCACCTCGAAAATCCAATCCTTCAAATTGCTCGACGAACGTAAAAATATCACCCTTGGCTCCACAACCAAAACAATAGTAGCCGCCACGGTCGGGCGACACGAAAAAAGATGCCGACTTTTCATTATGAAAAGGACATTTGGCTTTGTAGGAAGCCCCTGCTTTATCCAGCTTCACATACTGACCAATGACTTCATTGATGGGCAAGCGCTCCTTGATCTGTTCGACGGCGGTACGGTTCATGTGGGTATTGTAACAGAATAACATGCACAACGAGTGCCCGAATGTCTGTCTCTACTATACGGTGCCAAGGACCAGGATCGAACTGGTGACCCTTCCCTCTTCAGGGGAATGCTCTACCAACTGAGCTACCTTGGCGGATATGTGGTATCTATAAGCCTTTCAATGTCTGCAATGTCCCTTCCATTTGAGTATACGCATCCGTCAGCGTGTCAACATATGGTTGAATAAGGTAGTACGCTCCAAAACTCAGAATAATAATCACGACCCAGTACAACGCGCGCACTGCGGTTGAAAACCGATGACTGCGACGGAGCGAACGAAGAAGTGCATTGTTTTCTTCCGCTAGCTTGTGCGTGCGCTCGAGCAAAGAACGTTCTTCAGGGGTCATGGGAATTACTATAACAGAGAATACGGTTATTCGCAAAATATGCTATAGTTTTCTCGTTCAACAAAAACCCAGCCGCCCCCGTAGTTCAATGGATAGAACAGTTCCGTCCTAAGGAATAGATGTAGGTTCGATTCCTACCGAGGGCACCTGATGAATACCCGGAGAAATATATTCCTATGGGCATTATACGATTTTGCCAATTCGGTGCTTTCCATCGTCTTTTTCCTCTATTTCGCCCAATGGCTCGTGATCGAGAAGGGCCTTTCGGATACGTGGTTCAATCTAACTTTTCCCATTTCCTCCATACTACTTCTCTTTACGGTGCCAATCACCGGATTTCTGCTTGATAGATACGCGCGGCGCATAACTGGTCTGCGCCACACGAGCATTATGGTAGCGCTCCTTTACGGCGGGTGCGCCCTGTCTGCCGTTGCCGGACACGAAATACAGGCATTGGTATTTTTCATCATCGGCACGTATTTTTATCTTCTGACCTTCACCTTCTATACGCCGCTCATCAACGATATTGCCGCTCCAGGACACAGAGGGCGCGTCTCCGGCTGGGGCATTGCCGCAAATTATTTCGGCCAATTTGTCGGGCTTCTGTTCGTTCTTCCTTTTTCAAATGGCACATGGACGCTCTTTCAATCGTCGCCTCGCGCCGAAACGCTTGTGCCGGCAGTCATACTATTCACACTCCTCATGCTCCCCATGCTCATCTGGTTCAAGGAGCCCTTTCGAGAAAAACACTCGTTCAATCTGCGATCGGACGCACGTGAGCTATTCAAGAAAAGTAAGGAAGTATTTATGTACCCTGGAGTTGCGCTTTTCATTCTGGCGTATTTTTTGTTCAATGACGCCATCCTCACCTCTTCGAATAATTTCTCAATCTTCCTTCAACAAGTCTGGGGCGTGTCGGATACCGTAAAATCTTACATTCTGATGGGAATTGTCATAACCTCGGCGATTGGCGGGCTCGTCTCCGGACCCATCGCAGACAAGTTTGGCCACAAAAAGACGCTGACGTGGGTATTGACCGGCTGGGTATTTATCCTTCCTCTTGTCGGGTTCCTGACCAACTTTACTGTCTTTGTAGTTGTGACGGTGATCATGGGTCTCTGGTTCGGCGCCAACTGGACCGTGTCACGTTCAGTCATGGCTTATTTGGCGCCGAGTCACGCGCACAACCTAGCCTTCGCGTATTTCGGCCTCGTCGAACGCGCTTCATCGTTCGTCGGACCCATTGTCTGGAGCATCGTAGTTGCAACAGCCGCGCATGGCAGTAGCGACAAGTACAGATACGCCACGCTGGCAGTAACTGGATTTATCGTCATTGGATTATTTGTTTTGGTAAAAGTGAAGAGTGACCGGCCGGCGGCATCTGTATAGGTAGATAAATTATTCCTCCTCACCCTCATTCCCTGCCTTCCCCGTCTTTTCAAACTCCTTCAGTGCAT
>CAZRRZ010000038.1:0-5976 GCA_964602725.1 uncultured Candidatus Saccharibacteria bacterium | reverse complement strand
GGCGCCAGTGGCACGATAAAGTTTGGTCCAACAGGCAACAGACTTCCTGATACAAAGATGATGGTGATGCAAGGAGGGAAGATGGTGGAGGTGAAATAGAAAGTGGTAAATAAAACTGGCCCATCCCGCACTGTGCAGGATGGGTCTTGATTGGGTGTGTATTATCGTACGCGAATCATGTGGGCTTCTCCAACGGTGGGTTTGGTTTTCCGCCACCGGTGCTTTAGTCCTTCAGGCGTTAGCTGGGTGGTGATGAACTGCCGATGGACCGTACCATTGAGCTGACCAGTACCTTGACTACCACGGAGCTGTCGTGACGTGTTGATGGTGAACATGTTGCGCTCAAGCTCGTCAAATATTTGGCTTGTTGTAATCGTCTCAAGTTTAACCGGGGGCTCTTCGCCAGTTGTCGTACCCATCTTCATGGCGTTGCCATGAGTGTGAACCACGAAGAATGCAAATGGGTTACGTGAGGGGTCAAGGATGCGGGCCATTTCCGCAATTGCCTTGCGCCAGTCAGGGCACCATTGCAACGAATTGTTGCAGAGGACGACATCGGCACTTTTATCCGGCAATGGAAGTTGCGCCATGTTTGCAGTGATTGGCTCAACATTCCGGATTGGCTGTTGTTGCAAAGACAGAATGAACTTGTGCATATCTGTCATGCCTTTAGAGAAGTCAACGCAGGTGGTAACGCCACCGATGCCTTTTTGACCAAACAGTTTGCCAAGGAATGTTTCGTAGAGGCCGGGGCCTGTGCCGATACTGACCAGACGCAAATGCTTGTCTCGAGGTATCTGAATCTTCTCGAGCAAGGTAAGCATGGTGATATAGTACGTCGGCATGGTTTCGATGAGTGCCCAGATGTCTGATTGGGCATCCCACGTCTCTTTGAGGAAGCGCATGTTTTCGGCTTTTGGATCGTAGTCAAAGCTCATGTGTCGCTCGAGTTTCAATCCTCCAATGGATTCAAGACGTTGACGGACGGCCTCACGGGACTTGGCAACGAATGCCATAAACTCCTTTAGGACAGGTTCCAGGCCGGCGCGTAGAAATAGTGTTTCCTCGCTTGGTTTCTGGATCTGCGAGAGGAGTTTTTGCAGTTCGCCGGGTTTAAGCGATTCAAAATCAATGTGCGGTTTCATAGGTTCCTTATAAAGTTGTTCAGAAGAACCTTATCATATATAGTTGACATTTGCAAGTATTCTGTGCTATAATACACCCGAACAACAATCAACCCAAGAAAGACCAGTTCCATGAAAAAAATGTCAATTTTCGTCCACAAACCCAATTCACTAACCATAGCACTGCTGGAGTCTGTAAGTCCCGCCAGGTTTCAACTGGAGCAAATCGAAAGTCAGGTGAGTGCAGACATTGTCCTCGTGAGGGGGCTTAGCGATCTTCGTGGTATCTATAATCCGACGCAAATCTTCCTCGTCATGCTTACTGGCAACGAACTCGATCGGGCACCTAAACAACCCGAGAATGTTTGCATGTTCGATGTCCTAGATATTTTTGACCAGACTCGGGGTATCGCGAAGTTGACGGCACTCTGCGAGGCACGCGAAAAGTTGCAAGCTGAGCCCGTTGCTGTCATGGCGGTGGCTGAAAAGCCTTCCAACATCGCTGTCTTCTCGAAGCGCTACGCAGTGCTCGTGATTGACGACAATGAGGAGAACCGCGGGCTTGGGCGTGTCCTCCTCGAAGGTCACGATGTGGTCACCGTCAACCGTCTCCAGGTTGGTGTGCAAGAAATGGACCTGCGACACTTCGACGCGGTCTTGACTGATATGGACATGTTGCCTGACAAGCTCTATCCTTCGCTCAACCTCGATCGATACGGCGTGACGGAGACGGTGTCCTACGGATTCGCTGCAATCATCGAAGCCACCGAACGTGGAATTCCGGTTGCTGTTGTCACCGACGGCAATCACCATCTCGGCTGGGTCTCGGCGATGTTCGATCACAAGAAGGGAATGACCGCCAATGGTCAGAAGGTTCTCTTCTTTAACGACATCGGCAAGCGCTGGGATTGGGCGCTCAAGGCTTTGATGGAGCCTAGTAAGTAATTCGCTTTTCCATCTCATCATGAACCCCACACACGACTCCGGTCGGTGTGGTGGTTTTTTTATTACCAATTATTTTAGATATAAAAACAAGCCGCCCGGTTGAACCGTGCGGCTGTTGTGAGTGCGTTCGTTACAGAACTTTTTCCGTTCCCCTGGGGAGTGCTCCAGGAGGTAGGCGACGCAGACCGACGATGGTCGGAGGGATATGTACGCAACGAGGTGCGGTCGGATCATCTCCATATCCGGGACGCCTGCGGGCATATCCTTCGCGATAATGGACACCAAGCTCCTTACAACGTCGGTCACGTTCGACCGGATCGGTGATGAGAAGAAGCTCACGCTTCAACCCCGATATGTCATAGACGTTTTGGACCAGACATACGAGCGATGTCTTGGTCACGCAGGTCTCGTCCATTGTTGGTTCGTCGAGCGGTGTCCAACTTGTTCCACCTGTATCTTTCGCACCGCCCCTGTTGGCGTCGAGATAGATGCAGAGGCCGGCGACAATGCGCTCGACTGTGATTTGCATCTCGGAGAACTTGATTCCATGCAGTGGCAGAAGACCGTTCAAAGCATCTTCACCGTCATGTTTCTTGATGTGATCGAAGGCGTTCTTGAGTGGCTTGTCGAAGAAGAGGCCATCGGCGATGAGTGCGTTGAGTTTTGCGCCCATGGTCGTCTTGTCCATGGCCTCTCGCGATGTCAGTATGTCCATCATCTTGGTACCCGGCTTCAAGTTGCCACGCATGACCATATCTTCGTATGCGGCACGCGCCTTTTTGAGTGACGCGGCTTCCGGACGTTCGAATTCCTGTGAGATCATCCAGATGGTGATGCCATCGTGACCGATCGAATGCATGAAGCCGCGATGCACCAACAGGAAATCAAACAGCTGACCCCCTGGTTCGCGGATGGGTTGAGCCAAGGCGATTCCGAACGAGTTGAAGGGGAAGGGGATGTCCTTCCAAGTCAATTCGCTGACGTTGGTCTGCATGACAATCTGTTGGACAACCTCATCGATCGTATAGATGCGACGTGAGTCCGTAGCCCAGGCATGCACTGCGGCGGGGAAGAAGCTGTATGGTCCCATAGCTTCGGCGCTGATGACTTCGGGAATGTATTTTTCTGCCTCGAAGGGCTTTCGTGCGAGGATGTCCTTCCGGAAGGATTCAAAATGCTTGGCTGGACCAACGGCCATTTCGCTAGCCGCTCCACTTTTCAGCATGTTGATGCGCTTTATGGACAATCTACTGTTCGCACAGCAGAGCTCCCAGGTGCGCAGGGCCTGTTCGATTCGATCAGTTTTCATATTTTTCCGAGGGTTGGGGTGATTTTGACTGTCAAAGATTCGAACTCTACTATAACACATAATCTTGACATTTGCAAGTAGTCTGTGCTATACTGTAGGTCGGTATTTCGCAGTACACACAACAACCAAACAACCTTCAGAACCGGAGTTTTTCATTATGAACCCAGATATGCAATTGTTAATCATGGCATTCATTGTCGCCGCCCTCTTCGTGTTTGCACTGTTTCATCAAATTTCAAAAGGTGAGAAGAAGGCAGCAGTGGCAAACCGCAAGGTTGCCGAAGATGCAGTCAAAGGCTTGATCGACGATATCAAGTCTCCCAGCCGGCATCGCTGGGTCAATACCACACAAGGAGAGGTGATTCAGTTCATCTACCTCCTGCTTGGCCGCAACAGTACAAGGTCAGAGACGGGACATCTCGTCTGGGCGGAGGTTACACTGTTCCGGAACAGGGTCGAGGTGAATGTTTTTCACACGGTTGACATCAGCTCATCTGATGACTATCTTGTGGGAACAGTTGACACCCTGCGTCGCCAAGGATGGACCGTCAGAATTTTTCAGACGGACGAACAACCCAATCTTGATCACACAGGGGTTCGCTCCTCGGAGGTTGTGACTTGACGATTCTCGCGGAAATCAAAAAGGCCTGGTTCAATCCCGGGCCTTTGTCATATCTTGTGGTGGTTTTTTATACCCGATCATGTATACTTTTAGTGTATATTTATCCATAACCACCCTTATTTTCATGAAGAAACTCATCTGGGCGATTGTTGTGATCATAGTTATTGTCATCATCATTATTTCAGTATCAGGAAACCCTACTCCAACAGATCAGACACAAAAAGAGCCAATCAAAATTGCAGGTTTGTTCGCATTGACGGGTCCGACCGCGTCACTCGGAGAGATCCAAAAGAATGCTGCTACTTTGGCTATTGATCAGGTCAATGCGGCAGGTGGTATCGATGGCAGGCAAGTTGAACTTATTCTCGAGGACTCCGCCTATGATCCAAAAGTTGCAGTGAACGCGTACAACGCCGCAAAGCTCAAAGGCGCGCGATTCTATAGCGCTGATGGAAGTCCGGTGGTTGCATCCGTACGTAAACTCGTTATCGATGACGGGAGCTTCATGATTGCCCCTGGTGCTACTACACCAGTGTATTTTGATAACAATCCACGTTCGTGCCGTATCGCTCTCACTGCCAAAAACTTTAGTCCGGCCTTTGCCGAGTATCTTGTCAAAGATGGCAAGATGAAGGTCGCCTATTTATTCCCTAACAATGAGTACGGTCAGGGTCTTGCTGAAATATTTGATACTGCTTTTGTGGCCAAGGGTGGAACAATTGTGAGTAAGGAGTTTTATAGCGCAGCCGCAGGCGCCGCAGACTATCGTACCGAGATAGCCAAGATCAAGGCGATTGAAAAGAGTATAGATGCCGTGGTGTTCGTTCAAGTAGGAAGTACTGTCGAGATAATGCTCCAGCAGTTCAAAGAAATCGGGTTGTCTGCGCCTCTCTATACTGACTATTACACGGTTCAAAATCCTGCGCTTAAAAATCTGGCGTTGGCCAATGGCGTAAAGTTTGTAGATTATGATTATTCTCGCGAAACAGTGGCGAGTGACACTGAGATAGCTCGCTCGTTTAAAGAAGCTTACAGCACACGATTTAGCCTGCCTCCGGTATTTCTCGCTGCCGCAAACTATGATGCCATGGTGCTTGTATTGAA
Organism: uncultured Candidatus Saccharibacteria bacterium; assembly: GCA_964602725.1. Classification (GTDB taxonomy): domain Bacteria; phylum Patescibacteriota; class Minisyncoccia; order Phycocordibacterales; family PALSA-1337; genus C7867-002. The sequence continues at coordinate 872 of CAZRRZ010000038.1, read as the reverse complement.
GGCTATTGCTGCTGTCGGTGATGATCCACAGAAAGTTGGTGAGTATATAAGTCAGCTCAAGGATTACCCAGCTGTTACCGGCGGACTTACATTCAATAGCGACTGCGAAGTTGATCGAACGTACAAGTTCCGCAAGGTTACTGATGCGAAGATTACGGATTAATGTCACACATGCCCCTCCTCTCAACACACAATCTAGAAAAGCACTTTGACGGCGTCTATGCGGTCAACAAGCTGTCCGTCTCTTTTGAGGCAGGCAAAATTACTTCTATTGTTGGCCCAAATGGCTCGGGCAAATCGACCCTCATCAATACACTGACTGGCATGCATCAGATAGATGGTGGAGAAGTTATTATCGCTGATGCTGAAAAGCTTACTCGTATCCGCGCATACGAAGTTCCATTCTATGGTATGACCCGTACTTTTCAGGATGTGCGACTTTTTGAACAGATGCCAGTCTTGGATAATATATTGGTAGTCTTGACCGAACGCAGTATCTGGAAGGCGTTATTTGAGAAACATACCGCACTGCATCTCGAAAGAGCTGAGGAAGTTCTCAAGAAAGTTGGTCTCTGGGAAAAGCGAAATGAATTGGCCAAGAATCTTTCATACGGCCAGCGTAAGTTGCTCGAAATTGCGAGAGTTCTGGCTGTCGTACAGAGTGGCGTGGGTAACATTGAGATTATTTTCTTTGATGAACCTTTTGCGGGGCTATTTCCGGAGATGATAAAGACGGTGGTGGCGGTGATGAAGGAGTTACGCGAGCACGGCAAGACGGTTATTTTGGTAGAACACAACATGGATCTCATTCGCGAGCTATCAGATCACTTGTATGTACTTGATGCAGGACAACTCCTGGCGCAAGGGAAGCC
>CAZRRZ010000037.1:0-6121 GCA_964602725.1 uncultured Candidatus Saccharibacteria bacterium | reverse complement strand
TTCTGTACATACACACCCTTCAAAAAAGACGAATCCCGCGGATAGTCGTGAGACAAGATGATCATATCCATATCCAAAAGATCATCCGATGGGATTGAACCGCACACATAATTTGCCAGACCGACAGACCTCAAAAATACCAGGTGGTTTTTGAGACGTGTTTCGCTCTTTAGATCATAGATGGAAACCCAGGCACCGGCCTTGATGAGATACTTCACATCCTCGACCATTTCGCCGTGAGGGCCAAGACCAATAACGGCAACTCGTTTGCCTTTGAAATAGTCGCGTGAAGCCATGCGGGCATTATACCATTTTTAGCGTAGCGGTTATAGCAACTTTTTGATTTTTATCATCTCCTGCAACATGGCCAAGAGTTTGAGGCCTTCCTCGGATTTCAGTTCAGCTTCTATCGTGAATTGAGTGAATTTTTTCATGAATAACCGCTGAAGATCCTGAAGATAGTCTGCTATAACTTTTTGTTCGGTATCAGTATAAACGACTTCGGATATGTCACTGTGTTTGCCCAAGCCACGCGATGCCGGACCATCCATAACTCGCAACAATTCGAATGGTCGCTTGATACCTTCGTATACAATCGACTCATGGTGAAGAATCCCGTCGAGGGATGGTGAAATAACCTGATAATCTCTCATAGTAGTTCTCGTTAGTAGTCCGCACTCACACTCGTAAATGCGTCCTTAGTGATGATGACATGATCGAGCACGCGAATGCCCAGGATCTTCCCTGCCTGGACAATTTGACGGGTAATCTCGATATCTTCGGCACTGGCCGTAGCTTCGCCGGATGGATGGTTGTGCGCAAGAATAACAGCGACGGCATTGCGCTCGATGGCAGGACGAAATACTTCTCTCGGATGAACCATATTTGAATTGACCGTACCAATAGAAATAACTTCATCGGCAATGACACGGTTGTGACTATTGAGGTAGAGACCACGGAGATGTTCTTTGGGCAAGTTGCGCATATCAGCGAGGTATTCGTAGACATCTTTGGCAGTTCTGAGAGTCTTGAATCCGCTTTCGGACTGCTGGTATAGGCGTCGCCCAATCTCGCCTGTAGCGACAATGGCGCACGCCTTAACTATTGGCACATCCAACTCTTTGGATAATTTCTCCGGATCACGTTCGGCAAAAATACTTTTTTCTCCGTATTGCCGCACGAGGCGCGCAGACATCTCTCCGATGTCTTCCTTGGTAGTACCGGTCACTAGCAAAAGAGCCGTTAATTCGGCAATCGAAAGCGCTTCTGGGCCTTGAGCCAAAAGTTTTTCACGCGGCTTCTCGTCTGCCGGCAGGTCCCTGAACATGAGTGGATACTCACGCGGGCGGCTGTCGAGAAACAGGTTCGTATTGGGTATAACGTACATGCTCTTTCGCATGGATGAATTATAGCGCCAAGCGAGGATGTGTGGCAACTCGTTGACACGACATCCGAGCGCAGGCGATATATGAGCGGAGCGAATATAGCATAGGGACTACAACGTCTCCACAAGAATCATGTTCGTATCTGCGGCAGTGCCAAGCGGCATGCCTCCTACAATGACTACCTTGTCACCCTTCTGTGCTTCATCAGTCTTGAGAATGGCCTCGCGAACAACTTCCATAATCTCTTCAACGGTCTTGAATGTGGGTGCAACCATAGGGTAACAGCCGAAGGTAAGCATCAATTTTGCCATGTCTTGCGCATTATCTGACAAGGCCAAAATGCGCTCTGCAGGGCGATAGCGGGCGATCATGCGGGCAGAACGGCCCGAACGGGTCAATGCCACAATAAGTGTCGCGCCAACATTGTGTGCGGCACGAACAGCTGACTGTGATACGACATCGGTAACACCGTGTGATTCATCGTACTCGGCGATGGTGTCACGTGTATAGACCTCACTTTCAACGCGAATAGCGACTTTTGTCATGATCTTGACTGCTTCGACTGGATAACTACCCAGAGTTGTTTCTTCTGAAAGCATGATGGCATCCGTACCATCGATGATAGCGTTTGCGATATCCGAGACTTCAGCGCGGGTTGGGACGGAGTTCTTGATCATAGATTCGAGCATCTGAGTAGCGGTGATAACTGGCTTGCCGACGGCATTACATTTTGAAATAAGAAGCTTCTGGACCAACGGCACCTCTTCTGCAGGTATTTCTACCGCCAAGTCACCACGGGCGATCATGATAGCATCCGAGAGTTTGATAATCTCGTCAATATTCTGAAGAGCCTCTGGAGTCTCAATCTTTGAAATAATCTGGGCCTTGCAGCCAGCTTTATCCAATATGGCACGGAGATCCTGAACATCAGACGCGCGACGGACAAATGACAGTGCGACAAAATCAACATTATTTTTGATGCCAAACTCAACATCGGCGCGATCCTTTTCCGTCAAAGCAGAAAGTGACAAATCAGCGCCCGGGACATTGACCCCTTTCTTTCCTGACAAACTGCCGCCAATCATGACCTTGCAGATAATGTCATTGCCTTTGACTTCGGTAACTTGGAGCCTCTTGGTGCCATCTTGGAGCATGATCATACCACCCACCTTCACTTCCTTTGGTAGCTGAGGGTAGTTGATATGAACACGTGTTTCGTCTCCCTCTATCTCGTCAGTAGTCAACGTAAAAGTCTTGCCTTCATGCAAGGTGATCATCTTGTCCTTGAATGTGCCAATACGAATCTTTGGGCCACACAAATCCTGAAGAATAGCCACGGTTTTGCCTGTTTTCTTCATAATCTCACGAAGATTCTCGATGCGTTTCTGATGTTCTGCAAAGTCGCCGTGGGAGAAGTTGAGACGCATGACATTCATGCCTGCCTCAACGAGCTGCGACATAGGTTCTATATTTTCTGTGACAGGGCCAATAGTACAAACAATCTTAGTCTTCTTACCGAGGTTCATGGATGATGTGGGTTTTTTATTGTTAAAATGAGAAGCCATTGTAGCACAAAAAGCTTAGTGATAAAAGATGCGCTAATCTCTGATTGGTTTTGGTGTGACTGGGTATTTATCCGGGTCAATGGTGCGAATGAAACAAGACCTCCCCTCCTCATGATTCCAGACGTTTTCTATTCCACCTCCAGGACTTGGATATGAAGTTGCTATGTCATATGCGGGATAGATGCCGCCGCGGCCACCAAATTCTCCCCTGCCTTTCAAATCCTGCGACGCTCTACCAAAAGTGGCACAGAGTTCAAATGAAAGTCCTCGAGGTACAGATGAAGTTGCTGAAGTCGCCTTGACCGAGTATTCATATGGAGACTCCGTTTCCGGATCAGTAGGAATAATGTAGCCAGAAAGAGTATCGTTGAGCTCCGCAAGACTGGCTGGCAATTTCTCCTTTTGCTGCCAATGACTGATGATCTGCCATTGGATATTCTGCAGATCATTTACGCGCTGCTGATCAAAACGGAGTGCGCGCTGGGTTGCGGGAGATCCCACTGCGATAAACCCCACAACAATAGCAGCCAGAGCAAAGATGATACCGAACCAGGCATTGGTGCGACGAGCTACCTTTGCCCATTTAAAGTTTGGATATAAGCTAAAGAAATAGTACTTGCCGATGGCACCAGCAACCAGGAGAATCACAATCACCTTGTAGACCAGGCGCGCAGTTATTTCACCATTGAGGTACGTGTTGATAAGTGTGATAAGGTCTCCACCCATAAGTACCACAGCTAGAAATAGTGTCAGATAAATCCTCCAACGACGCACCCAAATATCGGCTTTTTCTGCCATCTTCTTGATGTCACGATTGATGAGCCACTCCAGGACATACAGTATCGGAATAAGCACAATGAGCATCGAAATCGGCCAGGCCACAGAGTTGCTATAGAAATAACCTGCCAGTGCATCAGGATAGAAATAATTGATCACACTGAACCAGAGGTTGATAAGAGCGCCTGCAGCAACATAGAGTGCCACGGTGGCACCGAGGTGCAAGAAGAAGTCCTTGGGGGTGGTTTGGGTGTATTCATATGAATCAATTTTAGCATAAAAAAGAGCCAGCGAGGTGCTGGCCTAATAGAGGTTGTGGCAAGAAAGATTACACCCGCCTAAGTGCCGGGACGACACGAAATGTGAGCATCTTTACCGGTCCAAATTGTGGACGATTAATCGTGGCTGATTTGCCCGTGACATGGCGTTCGGCTTTAACCGCAACAACTTTGGCGGCGAAATCAGCGTCCGAAACTCCGAGCTTACTTGCGCAAGCACGTCGAATGAATTCTTGGCGCGTTACTTCATGTATGATAATGTTCATGCTAGTCTCTCTTTGGTTCAGTTGTTTGAGTTAATTATAATATGAAAACACAAAACAAGTAAACACTTATTTATCTGTACCGCTATGTATTAAAAACGTCATTTTGTGCGCGCACTAGGATTCGAACCTAGGACCCCACCAGTATCAGTGGTGTGCTCTACCAACTGAGCTATGCGCGCATGGTAACCAGAGGTATGTTTCGAAGAGAATGGATCAGAGCTGATACCTCAAATCAGTGAGTATACCTTAGCAAAATACGCTTATAAATGCAAAACTAATTGTTGTGTCGAGGGGGGGACTTGAACCCCCAAGAGCGTGAGCTCACAGCGTTCTGAACGCTGCGTGTTTGCCAATTTCACCACCCCGACGTGTATCAATTATCTCCAAGGACTTATATACCTTTACTCTTTTACGCTCCAAACAGACTACTGCCTCATGATAATACATCTTTTTGGCCAGAATTACAGCCTCCCGCTTTGCGTACTTTAATTGCACGTTGGTTGTTCCACGTTTCCTATTTATACTCCCTTTAATGCCGACAAATGATTCAAGTCTGGCTTTAAACCACTGAATATATTTCTCACTTCCTGAAGCAAACGATATATAGAAACGAAAACTGTTTTTGAATACCGAGTCATAAAACGAATAACTACATCCGTCCCCATCAAAATAGCCACGTGTATAATCCATAAAATGTTTCCTCGGGATATGTAACTCCCCTATTGTTTTAGACTTTGCTGGCGATAAACCAATCCTTTGAAGGAACTGGTAAAATAGAACATCGCTAAATTGCACGTGGTATGCAAGGTTTCCACTACCAGAATATTTTTTGCCTATTTTGTTAGTTAGTCCAAGGCACTTGTTGAAAGTCATCAACTGTACAATATCCTTTGATGTTAAGCTTATATGTCGCCCATCATTGTATAAACAACCATCAGAAACCAATAAGCCTATTGCGTAAGCAAATTCTGGCGTCCATGTTATCTTTACATTCCCAAGTGGTTTAGGTCCTTTTTTCATCAAAGAATTATACCAACAAAATTGTAGCTAGAAATAAAACAGGTAAAACTTTAGCGCCGGAAGGAGTATCCTTCACGGCGCGTTGATATCGTCTCTCATCGCCTAGTAGCGATGCTGTTCGAAGCTCACCTTGGGAGCTTTCTGACCTCCATACGTCTTCATGAGGCGCTGGTCATTGTCTTCGACCAAGCGGTACCAGATGATCCCAACACTCGCGATCGCGAGCGCGAGAAGCACCCAGTGGTACCAACTGACTCCGCGGACCATTTCGCGGACAACCTCACGATCGCTCGGAGGCATCTGGAGGCGAGGATCATTCTCGCCGAACAACTCTTCGATTCGATTTTTCATAGGAATTAACCGTGTGTGCAAGTTATATGTATATTATCACACTTTATATGTAAAGTCAACCACCTTCCAATGGGTATCTTGGGTAACAAAAAACCGCCATTTCTGGCGGTCTTTTGTGTATCCTTGCGGACAAGCGCGCTCTATTTTGTTCCGTTCGCCCATTAACGATTCAATTGAGATCGTCAATGTGTTCCGGGAATCTTCCCCGGTTAAGTGCTCCCATTTAAGGTTGAAGAGCAATTACCATCTTACAATGTAAGTATCGACTATAAGTTAATATGTCTTGCGACATAAAACGTTGAATTCTTTGAAATATTCCACGAGCAGCTTCCGCTACCCGTGCCTTGTTACGACTTACCCCCTGTCATCGAATTTGCCGTAGGCCCGCACGAGGCGAGACTTCGGGCACCTCCGACTCCCTTGGGTTGACGGGCGGTGAGTACAAGACTTGAGAACGTATTCACCGCAGTATAGCTGAC
>CAZRRZ010000036.1:0-6165 GCA_964602725.1 uncultured Candidatus Saccharibacteria bacterium | reverse complement strand
ACCTTGTGTTCGTAGTCATTGCGCATGTCGACAATCTTGAATTTCTTGCCGGAGGCGAACCACTGCTGCAGTTCCTTGGCCGAGAGATACTTGCCTGTCGTAGTGCGTGGATCAACATCTTTTTCAGCCAGCAACCCGAGAGTGACAATTTCTTTGCGGACTTTGACCGAGAGTTTTGGAAAGGCTTTGCCCGTGCCAATACTCTTTTTGAGATGGACGTCGGCAAACCGAGCATCGGCCAGCAGCTCAGTGCAATAAGCTTCAATGGCCTCAGTAGTTCCCTCTAGTGTCACATTGACCCCTTCATACGCCACGATAATACGACCTCTGAGTGAGAGGCGTTCGCACAAAGCACGTTGGGAGTCAGCCAACGCTTGCGGGTCGGTGATGGCCACGTATTTGTAAAAAAGGAGGATGGTGTGTGCGGCGGGCATAGACATAGTTATAACACACAATTTATAACATAAAAAAGCGCCGCTTCGCGAATTGCGAGGCGGCGCTTGAAGAGGTGGCGACTACAGACCGATGAATTGGAGTATGAAGGGAATTACAGTATTTTTGATTACCGGCCAGAGAGAGCTGTGGACAAACGTCCATCCGGCAGTTTTCAGTAATACCATTCCACTTAACACCAACGCTTCATACCAGCCGAAGCCGTGCATTCCCCTTCTCCGAAACGCGAGGAATAGGAGAAAGGGTGAGACGCTGAACATCAGCACAATAAAGCATATCGTCTGAACCGCCGGACGAATGAACCAATGGGCAGCTGCCGAGCGCCGGTGGAATCGTTCGCGAATATCGTCAAGACCGAAGAGATCGCGATGATCGTTGCTATCAGCCTTACGCTGATAGCGATCATAGGCTCGTACCGAGGCGTACACCACAGCGAACTGAAAGACGTAGAGAATGACAGGTCCCCATATAATGCCGCACCACAAGAGAACCTTGTTGAATACGACGTAATAGAAGAACATGTCAGCCCCCTGATCAGTCAGCCATGCGGCAACGCCACGAGACACGAGTAATAACCTCAATGTTGCCTGTTTTATAAATCCTCCAAAAGGTTAAGGTTTAAGGAACTGACACAATCCAAAGCTACGGTTGTCAATAATACCACAAAATCTGGTAAAACGCAAGGCCAGCCCTAGATTAGGCTTAGATTAGACACCGGTCATGGCCGCCAATACAATAGCCGCAATAATGGCTCCAATTAGGCCTATTTTCTGGTGCCGCTGAAGCTTCTCCTTATTCACAAAGAGGCCGAGAAGTACCGCGATGATAATGTAGCTTTCCGAAAGCGCTGTAGCCACAGCAATAGGAATCAGTGTCATAGAAGCCACGTAGGCCAGCCAGGCAACCTTGTCGGCAATAGACATAGGAATAATAGTTGCATAGCCATGCCGCAGATCAGAAAAGGCCCGTCTCAAGCGACCATGGTATGCAAGATACAGTCCGCAGATGATCATCAAGACTGCATCAGTAAAAAAGTTGACCATGATAGGATCGGTCACGCGACCTCCCCACCCCATGAAAAAGTTGGCGCAACCCATGACCAGAGCTGAGATAAATGAGATGATGACACCACGTTCAAGGAAAAATGCTGCTGAAAATCGTTTGCCGCGGAACGAAACCATGGCCAGACAAATAATCAATATGATAGCGAGCACAATCTGCACTGCAGTAATGTGCTCATTTAATAAAAAATACGCGAGGAGCGCCGCAGCAGGGATTTCAAATGACCAGATAGGTTCCACCACCGATAGTTTGCCACGACGAAGGGCTTCGAATTCCAAGAGTGCGGCCAAAAGCAATACAACCGCCGCAACAATCAATACATACAAGCCAGGACCACCACTTGAAAACAGATCAGGGAGTGAATGCCAAACGAATGGTAGTAGAACAACCGCGCCAAATCCGGTAATCAGAAACAATGTTTCCCAATCACCCAGTTTGCGCGTTGATTTTTGGATAAGAAAATCACCAAAGCCCCAACAGAGCATGGCGACGAATGCGAGACCAATGCCGACAGCGACGGTCATATGGCACTAGTATAACGTATTTTATTATTGACTGCCCCTATTCCCCCACATCCCCCACGTCAGCTTCGATGTCCCTGATTAGGTCGGCCTTTACCGGAACGGCTGCCTCTAGAATTTCTTTGAGTTCGATCCTGCCAATCTCTTTATTCCTCTTTTTGGCCGCCTTCATAAACTCCGTAAACAATGGGTGTGGCATCAATGGTCGAGCGAGGAGCTCTGGATGGAATTGGGTGCCCAAGAAAAATGGGTGCACCGTGCGAGGCAGTTCAGCTATCTCCATCAGCGTCCCATCGGGAGATTTGCCTGAGAACATTAGTCCCGCTTTTTCCAGACGATCAATGTACTTTGGATTGACCTCATAGCGGTGTCGATGACGTTCTTTGATGGTAGTCGTCAGCTTTGGTAGTTTTTTGCCCGCAAAATACGAATACGCCTCTTGCGCAATCGTATCCTTGCCCAATTTTGCCACATAAGTACCAAGACGCATAGAACCGCCATAATTCCCTTCGGCAATCTTCTTTTTCTGATCAGGCATAATGTCGATGATGAGATGTGGGGACTTTGGATCAATCTCTGCAGTGTGCGCACCTTCAAGACCAAGAACGTTGCGAGCGTATTCGATGGTCATGAGTTGCATGCCGTAACAAAGGCCAAAGTATGGAATCCCCTGTTCACGCGCGTAGCGGATAACATTCAGTTTGCCTTCAATGCCCGATTCACCAAACCCGCCCGGCACAATGATGCCATCCATGGCATCGAGTTTTTCATAGGGAAAATCTGATGCTTTTTTACCTTCGAAATCCCTCGAATTGACCGTATGTATAATCGGCTTCATGCCAACGGCATAGCCAGAAAACTTCACCGCTTCCAAGACCGACAAATACGCGTCAGTAAGAACGAAATCTCCCGTATTAAAATATTTTCCAATAATAGCAATATTCAAAATCTTACCTTCATGGTTCTTGATGCCGCGAGCCATTTTTTTCCATTCAGAAAGTGACAGGACTGGATGAGCGGCCAAGGCCTTTGCCGTATCTTTGTCGACATGGAGAACTTCGAGAAGGATCTCGGCGAGCTTGTCATGTTCAAAGTTGACTGGCACGTCATAGATACTCTTGATATCAGGGGCGGAAATAACGCGTTTTGGTAAAATGTTGCAAGCTGTGGCAATCTTTTCCTTGCGGCGTTCGTCCAAAGGCGTTGAAGCACGGGCAATGACGATGTCAGTAGTTACTCCATATGAAGCAAGCTGGTGGACAGCATTCTGTGTCGGTCTTGTTTTCATTTCGCCCAAGGTGCCCGGCGTTGGCAAGTACGAAACCATGATGAACGCCACGTCCTGTGGGTGGCGGATCTTGAGGGCACGCGCGGCCTCAATAAACATGATGTTCTGGTAGTCGCCAACTGTACCGCCGATCTCGATAATGGAAACGTCAGACTTGTTGACTTTGGAAGAATGCTCAAAGCGACGGACGATCTCATCGCGGATGTGCGGAACGGCCTCCACGCACTTGCCACCATATCCGAGAGCGCGTTCCTTTTCGATGACATATTTGTAGACCATGCCACTCGTAATGTAGTCATCAGCGGTCAGGTCGCGATTGAGAAAACGCTCGTAGTTGCCCATATCCTGATCAGTCTCAAGACCACTGTTCAGCACGAATACTTCCCCATGTTCGGTCGGGTTCATAGTACCCGCATCCACATTGAGATACGGATCGACTTTGACTAGATTGACCTTGAATCCTTTTGCTGCGAGGAGTGTGCCGATGGAAGACGTAGCGACACCTTTACCGACGCCGGACATGACGCCGCCGATAACGAAGATATACTTGTGAGCAATGGCTTTCTTCCCAGGCTTCCGTTTCATAAACTCATTCTAGTGAAGCGGTGGCGCTTTGTCTAGTTGAAAGAGGTGCAATATGTGTGTTGAAGAAATTGGGAGAAAATGAATGCACAGACTTGTTATATTATAAAAAATGTGATATGGTTTTTCACGAACTTTCACCAACAACCAAACCAACAGAAAACCTGTAGTATGCTCTTTGACCCAAAAAATGTCTTCCCTATCACAGTACATGGAAAGAAGATATCCCTCTTCCACCTCGAACGTGCTCTCAAAAAAGCCGGCGTTGTTACGGAGTTATGGCCGCAATATCCCTCAGCAAAATCAGTACCCCACTTGCGGGCAAATCTGCTTTCGGGCCGCACGCAACTGTTCCGCTACGACCTGTCGCTAGTACTTGTCGAACGCATACTGGTACTCGATGTCCGCCATCTCGTGGCCATCAATCGAACCGAGCATCTGTTCGAACTGGTGCGCGACAGCCACCATGATGCTGCATCGCCAGGGAATGTGGAGCACCTGCTACACAACAATGTTGCCATGCGCATGCGCCATGACGAAAAACTGGCGGACGCGCTCAAGCGGTGCGTGGGACAAAAGCTCCCCTTCATCGGCGCTACAGATCTGCTTCTTGATTCCCCTGAGCCCCGAGAACAAGAGAGCATCGTCTGCATGTCAAAAAGATACCCGGGGATTCGAGAGGTTCAGCGGCCATTTTTCTTCAGCGGCATTCTGCTTGATGAACAATACCACCAGACCTATATTGTCACTCGGAAAAAACGAGGGCGGCCGGTCCGTTCGATCTATGCGTGGAGAGAGCACGAACCCGACTTATCAAAGCCGATGGTCATCACTCTTACTTAGCCCGCGACAGACGAAACACCACCCAGCGGCAACGCTGGGTTTTTTATTTTTTTGAATCAATGCACACCTACACTTTGAGGTATCGTCGCGCGGCTATGTAGCTTGGAATAGCTCCCAAAACTACTCCCGCACCCATGATGATCACGAAAATCTCGCCGAAGTTTTGTATAAAGTAACGCGAAAGTATGTTGACTGCCAGTTCAAAATCCGACGCAACCTGCACACCGGCAAACTTGAGAACTACTGCATCACTCCAGTAAGCAAACGCCGCCATCAATATAAGAGCGATAACCGCCGAAAGAATACCGTACATAATACCAGATACCACCAGTGGGCCACGTACATATATATTGCTAGCTCCCACAAGTTTCATGACTGATATTTCGTCTTTTGATGTGTACACAATGAGGCGGATAGTATTCCAGATAACGATAATGGCCACAATGACAAAAATAATACCCGCGATAAGGCCCGCCTGCTCGATGGCCGGAATAATACGGCCGAGGCGATCGATGACCAGCTTGTTCTGCTGGTAATTTATCTTTTCGATGAGAGGTGATCCGTCGGCAGAGGTGGGCGCTTTGTTTTCCAGAAAATTGATTACACTGGCATATTGCCCAGGGTCTTTGGCTTTGACGTTGAGTGATGCTGGAAATGGGTTGGTTCCGATCTCATCAAGACCTTGCATGATGAGCGTGTTGTCCTGCCATTTTGTTTTAAATTGTGTCAACGCCTGATCGCGTGATACGTACTCGACGCGAGATACCTCGGCGAGGTGCTCGATATCTTTTTTGAGCGACAAGACATCCTGTTCAGATGATTCGAGCGTGAAATAGACATTAATATCAACCTTGTCTTTAACATCGGTAATCAAGCTGCGCCCGAATGCTCCAGCGAATATAAGCGCGCCAAATGAACACAGAGAAAGGGTGATGACTACTATAGCCGCGAATGACAAAAAGCCATTGCGCCAAAAATTGACGAAGCCGGTGCGGGTAATGCGTTTGAAGGTAGTGAATATCATTGGAAATAATTATAGCATGTGCCACACCCCGCCTTCCTACAGAATATACTTCCCCCCCTTATCATCCCTGACCACCTTCCCCTTTTCCATGGTGATGACGCGGCCCTTGACCGTGTCGACGACGCCTTTGTTGTGCGTCGTGAGCAGGATAGTAGTACCCAACTCGTTGATCTTTTGCAAAATGCGGATGATCTCATACGTGTTGACCGGATCAAGGTTGCCTGTCGGTTCGTCGGCAATGACGATATCCGGCTGATTGACGATGGCTCTGGCAATGGCGACGCGCTGACGCTCGCCTCCCGACAATTCGTGGGGAAAATTCCAGATCTTATGTCCTATATCGACAAGTTCCAGCACATGCGGCACATCCGCAGCAATCTCATCATCTTTGC
>CAZRRZ010000035.1:0-6252 GCA_964602725.1 uncultured Candidatus Saccharibacteria bacterium | reverse complement strand
GCGGTCGGTATGAATAAGATCCTTTCAAAAAAGGTATTTGAGCATCATGGCATCAAGAGTCCTTATTGGACGGAAGTTACATCGGACCGAATTCGCCAAGAAAAAGAAGTTGTTGCCAAGGAATTATTCACTACATTTATGCTGCCGGCAGTAGTCAAGCCTGCTTCTAGTGGATCATCAGTGGGAGTATCGATTGTACGGACGCATGGGGAATTGTTGGCGGCCTTAGCGCTTGCTGCTGAACATGGCGACACTATTCTCATTGAAGAATTTATCCCTGGCATCGAGGCGACCTGTGGAGTTATTGAAGGATTTCGTGGGCATGAATTGTATGCTTTGCCACCGATCGAGATTAGACCACTTGTTGCATTTTATGATTATGAAGCAAAATATGAGCATAAATCTGAGAAGATTGTCCCAGCAACATTCTCGGAGACCATAAAAAAATCCCTAGAAGAGTTAGCTGCACAGATCCATCGATCGCTTGGCCTCAAACATTATTCGCGCTCTGACTTTATCATCCATCCGCGTCGCGGCATCTATGTGCTCGAAGTAAATACCTTGCCTGGGCTTACTTTGGAATCCTTGGTTCCGCAAGCAATGCGCGCCGTCGGCAGTGATCTTCATGAATTGGTAGATCACTTGATCAAGTTGGCTTCCGGCGAACGCCGTTAATATTTGACGCCAAAACGCTTAGAGAATTGAAAATCATAGGATAATAAGGTATAGTACGACAGTTCGTTTTTGATAGTTTATCGCGGGCCCGTAGCTCAGTTGGTAGAGCAGTGCTTTTGCAAAGCAAAGGTCGGAGGTTCGATTCCTCTCGGGTCCACAAAATGTTGTGAGGTCCCCAGTCTAGTCAATAATAAGGTATAATGATGCACTAAAGGTCGGGATTATCAGCCTTAATATATATTTACAATTATGGCAGACGCACCCGTATGTTCAGCCTGCAGTCATGCACACGAAGGTAAAAAGTGTGACTGTGGATGCGAGACTCAAAAGTAGCAACAAAAAACCACCAGCAGGTGGTTTTTTGGTCATGACATATGTATAACAGTGACGCAGCAGCCTTTTGAGAATTATTCTCATGTATGCTACATTCTTCCATATTACCACTAGTAGGGCCATTAGCTCATCTGGTAGAGCGCACCCATGGCATGGGTGAGGTGAGCGGTTCGAGTCCGCTATGGTCCACCAAACTAAACTGTCACATTTTTAGTAATGGCAGGCTGTCCCCCTGATTTGCGTGGACATCTGTAGTGCGCTAGTATATCCCTCCGCGTGCACTGCGCACGTATTTCTTATGCAGGAGACAATCACAACACTTTTTTCGACGTTATGGGAGGTATGGAAAGAAATGGCATCAATCCTCTGGAAATTCATTCGCGTGGCCCTACACTTCTCACTGTGGGTCATCTCAGGCATTATTATCTTGCCATGCGTTTTTATTGCAGGCAATTTGTATCCAACATGGGTCGAATGGGGAGAGGATTTTTGATGCTTTCCTCTTTCTGTTTTTCCCTGTAAACTTGGCGTATGCAGAATCCTGCGCAACCCAACGCGCCTATTGCGCTTCATCCCACCATTTTTGTTATTTACGGTATTACCGGAGATCTGGCGGCGCGCAAACTTATTCCAGCGCTCCTTAGTTTATATACAAAGAAGCTTCTTCCTGCACGTTTTGCCATCATTGGTTTTTCTCGGCGCGTCTTTAGCAGGGAAGAATTTCGTGAGTTTATTCGCGGGCGTATGAACATAAAAATGGGCCAGTTCAAGGAAGAAGACGTCAAACATTTCCTTGATCATATTACTTATGAACAAGGCATGTTCGATGATACGGGTGCCTACACTCGACTTGCTTTGAAAATGAAGGGTATAGATGACCGTTGGGGCCAGTGTTCGAACAAGCTCTACCACCTTTCGGTTCCGCCCACGTTGTATGAAAAGATCTTGAGTAATATTGCTCATTCAGGACTAGCTCAATCATGCGATGACGGTAGTGGCTGGACGCGGATCCTGATCGAGAAGCCATTTGGTAGTGATAGTGAGACTGCTCGCCACCTCGACAAACTTCTGGGGGCCCTCTTCAAGGAAGAGCAGATATTCCGCATAGATCATTATTTGGCCAAGGAAGTTCTACAGAACATCACTGCATTCCGCTTTTCGAATTCCATGTTTGAGCCGTTGTGGAATAAAAATTTCATTGACAAGGTCCATATCAAGCTATTCGAAAAGGTTGGCATGGAGGGTCGCGGTGCCTTTTATGATCCGATAGGAGCTCTCAAAGACGTCGGGCAAAATCACATGTTGATGATGCTCGCCATCATTGCAATGGAAGCACCGGCTTCATTCAAGGCAAAAGATATTCGCCATGAGCGTGCAAAAGTATTGGCAAAGCTCAAGCCCATGACCAACCGCTCAGTAGGCAAGTATGTCGTTCGTGGACAGTATATGGGTTACATGCAAGAAGTGGGTATCTCGGCAAGCTCTCAAACAGAAACATACTTCCGTATCGAGGCATTCATCAACTCTGCACGCTGGAGGAACGTGCCGTTTTACCTAGAGAGTGGCAAAGCGCTGGCCGAATCAAAGGCAGAGATTGACGTTTACTTTAAGGAAGACAAAAAGATCAAGGGTGGATCTGCCAAAGATCAGGAGAATATGCAAAATATTCTTACCTTCCGCATTCAGCCCGATGAGGGTATCCGCGTGCGTTTTTTTGTTAAAGTCCCTGGATACGATTATACTACCGAGTCAAAGACGTTGAAGTTCAAGTATGCCGATGTGTCTTCTTTTGATATGATCCCCAATGATTACGAGCGCCTCATTCATGACGCCTTTGTTGGCGAGCAGTCATTGTTTGCCTCGACTGATGAGATCATGGCTTCATGGAAGTTCATGATGTCCATTTTGAACAACATCAAACAGACACAGCTTACGTTGTATGAAAGGGGAGCGGTTTGGGTGAATTAGATCCTGTGACTCGCATGGTATACTAGAACTGACATATAATATGGATAACGCAATATACATTGTTCTGGGGCTTATTATTCTGTCTCTTGCGTATGATTTGCTGAGGCGCGTGAGAGCCCGTCATTCGCGAGCCCATGCGGCGGATCCTGAGTCGACAGACTGGCAGTCCATGTACCACGATCTGTTCGAGAAGTTATTTGATGAGTCGCCAGTGCCGTATTTTATTTTGGATAAGAAGGGCAATATAAAAAGTATAAACAAGGCTGGGCTCCGTTTTTTTGGTCTTACTTCAGAAGAAATCTTGTTGAAAAATTTTTTCTCCTTTGCTCCAGAGGATGAGGCTCAGAATGCAGGTTTTCTGTTGAGTAGTTGCGTCAGTAATAGCCCTATTGATAGAAAGGAGTTGCGGATAGTGGGCAAGAGCGGAGAGGTGCGTTGCGTGCTCGTATCTATCATGAGGAATAGTGCCATCGACAATGATCCTTCAAGCTTGGTAACTATTTTTGATATTACAGAACAAAAGAATTTGGACAAGTCCAAGACCGAATTCGTCTCGTTGGCATCTCACCAATTGCGTACGCCGCTTGTTACCATAAAGTGGAATACAGAAATGCTTTTGCATGCCGATACTGGTCCACTGAATCCCAAGCAGGACAAATATATCAGGACTATATCCGAGGTTAACAAAGACATGGTTGATCTGGTTGACACCCTGCTCAATATTTCCCGCATAGAAATAGGAAAATTGTCTGTCAATGCTGAGGCCACAAATGTTCAGGAGGTTACTGATAGTATTCTCATGGAGGTGTCGACGCAAGTTGAGAAAAAGAACATGACTATTGTCAGGCAGTACAATGGTTTGTTTAGGAATATCACGAGCGACCCAAAGCTCTTACGTATAGTTATTCACAATCTCATCACTAATGCCTTGAAATATACGCCTGACGGCGGGACCATCACTATTCGCTTCAACGCCGATGCAGAGCGGAACCAGATCATCGTGACGGATACCGGCTATGGCATCCCAGCAAGCCAACAGCATAAGATATTCACCAAGCTATTTAGAGCTGACAATGTCAAAGAGATTGGTAGCAGTCAAAGTACAGGTCTCGGCCTCTATATGGTAAAATCTGTCGTGACAAGCTTGGGTGGTGATATTACCTTCCAATCGGAGGAGAATAAAGGCACTTCATTTATTGTTACAATCTAACCGATCTATATATTTATGGATACAACTCAGAAAAAGAAAGTCCTCGTCGTCGATGATGATGCCAATCTGCGTGACGTGCTGATTGACGCACTTACTGTTTCCGGCTTTGAGGCAAAAGGCGCCGCCAACGGGGAAGATGGATTGAAAGAAGCCTTTGCTTCACACCCAGATGTCATCATGCTCGATGTGATGATGCCGAAGATGGACGGATGGCAGGTCCTGGATACACTTCGTGCCGATGAATGGGGCAAGCAGGCCAAAGTTATCATGTTGACGTCCCAGGGTCAGATGACCAACATAGCCCACGCTCTGGATAAAAAAGTGTTTACGTATATCGTGAAGTCGGAGCTCAATCTGGGTAATATTGCCGAGAAGGTCAATGGTTTGCTAAGGAGTTAATATGATGGAGCCGGTATTATATGATAGCCTGGGCTTCGGAAAATAAAACAGTACCGTACAGTATCATGGAAACTGGTGACATTTTTAATAATTTAAAAAGAATAATTATATAAACACATGAATGATGCATCTATGAAGTCAAAGAAGCCTATGGTGTGGTTAATCGTCTACATTGTCCTCATTGTTGTCGGTCAACAGCTGGCTGGCGTGGGAGGTATCATTGGGGGAGCATTTATAGCATTTGGATTGAATAGAGCCATACGAAACCCTGCGTACTCAAAGGGTAAGAAAATACTCTTTTCGGTATTATATGCTATTGGAGGTGTTGCTATTGCTTTGGTGATTGCGCTGCTGCTGACTTTGGTCATCCGATATTATTTTCCATCAGCTGGTCAAAAATCAAATATTGAGTCAACTTACCAGGTTCCAACCGATTTTTCTAGTTACAAGAACGGTAATATTGGTATAAGCGCTTTGGTCTATCCTGTCGGTTGGACAATAAAAGAGGCGGACAAGGAAGAGTATGCCGTAAATTTTCAATCGCCAAATACAATAGCAAATGTTACCGCAAGCATGTTTTTGCTGGATGAAGGGCAGATGTTCGATTATAAAAGTTACACAGCACGTCTTAAGGATGAAGCCAAGAGTGAACCGCGTATAGGTTTTGAAGTAATGGCTGAAGAGATTAAAAATATTAATGGGAAAGACTGGCTTGTTTATAACTCGATTATTACTATCAAGTCATCGGACAATTCGTATTACAACAGGACGGCTATATTGAGTACTGGAAAATCCAATAAGCGACAATATTTCTTACTTCTGATGGAATCAGACAAGGAGCATTTTGCCGAAGATTCCAAAATGTTCGATAAAATAATCGAATCTGCTCGACTGTATGAGTAGAAATGAGTAGGACATGAATTCCGAGGAATCATCTTGACAATTTTTCAATAAATTGTAATTTAAGAACAGCCGTGATCAGTATTCCACCAAACAAGGGATAGTGGCACGGGGTTCTTTTATGAAGACACACAATAGTACGAGCGTTCGTGGATTTACCGCGTCAGAGGCGTTGGTCGCTATGGCTATTCTCACAGTCGTTGTGGTAATGATATACGCAATCAGTCCCTCTAGGCCAAGGCAGGCAAAGCTACAGAACGAATCTTTGGTGCCGGAAATCCTGCCACCTAACACCAATCCTTCTGACGCACCGATTCCGGTGCTGATCGAACATCACCTCGGTCGAGAATGGGTGATTGCGCGTGGCAAAACGAACTGGCCTTTGGTGGTGTACTACCCCGGGCCCATCATGATCAAAAGTATCCGTAAAGTCACCGTTGATCTCATGGGAAATGTGGTGGCGCCGCCGCCTGCAAACAATATTGGGAGCCCAGATTCGTTCCAAGCCTATGAAGTGACGGCGAGTATCCCACGAGGTCAAATCAGTATTGGTCCGGCTACAAATTTCCACATTGATGTGGCCACTGAATGCTTCACCATACAGCCAAACGTCCTCCACGTTGGTACAATCTTCATCTGCGTGAGTGACTCGACACTTGAGTTTCTCAAGTCAAAGCTTCCGAAGAAGGAGTAAGGGAGAGGCGGAACAATTCACGAAACACTTTCTCAAGCACGCCCAGCGCGTGCTTTTTTGTAAGTTATCCCCA
>CAZRRZ010000034.1:0-7219 GCA_964602725.1 uncultured Candidatus Saccharibacteria bacterium | reverse complement strand
AAATCAACACTCGTAAGAGCAGTGACAGATCCAAGCATCACACTAAAAAGCCCATCCGTTACTTGAACTTCATTGGCACCAGTACGATCTTCCAGCCAAATACTACTACCACCTGATGAAGCGGTATACAAATTGAAATGCATGGCATATGTTCCATCAGCCACAACATCTCCAGCACTATCTGCCAACTTTCCTTGATAGTTGATCTGCTTGTTGATGGCGGCGTAAGCAACAGATGAGAACATGCCACTCGATGTCGCCACCATGCTACCTATGATAAGTATCGAGAGTATCTTTCTATACATAGAAGTATCTGTCTTCTCTTCTACGACATTGAGTTTTCGTGTAACTTGTTCTGGAACGTGATTAGGTACGGCTTGATTTGGTGTCAATCGTTCTGATTTCTTGTTATTACGCACACGTCGAGACAAAATAACGATGCAAATTATCGAAATAAGTATGATCAACAACCATATCCAATTCATCGATATCCCACCTTTTCCGGTCAACCCCGCAATACCTTCAAAAACAACTGCTCGTAAATTTCCTTCAAGTCTCTTGAGACCTTGATTTTGGTAGTCAAGAACAATAGCGTGAAGTTTATACGTTCCACTTTTTGCAAGTGGTGCAATGGTTGCTTCATAGGCAGTCTCGTCAGCATTGACACGCAACAAGAACGTGAATATTTTCGTCTGATCATCTGGATCGGCGAGACTTATGGCGATTGTTTTTAGAAGTTGAGGAACTTTATTGTATGCAAGCCGTACCGTCAGATTTTTGCGTCCATCGATGATGACTGTACTGCCAGCATGCTCAATCTTTTTGCCATCTTGAATAAAATCAAAATCAAGCAGGGTGAGGGCAGAAATAATCGGGTGAACATTTTTTGCATCAGGAATATTTACAAAAGGATCTACTGGTACTTGTACCGGTGTAACTTCGCCAGTGGGTGTGATGCGTGCCGAAGCCAAAACTCCAGAAGAATACAGACCACGAGAATTTTTTGCAAAAAGTGTGTAGTAATACTGAACGCCAGGAACAACATTGTGATCTATAACATCTAGTGCATCGCCTTCAAAGATAACTTCACCATCATCTATCCCGAGCGGGAAAAAAACTTCTGAACGAACGATGCGTACAGATTGAATATCAGTATTGATAGGATACTGCCAGCTCAAAAATATATTCTCGTTGCCCGCAGTTGCGACAAAATTGATCACGTTGACTGGCAACCTACTCCCCGAAGAACTCGGCGACGCTGTTTGAGATGACGTTGTTGTCGGTGTAGGAGTAGGTGTCGCTGTGACAGTATCGGCCTGCTGATATCCCGCAAATAGTTTGTTGCTTGTGCCATCAAGATCGCCGGTACCAACTTCTCCGCCAGTATCCTCAAGTGCGTACGATCCAGAACTTGAGCGAGCGCCACCAAAATTTACACTATCCGCCTGTAGGCTATAATTTCCACTCGACATAACTGCCGCCTGCACATTGTGAGCAAAAGAAACAAATGTCATGACACAGAGTAGGCAAAATATGGAAATAGTTCTAAATAAAGTCTTCATGTTATTTCTTCTCTTCTTTTACCGGAACAAGTACATACATAAAATCATCACCGTTTGTTTTCTTGAACACAGGTGTAATAACTCCCGTGGTACCACCCTGATCTGCCTTTATTTCTACAACATCAGAAAAAGAATCACGAATACGTTTCTCAGTTTCTAATAGATCGCTATCAGCACCTGAAGGGACCACGGCCATTCCATTTAGTTGAGGAGCGTCTCCTGATCTTGGTGCAACAGTATTAACCGCATATTGTGAATCACTATTCTTTGATCCCCTGAACAATGCCACAATACTATTGAAACCATTTTCAAAAACCATAGCTATACGCTCAACCGATTCATATACATGAGCCACTTGCGATGATGAACCAATCTTCGCAACATCTACTGTTCCGCTTGTTTGTGCAATAAAACCTCCTGCAGCAATTATCACAGTAACCAAAACTATAGCCAAAATTCTCTGCGATTTGGTAGAAGATTCCAAAGAAACGCTCTCAGGATTTTGTCTCAAACCAGCAATTTTCTTGTTTAATTGGGGCAATAACGGTCTATTGTCAGATCCATACTCAATTGTCCACTTCAATCCAGGGTATGTTGCAATCCCTGCCCCCGCATTTGCCCCAAAATTGGCCACTGGCAAAGAGTTGGCTGAAACCTGAGTCATGAGTCGATTCTTTTGCTCAACAGAAGCGATCCTGCAACGTGCTTGAAAAGCCTCTTCAGAATTTTTTTTGTGATCAAGCAATGACTCTTGATCTACGAACCACGTGCGTCCCATCATGCGTGCAGATACTTTTCCACCCCTACACAACTGTCCGATATAATCGTTGGAATACTTAGAGATCTCGGCACCTCGGCGAGACGAGATGTATATTTTTCCATCAATATTTATAGAGTCTTTCATTACCCATTAAGTATACATTGAGCCACATCTACATGTCCTGTGGATAACAGGAATTTTGCTAAAATGTGCAAAAAATAATGGAAAAAATGTTAAGCAAAATTATATGGCTCAAATGCTCAAATCTCATTTTAAGGGCATCAAAAAAACATCTATTCATTTTTTTGATCTAAAATGTAACTACTTTTGTTGCGAGTTGTAGCGTCATCAAAATTTTCTTCAAAATTTCGTGTTATTTAATGCTAAACAAAACTAGATCTGTGTCACTAATCTCCCAAACTCAGGTTATCCACTTTAAACATTGATAGACATTAAGCTTTTATGCTAAAATATACTATATTCGTATATATGTGTATAAAGGTTTATATATGATGATTTTTAACTGAGAAAACACCATGTCAGAATCCTCACAACTCATAACCATAAAGCAGGCTTCGAAAATGCTCGGCGTTACCCCACTAACCCTTAGAAACTGGGATAAAAACGGCAAATTGAAGGCTTTACGTCACCCTATGAACAATTATAGGGTCTATAAACGGGCTGATATTGATCGACTGCTGGAGTTTATTGGAAACAATACTAAACCCATAGAGAGAACTTATGCAAAGTCAGTCAGGAAATTGAAGGTTCAACATCTCGACTAGTTTTTGAATGTTTGCTATAGGCCTCTATAAAGCCATACTTTGAGTCCCCTTGACAGAGTTTTGTGGTGAAATGTTGTATAATATTTTGTAGGCCGTTCACCCTTCGCAACACATGTATTTTTTGTGTATAGGGTGAAGACTCTTTATATTTCATTCGTGGTGATTATTGTTATGCACACAAAATACATGTATTGCTACGGGTTTCGGCTAAACCACGGAGTAATATGGGTATTTTGTGAGCTGGAACAGTAATTAAGACCGATTTTGCTATAGATACTTCACCTTCCAGTCACAAAATACCCATATTACGAAGTGGTTGTAAGCCGTACTCACAATAAAGTCGCTGAGTACTTGAAAATAACTAGAAAACCATTATAATTAGTCCTATAATATGGATTCCGCCAAAACATACACCACCGTCATAGGACTAGAAATACACGCTGAGCTCAATACTGCCTCAAAGATGTTTTGTGCCTGCAAGAACGATCCTGACGAAGACAGACCAAATACCAATGTTTGCCCTATTTGTCTTGGTCACCCAGGTACACTGCCTGTTCTTAATATGCAAGCTATACGCAATGTCTTGCGTATAGGTTCTGCCGTTGGCGGTACTCTCGCTGATTTTACAGAGTGGGATCGCAAAAATTACTTTTATCCTGATATACCAAAGGGATACCAGATCAGTCAGTACAAGTACCCTCTTGTTTCTGGTGGCACACTTGCCGGAGTAGAAATCGAGCGTATACATCTAGAAGAAGACACCGCGCAGTCCACACACGATACTCACAAGAAGAGTCTGGTGAATTTTAATCGCGCTGGTGTTCCCTTGATGGAACTCGTTACCAAACCTGTTATACATGATGCTACGACCGCCGTGCGTTTTGCAAAAGAACTTCAGCTCCTCCTCCGCTATCTTGGTGCTGGTGAAGCAAACATGGAAAAAGGAGAAATGCGTGTTGAGGCAAATATTTCAGTTGGTCTTGCCGAAGATGTCAGCGTCGGAAAATTTGGGACCAAGACAGAAGTAAAAAATCTAAATTCATTTCGAGCAGTCGAACGTGCCATCATGTTTGAGATCGAACGTCAGACTTCCCTACTCCAGACAGGTGAAGTTGTAAAACAAGAAACTCGTGGCTGGGATGAAAATTCTGGAGAAACATTTTCTCAACGTTCAAAAGAAAGTTCTCATGACTATCGTTACTTCCCCGACCCCGATATACCAAAACTAAAACTTTCAGAAATTGCAGAGTTTGATGCCACACATCTCAAAAAAGATTTGCCAGAACTTCCGTGGATAAAGCGCGAACGTTATTCAAAAGTTTTTGGTATGACCGACAAGGAGGTTGCGGTGTTCGTCGACTCCCCTATTCTTGCAAACTATTTTGAATCTATAATCGCGTCATATGTTGATGATGCCAAGCGTGTCAAACTTACTGTCAATTATTTGCTCAGTGACTACCTCGGGCTCCTCAAGAAAAAAGGCGTCATTGATTTCTCTATCACTGCAGAAACTATCTCACCTGCATCTTTTGCCGAGCTTATTTCTCTCGTCGCTCTCAATCAAGTCTCATCTCGCGGTGCAAAAGATATTCTCACAAAACTTGTGGATGAACCAACCGCTTCTGCCAAGAAACTTGCTGATACACACGGACTTATACAGAAGAATGACTCGGCTGATTTGGAGCCTATGATAGACAAGATCATCGCCGAAAACCCTACCGTCGTATCTGAATACAAAGCTGGCAAAACTGCCTCACTCCAGTTCCTCATGGGACAAGCCATGAAGGCTTCCAAGGGCTCCGGAAATCCAGAGATCATACGCGCGCTCTTGATCAAGAAACTTGGCTGATTAGTGCTATTCCTGTTCGAGCCTACCCCTCTAAACCTTAATAAATAGTATAAATCCACCCTAGAAGTGGCTTACTTCCGTGCGAAAACCTTGATAAAGCAGTATATCCCCTGCCCCATGTGCGTATCGGTCATTTTTATAAACTACTTCAACCTCTTCGCCAATTCCTCCCCCAATTTCTTGATAGAAACGTCATCCAAAACCGTCACTTCCAGAATGTCATCTGCATATTTTTTGAGTGCTTTTCTCGCCGTAGCAATAGTCTTTGCATCCACCATATCCGTCTTTGTGAGGATGATGACTTCTTCTTTTTCATCCAATCCTTCACCATATTTTTCCAATTCTTTTCGAACTGTGAGATAGGTATCCTTGATCTTTTCATTCTCCAGCGATACCAAATGTAGTAAAACTTTTGTAC
Source organism: uncultured Candidatus Saccharibacteria bacterium (assembly GCA_964602725.1). Taxonomy (GTDB): domain Bacteria; phylum Patescibacteriota; class Minisyncoccia; order Phycocordibacterales; family PALSA-1337; genus C7867-002. The sequence goes on along the minus strand of CAZRRZ010000034.1, from coordinate 1,845 downwards.
GCTTCACATGGCGCAAAAATTTGTGACCAAGACCTTTGCCTTCTGATGCACCTTCGATAAGTCCTGGAATGTCAGCGAGGATATATCCGCCACGAAGAACGCCGAGATTCGGATCGAGAGTGGTGAATGCATAACTGCCGACTTTTGCATGCGCAGACGTGAGTGCGTTTAGGAGACTCGACTTGCCCGCATTTGGGAGACCGATGAGTCCAGCGTCAGCAATCAAATTCAGATCAACTTTGAAATCCGCTTCCTCCCCTTCCATTCCATCAGTCGACTGTTCTGGACGCACATTTGTTGATGCCTTGAAATGCTCATTACCCAAACCCCCTCGACCACCGTGAAGAATTTTTGATACCTGACCATCTTCTATAAGTTCTACTACGCGATTCGACGAGAGATTAGTGACGATCGAGCCGATGGGTAGATCAACATATTTATCTTCTCCAGCTCTTCCCTGCATGCTCCAGTTCATACCATCAACACCATCTGTGGCTTTGAATTGTTTGACTGACTTGTGTCTAGCCAAAATATTTATATCTCGCACAGCGCGGACATAGACATCGCCGCCAGGGCCACCATTGCCTCCTGCCGCTCCGGCATACTCCTTGCCTTTTTCGTGACGCCAACGAACCACGCCGGTACCGCCGTCGCCTGCTTTCGCGTGGAATTGTAGTTCGTCAATGAATGCCATATGTTAGCTCACGTCCCGCTTGCTATATGAGGTCTTGTAGATCTCGAGAAGTGAGAATAGGAATGCTAGCACAATCGGGCCCAATACGAAACCTATTGGACCAAAGAAGAGGAGACCTCCTAAAACTGATAGGAGGATCAGGAATGGATGAATCTTGACGCCGCGATTGATGAAAATAGGTGCCAGGAAGTTATCTATGAGACCGACAGCTAGGACGCTCCAGATAAATAAGCCGATAGTCTCGCCAGTTGAGCCAGTGAAATACGTATAGATAATAGCGGGAATGAGGACCAGAGATGTGCCGATACCAGGAATCAAGGCTGAAACAGCGGCAACCGAGCCCCACATAGCTGGGTTTGGCACGCCGAAAATGGCAAAACCGATACCGGTCAAGATACCTTGGATAATGGCAACCGCAATACTTCCCCCAAAAATAGAAAAGATCGTTGTCTCCAGTTTCTTGAATATGAGCTTGTCATCTTCATCGCCAAGAGGACTCAAGGAAATAATCTGACGCTTGAGTTCCCTGCCATCTCGCAGGAAATAAAACATGGCCAAGAGCAGTACGAAGAAGGCCAGTGCAATCTTTGAGGCACCACTGAAGACGGTATCGAGGTTATTGAACAGCCACTCCAAGCCTTTCTGCAAAACTTCAGTAATATTGAATGAATCAAATGAATACGCTGGATACAGATTGAGAAATACATGGGAGGCTGACGTAGCGGCGTTATTCAAGGCTTCGATAACTTGCGAACGCCCTGACTCGTCTATAAGAAAACCATACATGCTCTGAACTTCAGTGTATATTTTTCCGGTAATGAGGAGTACTGGAACAAATATAATGACAACAATAACAAACAAGGTCGTGAGTGCACCAAAATTGCTGCGCTCCTTGTCCTTGTAGAAGGTTCTGACGATCCAGCGATGCATCGGCGCAAAAACCACTGCAATAGCAGCAGCCAGAACGATCGGGGTCAGGAATGGGAGGAATATAAATACGGCCAGTACAACGACGACCAACAGGAGGCCAAAGAAGAAATGACTGGGTGAAGCAGGTGTCATAGCATTACTGTACCATAGTTTTAGACAATGTGAAAATAATGCTTTCGGATTACAGACTCGTTACTTCTTGCAACTCCTGTTTGAGTATT
>CAZRRZ010000033.1:0-7274 GCA_964602725.1 uncultured Candidatus Saccharibacteria bacterium | reverse complement strand
TATAGTATTGCATCTGCGGCTCGTAGTAAGCTTATTACCCACACGATTGTCTCGACTGATGATCCTGTTATCGCTGAGGTGGCAAGAGAATGCGGTGGAGATGTTCCGTTCATGAGGCCTCAAGAATTGGCGCAGGATTCGACACCTCATCTGCCTGTCATGCAGCATGCTATAGCTTTTATGGAACAGAAATTGGGTATAACTTTTGATTATGCGGTCATTTTTCAGCCTACGTCACCATTTAGATTGGTTGAGGATATCGATAAAACCTTACAGGTTCTCATAGAATCGAAGGCTGACAGTGCAGTGAGTCTGGTACAGGCTGATTCTCATGAGCATCCAGTAAAAATGAAGAAACTTGAAGGGTCGAAAGTGATTCCTTATAGCATTCCTGAGCCGGAAGGTGTGGGTAGGCAAAAATTAATTCCTGCATATCGTCGGAGTGGTGCGGTGTATGCTATGCGGAGAGATCTTATCATGAAGGACAACTTATTGTTTGGTAGCAATATTGTCGGGTACGTGGTGTCGTCAGATCGTTCTATCGATATCGATACGGAGAGGGATTGGATAGTTGCTGAATATTTATTGAGTAAGCTGATAAAGCAGGGGGTAACATTTTTGTAGAGCGTATGCTATATTTCTCGATGTTTGTTACCTATTAATTATTCACACACCTTTTAATCACGTTTATTCACATGACTCTTCAGAAAACGCTTCGTGGCATTGCACTCTCCGCCTTGTTCATTATTCCTGTGTTTGCGCTTTTTCCGATGTCATTTTGGCCGTTCAGTTTTCCAAATGGGTTATTTTTCCCCTTTATAACAGGCAAGGCGTTCTACTTCCGTATACTCGTTGAGATTGCGCTAGCGTGCTGGGCCTGCTTGGCATTTCTTGATGTGCGATATCGTCCGCGCTTTACAGCGCTTACTATCACTGTCACCCTGTTTGCAGTTGTCACGTTGCTGGCCGACCTCCTGGGTGTGAATCCGATACGCAGTCTCATGTCGAACTTTGAGCGTATGGAAGGGTGGCTCGTCGTTGCACATCTCTGGGCTTTCTATATGGTCGCGGCCCATGTCTTTGGTTCAGGAGAGGGTGGCAAGCGTCTCTGGCACCGCTGGTTCAACACTTCGCTCGTCGTCGCCTCCATCGTCACTATATACGCGTTTACCCAGCTTTTTGGTTGGACCGAAGTTCATCAGGGAAGCGTCCGTCTCGATGCCTCTCTTGGTAACGCCGCGTATCTCGCTGTTTATCTCTTGATGCATGTTGGTATAGCCATGTACCTCTTTTTCGTTGCCCGTGCAAAAGCCATCGCCAATGCCGGATTTCTTCAATGGCTCTATCCGATCCTGTCGATTATTTTCGCATTTATTATTTTGCAAACGCAGACTCGCGGTACATTGATCGGTTTGGGAGCCGGTTTGATCATCGCCTGCGCCTGTCAGGCTCTGTTAGCAAATGGAGTGAACTACAAAAAAGTCCTGATCGCGTTGAGCTATCCTTTCTTGGTGGTACTCTATGCATTGTTTGTTCTTGTCCTTGGACTCTTCACCCTATCCGTCTGGTGGCTCGCGGCTTTGGCACTGGTTTACTTTGTCGCCCTTATCGTCTATGTCATCAAAGACAAAGGGAACATCCAGAATACATTAGTACGGAGAGGGCGTTGGATCAGTGTTGGCATCATTGCACTGTTCTTCATTCTTGGCGGTGTATTTTATCTCATTAAAGACAGTTCATTCGTCAAGAATAGTCCATCGCTCGATCGTATAGCTTCGATTTCGCTGACTGATACAAAGACCCAGGCCCGCGCTTATATATGGCCGATGGCCATCGAGGGCTTTACTGAGCGACCAATACTTGGTTGGGGACAGGAGAATTTCAATTATCTATTCAACACCAACTACAATCCAAAGATGTGGAATCAGGAGCAATGGTTCGATCGTGCCCACAGCGTGTATCTGGATTGGCTGGTCGCCTCTGGTGGCGTCGGTTTGATCGTCTATCTCGCGCTCTATGTGCTCATCATACTCGCTGTCTGGAAGTCATCTTTGACCGTAGCAGAAAAGAGCGTCCTCACCGGTCTCGTGAGTGCCTATGGTATACACAACATCTTTGTGTTCGATAACCTGGCGAGCTACGTATTCTTCTTCGCCCTGCTTGGTTTTGCAGGATCACTCTCATCGCCAGTCATTGATCCAAAAAAGCAGGCCAAGACGTTCAGTCTTGATATGGTTGAGTATGTTGTATTGCCGATTTCGATTATTGCACTTCTTGCAGGACTCTATTTCTTGAATGTTCGTCCTATACAGGCCAACACTCGCCTCATCACGGCATTGACGTGGTGTTCGGGTCGCAACACGGTGCCAGACCCAGAACTCTTTAGCAAAGCACTCTCGCTCTCGGCGGTGGCCAACCAAGAAATCCGTGAGCAGATACTCTCGTGTGCTGGTGGTGTGATTTCAAGACAGTATCCTGCCCAAGCCAAACAAGCCTTCTATGACACAGCAGTCAAAGGGATCAAGGACCAGATAGCAACAGCACCTCGAGATGCTCGCATGTACGTACTTGGAGGTATGTTTCTTTCGAACACTGGTCAGGTCGCCGAAGCACTACCTATACTCGAAAAGGCTCACGAATTGACACCCAACAAACAGACGGTGGCAATCCAGTTGGCTACAGCATATTTGAACACCGGGGGCAAGGATGCCGAAGCCTTGGTACTCCTCAAGAACGCACATGAAAGCGACCCTACATTCGCAGACGCACGCGGCGCATATATCACAGGACTTGTGTTAGCCAAGCGTGATGTTGAGGCTCGAGCTCTAGCCTCGACGACGGTAGAGTTGTTTGAAAATGATCGTGTTGCCCGCGCCTACGCTTCAAGCAAGCAATATGACAAGGCGATAGATATGTACAAAAAACTGATAGCTAAAGATGCAAAAAATGTCGATTTGCGTGGAGCATTGGCGCAGGTATACGCTGCTGCCGGCATGAAGTGGAGTGCGATCGACGTGTTGAGATCGGTCTCAAAGGATTTTCCTGAATATAAGGAACAAGTTGAATCGTTGATAAAGCAGATTGAGGCCCTGCCGGCCCAATAGAGTAGATAATGGAACAACCCCTCTCATGGGGATAACCCAGCAAATAACCTCTTGCGTCAAAGTGCTAAATATGGTAGGATAACCCCGTGAGTGCTCGTGTGGGCATTTCCAATAAATAAATGTTTCGCAAAGTCCCGCCTCGGCGGGCTTTTGCGTTCTGGACATTACAGAAACATGCTTGTCAACTAAATTACAACACGCTATACTGATGCCAGATTGTACCAAATGACGGCGACGGCTGTACTCACATTAAATTTAAACATTTTATTTTGGAGCTCGCACCCGTCGCCATCATTCGGCGCAAAGAACTGGATTTCATTCTCAATTTCTACCCATGACCATACAGGAACATATTCCTCTGGCTTCTTACACAACCTTTAAAATCGGCGGACCAGCCCGATTTTTTTGTCATGCAACTACTGACGATGAGGTGGCCGAGGCGGTTACTTTTGCGCATACTCAAAACGTACCGATATTCATTCTTGGCGGTGGTTCAAATATCTTGATCGGCGATGAAGGGTTTGATGGTTTGGTGATTCATATGGGCATGATGGGTATTTCGGAGCAAAAGCAAGATGGAAAATCTTTTCTATCTGCCGCTGCGGGTGAGCAGTGGGATACCTTTGTAGAATACGCGGTTGAACAGGGGTTGTATGGCATTGAGAATCTCTCTGCTATCCCCGGAACAGTTGGCGCCGCACCTGTCCAAAATATTGGGGCATATGGAGCAGAGGCTTCAGAAACAATTTTTTCAGTACACGCTCTCGATACGACTACCATGTCATTTGTGGATCTTTCGAACAGCGAATGTCTATTTTCATATCGTGAGAGTATGTTCAAGAAGGAAAAGGGAAGATACATTATCACACGCGTTGACTTTCTTTTGGATCCGCAAGGTGCAGTCAATACGACATACAGGGACGTTGCTGACTATTTTGCCAAAAAGGGCGTGGCACAGCCGACGATCGCAGATGTGCGCGAAGCGGTGACGAATATTCGTTGGGGCAAGCTACCGGATTGGAAGCTGTGGGGAACTGCTGGATCATTTTTCAAAAACCCAATTATTTCCGCAAATGATTTCATGAGATTGAAAAAAATGTACCCAGAACTCCCTGGTTATTCAGAGCCGGACGGGCGCGTTAAAGTGTCTCTTGGTTGGATATTGGATAAGGTCTGCAACGCAAAGGGCCTCTGCAAGGGCAATGCCTGCGTCTATGAAAAGCAGGCGCTTGTGTTGGTTTCAAAACCAGGGGGTACATCTGAAGAAGTTGTCGCGCTCGCGCAGGAGCTCATTAATTGCGTCAAGGAAAAAACGGGGATTGTCATTGAAGGGGAGGTGGAGTGGGTTAATTAATACCAACGACCGCCTGCGTACCATTTTTTATTTACCCAAAATGTGCTAAAGTGCCCTCTACGTATGGCATTTTTATCGAAACTTTTTAACCGTTCGAATACCAAGAGCGTAAAGGAATTTGAGCCTTTTGTGGCCCAGATAAATGCTTTTGAGCCTGACTTACAGGCGCTTTCTGATGCTGGATTGCGTGCAAAGACCGATGAGTTCAAAAAGACGCTTGCTGATCCAAAGTTTAAGACTTCAAAGGAGGCACTGGATACCATTCTTCCTGAAGCATTTGCGGTTGTTCGTGAAGCATCGCGTCGCACTCTGGGACAGCGTCATTTTGACGTACAAATGTTAGGTGGTATGGCGCTCAATTCTGGCGCTATTGCTGAAATGCGCACTGGTGAAGGAAAGACGCTTGTCGCCACGTTGCCAGCATACCTGAACGCGCTTACTGGAAAAGGGGTCCACGTCGTCACCGTCAACGATTATCTTTCACGGCGCGACGCAGCGTGGATGGGTCAGATCTATTCGTTTTTGGGACTCTCTGTTGGTATTCTCAATAATGAGGCATCGTATCTCTACGATCCAACTCACAAAGCCAAGGCTGAAAATGACATTTCATCTGACCCAATAGACAAGGAGCGTGATCAGCTCGGTGCGTTCAAGGTTGTTCATGAATTCTTGCGCCCTGTTTCTCGCCGTGAGGCCTATGCCGCCGATATTACTTATGGCACCAACAACGAATTCGGCTTTGATTATTTGCGCGATAATCTTGAGTATAGCCCCGACAAGCTACGTCAGCGTGAGCCGCACTATGCTATTGTCGACGAGATCGACTCTATTCTCATAGATGAAGCGCGCACACCGCTCATTATTTCCGCACCAACCCGCGATGCCGAATCTACCTACAAGCAGTTTGCAACATTGGTCCGCTCATTCGACCTCGACAAGGACTATACGGTGGATGAAAAGCACAAATCTATCTCATTGACTTCTGATGGCATTACCAAGGCAGAGAAGGCTCTTGGCATAGACAATATATATACAGACAAGGGCATCAAGTCGGTGCACCACCTCGAGACTGCCATCAAAGCGCAGGCTATTTATCATAAAGATAAGGAATATGTGGTGAAGGACAACCAGATTGTGATCGTGGATGAATTTACCGGTCGTATGCAGCCGGGACGTCGTTGGTCAGATGGATTGCATCAGGCTATTGAGGCAAAAGAAGGAGTCAGTGTGCAGCAGGAATCTCGTACCTATGCCTCGATAACTTTCCAGAACTTTTTCCGTATGTATCCGAAGATTTCCGGTATGACTGGTACTGCCGCTACTTCTGCCGAAGAGTTTTTCAAGGTATATGGTCTTGAAGTTGCGGTGGTGCCTACAAACAAGCAGCCTGTCCGTATTGATAGTAATGACCAGATTTTCCAGACCGAGCTGGGCAAATTCAAGGCGCTCTCCAGGAAGGTCAAAGAGTTGCATGCCAAGGGTCAGCCAGTCTTGATCGGTACAGTGTCTATTGAGAAAAATGAGTTACTGGCGCAATTTTTGAAGGCAGAAGGCGTCCCACACCAGATGCTCAATGCCAAGAACCACGAACGTGAAGGTGAGATTATCGCGCAAGCCGGCAAGAAGGGCGCGGTGACTATCGCTACCAACATGGCAGGTCGCGGCGTGGACATCAAGCTTGGCGGCAACCCGAATACGCCTGAATTGTATGAAGAGATCAAATCTGTTGGCGGTTTGTTTGTTCTTGGTACAGAACGTCACGAAGCTCGTCGCATCGACAACCAGCTCCGTGGCCGCTCTGGTCGTCAAGGAGATCCGGGTGAGACACAATTCTTTGTTTCCATGGAGGATACGCTGATGCGTGTCTTTGCCTCGGACATGATGAAGTCCATGATGGGCAAGCTTGGTGTGGCGGATGATGAGCCGATCGAGCACAAACTTATTTCTCGCTCGCTCGAAAGCGCCCAGGAGAAGATTGAAGGTTTCAACTTCGATTCTCGCAAGCATGTTCTGGAGTTTGATGATGTCATCAATACTCAAAGAAAGAGTGTCTATGCACGACGAAGGAAGTTGCTACTAGGGAATGTAGGTGAGGTTGAAGCTGGGCTCATGGAAATCATTGGCGTTGGAGATCCTGATGTATCCGCGGTTCTCGAAAAAAAGATTGAAGAATTTGGAAGTGACAACTTTCTGAACGCTGTGCGCATCGTACTGTTGCAGGCGGTGGACATGTATTGGGTGGAACATCTGGAAGTCATGGATTATACTCGTTCCAGTGTCAATCTGCGCGCCTACGGTCAGCGAGATCCGTTGGTCGAATACAAGAAGGAAGGATTGCGTCTATTCAAAGAAATGAATGCGGCCATGCAGGCACAGGTCATCAAGGTCCTGCCTCATATTGTGCCGATGGTAAATGGAGTACCAGCAGATAGTCAGCCGAAGAATCTCAAAGAGGTCAAAGAGAATGCGCAGATTATTGGTGCGCAGGATGGGTCAGGGAATTCGGGCGGTGCAACAAAGACAGAACCTGAAGTTGGTAGAAATGATCCGTGTCCTTGTGGGAGTGGTAAAAAATATAAGAAGTGTCATGGTATTGGCAAATAGGAAAATAGGCAGCGGGGTGGGGTGGAGGACATGCTCTCTAAAATGACCTCGGAATGATCTTACGATCATAAGATTATTCCGGCCTGGCCCACAGTTTGGAGCCGTATTTTAGTTGTTTTTTCCACACAATCTTATAATCATAAGATTTCCAAAGGTGCCACTTTTAGAGGTACTACCCCACGAACCCTTCCTATTACTTTTTAGGCGTCAAA
>CAZRRZ010000032.1:2649-8037 GCA_964602725.1 uncultured Candidatus Saccharibacteria bacterium | reverse complement strand
CGAAGCAAAGTTCGAGAATGCGTGTATTCAATATATGCGTGCTCTCGAATGGGAAAACGCGGGACATATCGTTCTGCACTGTTATTCCTCTTCGCCCCACTGAATTGATAGCTCGAAAGACTTAAGGTTGGGTGGGGTAAGAGGGGTCGCAAGATCCTTATCGGTTTCTCACATTCGTGGGAGATAATTGGCTTGTAGATTGAAAACAAGAAAATGAAAAAATGAATTCAGTTTGGTGCGGCTTTTACAAGCCATATTAAACTGAACTCATTTTGAGTCCAGTGAGCCAATCTGTTGGCTATATACAAAGAACTTGTGAATCGATCGCCGAAAGGCAGAAACAATTTTATCGATACAAGAACAGAAGGCCGAATGGTGCCTAACAAACCATGGAGAAAGTTCTGTCATGAAAAACATAAATCAAATCGTAGCTGTCGGTTCAATCGATGGTATTCTGACAACCGCGGCATTGCTGCGCTTGATCGGGAATCTCGAAACACCGGTAGTCTTCTGTCAGGCGTTCACAGTTGATAAGATCGACGTGAGTGCGTGGCTGCAAAACCGGCAAGTTGCATTCGTGGATTTGGCCGTGAACAATCGCGACAAGCCCATGACCAAGGCCTTCGTGGAGCGAATCGAGGCAGCTGGCCACAAAATCGTGGCGATCTGTGACGAGCACAGCCGTGAGGATTGGGCGGAGGTACTCGGAAGTTTTGAGGCATTGGAGTTTTTGCTCATTCAGCCTCAAAGCCAGGCCGAGGGTAAGTTCAAATCCAGCGGTGCGGTTCTGATGAACGCATTGGCGGATAATCCGCAACTGGCCACGAGCGTCGAGGTGCTCTGTCTGTCGGCTGATCGTGCCGACGCCATGCATTTTGATGACACAGGCTCCATCGTAAACGAGGCGGTAAAGTCAAATATCGCCGATGACCGTCGGCGAGTTTACTTGGCGCGCTACTACGCGGATCCCTTGAATTCTGGGATGGATAGTACCATCCGGACATGGGTTGACGAGTACAAGAGAATTCTTCTAAATCATGAATTGATTCTGGAGGATAAACGGGATCTCGGCAATGGAATGGTCCGGGTCAACGCAGTTGGCAGGGCGGTCGATATGACCACGCTCATGAGCAAGCTCTACAAAGACGGAGCCCGCGTGGTTGTTCTCGAGGGGGAAATCTTCGATAAAGCCGCCGGCGCAAAAGTTCGGATGGTGTCGTTCGGTACGAGCGAAAAGATTGACCTTCTGGCCTGTGTCAAGCAGGTCGTTCCGACAGCGAGCGGTTTCGCCCAAAAAGTGAACGTCCGTCCAGAAGATGAAGCGGTGGCTCTCGAAGCCGTCCGTGCAATCCTCAAGTAATCCCGACTATTCGGGCACGCGTCGCAATGCGTGAGTGGTTTGTGGTTATGCAAGAGCGGTATTGCGAGCTCTTGCAACTTATTGAACGGCAGGGAGAAGCGTTCATTATTTCAAGGTTATCTTCTCCCCTTTATTGAGCGCATCATTTTATATTCTCGCAGATGCGAGAGAACGGTGCGCTCATAGAGAAACAATTTCGTCAATTTGTCGTAAAGGCAAAAAATAGAGAAGGAAAGAGAAAAAATAATATGAAAGTCGAATGGAACAACAAGCAAGGTTCGCGCGACCGGCAAGCGGTCGCGGTCATCGTTACCCCGGATGGCGGGGTGTACGAATTCAAGGGGGAGCCGATTCCCCAGGTCTGCCACGCCCAGAGAACTGGGTATGAGAAGGCGGGAAAGTGGTCGAACACCACTTTCCTAGTGACCACTGCCGAAGAGACGGTGTTCGTGGCCTTCAAACAGGACTGGGACACGGGGCGTACATGGCCACAGGCCAGCTGGGAAGAAGCATTTGAATGGCTTCGGGGACAAGCGCCGCTTGCCAACAAGGCCAAATTCGAAACATTCCTCCGGGAGAGTTACTCGAAAACCGCCGCTCGTTTCGACGAGCAGAAAAAATCGGAGGAGGCATTCAGCCAGCTTTTTCCGACAACATCGGCTTCACCGCCGGTACAGCAATAGGCTGACCATCCACTGCATATGGATGGTGAAAATAGTTCTTTGGTTAACCGGTGAGCAATGCAGTGCTCACCTTTCTTCTCACCTCCACAAACGGGTGTTTGTGGAGGAGTTGGAAACAAACTGAGGCGGTCAGCCTTTTGCTCCCTAGTCGAAAGACACAGGAGAAGTGCGGGAAGAGAAACCGCGCCGAAGCAGGAGGCAACCAGGCAGAGATGCTAGGTTAACTGTTTCGAGGAGAGTTCAATGAATAACGAATTACCGATCTTCTCCTTCAGGGAGCAGATCGTAACGACGGTGCGTGACAATTCTGTCACGATCATCACCGCCGAGACCGGCGCCGGTAAATCCACCCAGGTTCCCCAATTCCTTTTGGAGGAGGGCTACACCATGGTGGTAACCGAGCCACGGCGGCTTGCGGCGCGCACAGTGTCCGCGCGGGTTGCCGAGGAATACGGTTGTGAGTTCGGCGGCGAGGTCGGCTATCGCACGGCCCACGAAAGGCAGGACAGCGTGGAAACACGATGTCTGTTTTGCACCGATGGACTCGCGATGGTTCGCGAGCTCATGAGGGTCGGACGACACGAGGTTCTCGTATTGGACGAAGTCCACGAGTGGAACCTCAATTTGGAGGTCCTCGTCGGCTGGGTCAAGCACTCCATCGACCTCGGTGCGAAGTTCAAAGTGGTGCTCATGAGCGCCACCATTGAAGCTGGAAAGCTCTCGGAGTTTTTTGGCGGTGCGCCAATCATCACCGTTCCGGGACGGCAATTCCCTGTGGAAGAAAGGTTGCCTTCGGGCAAAGACATTTCCGGCGAAGCCATCGAGCTTCTCCGACAGGGACGTAACGTCCTTGTCTTCCAGCCAGGCAAGCGGGAAATCACGGAGGCATGCGAACTGATTCGTCAGTCCGGTGTTTCCGCAGAAATTGTCCCTCTTCACGGCGACTTGGAGCCGGCAGAACAAGGCCGGGCATTCCGACGGTATTCACGGCCAAAATGCGTAGTGTCAACAAACGTGGCGCAGACAAGCGTCACCATCGACGATATCGACGCGGTGGTGGACAGCGGCCTGGAACGGCGTACGGAGGTGGTGGACGGGGTCGAAGGACTCTATCTGAAACCCATTTCCAACGCCGATAGCCGGCAACGCAAAGGCAGAGCTGGACGCTGTAAGCCCGGGATTTATCTTGACTGGCACCCCAGTGCCGATCGGGAAGAATTCCCTAAGGCGGAGATCCTCCGAACCCGGCTCGATCAGACGGTTCTGCGTCTGGCAGAAGCTGGGTTTGACATGGAGGAACTAGAGTTCTTCCATCAGCCCGACAAAAAAGAGATCCATGATGCCAAGCGCGCACTCAAGGCGCTCGGTTGCATGGACGAGAAGGGTGAGGTCACCCCGATCGGACATCAGGTCTCTCGTCTCCCTCTGTCTGTGCAGTTCGCACGAATGGTGGTGGAAGCTGATCGGTTCGGGGTTGTGGATGATGTTCTCACTATTGCCGCCATTTTGGAGCAAGGAGAAATCACTGCCCGAGCGAAGAGTCAGTACGAGGTACCGGAATGGCGAAAACTGATCGGTGGTGAACAGTCATCCGATCTCATGGCCCAGCTTGCTGTATGGCGAGCCGCGGAAAACATGCGGCGGGACAAGATGCAAGAGAAAGGTATTTTCGCCAAAGCCTTTTTTCAAGCCAAGGATAAACGCCGGCATCTTGCGGATTCTCTCATCGGTAAAGTCCGTTCGTTCTGGTCGACAGGCAATCGGGAGCATATCCTGAAAGCCATTTGTGCCGGAATGGTGGATCATCTCTACCGCTATCAGTACGGTAGTTGGGTGAATGGCGGTGGTGAACGTCAGTTGGCTCGGGAATCAGTGGTCAGAGCTACCGACTGGATCGTCGGATTGCCGTTTGACCTCGAGATCACGACTCGACGCGGCAAGATGACCTTGCGGCTCGTGCGAATGGCCACGAAGATTGATCCGGCGTGGCTGGTGGAGATTGCGCCGCAGTTGGTCAAAATTGAAAGTGGGATTGATCCCTCCTACGACCCAGCATCAGATTGTTGTATGTCCACCAGTCGGACTTTATTCAACAACCAGAAGGTAGGCGAAATGCGGGAGGCGACCCCGGAACACCCGGAGGCCGCTCGGCTCTTTGCTGAGTGGCTTGCTGGACAAATGGTCTAGTTATTCTAGTCGGAGTGTGAGCTCCGAGCAAAAATTCACTGCATACCTCGCAATATGCACGTAGTACGGTTAATGGACGAGTTTGTGAGCTCGTCCGATTTATCAAGCTCGACACAGCTTACCTCGGGGTAAGTTTGTGATGAGCTTGCAGATCATTAACAAAAAGGAGATCTATGAATATCAGTGAAGTAATTGCTGTCAACAAGAGACAGCAGAACAAAGCTCGCGACTTAAATCAGCGAGCGGGGTCGAACCTGTTCAAGGTCTATACCCATGCGGAAATGCTTGCGTTTGTCGTCGAGTGCCTGAAGGGTGCAAGACGGCAGGCGGAAGTCAGAGATGCCGGAAGCTTGATGCTCCCAAGTCTCGACTACTCGGAGGTCGCCCGTGTTGAACGGGAAAATCCTCTAGTGGTCCAAGTCTGTGGGCAGACCTTGAAGGTCAACTACGAGAAGAGTGGTCAGCCACTGGTTTTCATCGGGTCGGATATCAATCCCGATGGCCTATGGCGACTATTGCCGGATGAAGGAGTTCTTCTTCCTGGTGGCCGGCAAGTTGTTGTTTCGCTTGGGTGTTACCCGAGCATAAACGATGGCGATATTCCCAAGTTGAAAGAGAGGGTAAGAAATCACCTGAACCGGAAAAAGTGGGAAAGTTGGACCGTAAGGCCAGCAATCACTCTACCGGACCCGAACACTGAAGGTTCCGAAGTAGCGCCAATAGTTGAGGCGCAATACGGTACCTGCATAGTCACGGCGTCAGCTCTCACGGCCTTCGGTATCGCAGTAGTGAAGAGCTACCGATACTCGAATGACGATCCTCATTTCGAAGGCAAGTGGTTCCAGAGCAGGTTAGAGGCCGAAACAGAGTGTACCAAGTCAGTCGAAAAGCTCATCGTGCTTCGTAAAGAAGTCGCTGAAGGCAAGATGCTGGAAGCGGCACGAAAGGAGGCCCAGACAGCCAAGGAGCGCATCAAGGATATCTATGGAGTCTACCAATCATTTGGGAAAGACTCGGGTATCCGGAATGCACTCTATGAGCGGTCTTACTCCTACCTACCGGACAAACTCGACCAGCTCCAGAAGTGGACAGCTGAAACCAATGTTCTGACGGCAAAGGCATTGGCGGAAGTTGCCGAAGAAAAAAGGGCAGCTGACA
>CAZRRZ010000032.1:2364-2639 GCA_964602725.1 uncultured Candidatus Saccharibacteria bacterium | reverse complement strand
GGAAGAGCTTGTCAAATCGGTTGGCGCCAACCACGCCCATCATCGGCTCTCGACTGAATACGCTGCGCCATACGGCCGAGCTCGCAAACAGGATGCCTTAGCGGCAATCTGCACTGGAGAGAAGGGCCGGCAATTCCTCTCCTTTCATCAGGCGAATGCTGTTGACAAAGTGCTTGAAGGGGCAATCTTCTGGCTGGAGCACAAGTACGAGCTTCAGCAGATCAAACTCTCCGAGACTTCTGCAGTCAAACAGCAACCGCTCGCTCCTTCTCCTC
>CAZRRZ010000032.1:0-2354 GCA_964602725.1 uncultured Candidatus Saccharibacteria bacterium | reverse complement strand
GAACTTCACTCGCCGATTTTTTCGGAGACCTGAAGTTATAATTTTGCCCGGTTTTATCCAAACCGTGATCGCACTCCGCAAAGTGTTAAAAGTTTCAGGGTCAACAGTGAACGTTGCGGCGTTCACTACTTTATTGAGCTCATCATTATCTATTCTCGCGCTTGCGGGAAGATGGTTAGTTCATAAAGTTACACGTCAAACACAGTCCCCATGGGGCTATGGATATAGTATAGGATTAGATAATGAAGTGGTGTGAGTGATTTTCAAAATTTCTCTCCTCTAAACACCACCTTTTTGTCTAGCACCTTACTAATATCTGTAGCCTTATGGGGATTTTTGTTTTTCCTAAACTCCCCTCACCCCACACCACTCACATTTCATATCATCGCATTTCGCCTGCGCAATTTCCCCAGTCCAGACGCTATCGACAAGTGCTTGAATCTCCTTTTTAACCCGATCAATATCAGATTGCTCAATCGGTAAGGTCACCGTAGGACACCTCCCTTTTTCATCTGGTGAAACAAACACCAACGCAGGCACGATCTGTCGTGAACGCCAGCGAGGATCATTACTTAAGAGTAGTTTATAAAAAATGAGCTGACGGAAATAGTTACCTGTGGAATTAGTTTTAGTTTCTCCTTTGATGGCGTTCACTGACATGGCCTGGCGAGTCTTGTAGTCAAAAACATTTACAATACTTCCCGTATCAACAATGGCATCCAATTTTCCGTGCAAAGGAATGCGAATGTTTGCACTGTTATATGTTCCGATAAATTCAGTTTCTACCCACGACTCGGTGAATACGGCTGAAGTATCCGGCTGTGCAAAGTGAGATTCCAGTGCCTTTGCCACTGCAGCAACATCTGCTAGTAATTCTTTCTTGGCTGATGCTTTTTCGGTGATGGGCAGGAATGAGCCTTCGAAATATTCACCAATCTTTTCAATGAGGAGTGCTTCAATCTCTCCGACTGTTTTCTTTTTTGAATTCCAGACACTATCGAATGCCGCGTGCATGGCCGTTCCCTTCTCTGCAGGCACAGATGGCGCTTGAGGGAGTTTCAGGATGCTTTGATAGAGAAATGTATTCGGGCATTCAAGAAAATGGTTGAGTGCAGTCACTGATAAACCTTTTGTAAGCAATGCATGCTTGGTGATATCGATAAGTTTCGCCCCAATAGCGCCAGCTTCATCCGCAACACTATTTCCACTAGTCACATGAACTTCATCCACCCCTGCCCGTGGCAACTCGATATACTCCACGTGCTTTTCATCGAGTTCACCAATAAATCGGAGTGGCTCGAGCATTTTTCCATCTGATTCTTCGTGTGCGGTCAGTACTGTCACGTGCTTGCGACCACGCGTCAGAGCAACGTAGAATAAGCGTCGCACATCACGGATGTCACTATCAGCCGTTCTCTTTTTTGGTAGGATAAATGATGCTCCCTTGGGTCTACCAATCCATGACTCTTCGGTGGCGTACGGAATAAAGACATAGTCAAATTCTAGACCCTTACTTCCGTGCGCAGTCAATGCTTGGATTGGGACATCCGGAGCACCGACAGAAACTTTCACCGTCCGAGTTTCTGCAGAAATACGATAAGCCAGCATATTGTTGATAAGTTCGGCAGGGTCACGCAGATCACCTTCACGGGTCAACGACTCCGCCAGCGCAACAATGCCTCGCCAGACGTGAACATACGAGGGGTTTCGAGCAACCAGTGCAGTAAAGCCAGACTCTTCCGCAGCATGAATGATAAAACCGATTGCTCCATCATTAAGCATAGACCGTTGGATTTTGAGCAAGCTTGGAATCTCGGTTGGTTGACCACTCCTCAGTGCTCGGACTACTTCCGTACCTTTTTCAAAAGGAATGCCCCACATGCCGGCGATAACCGTACGAGCCAGAGCATCTACTTTTGAAGAATCGGTGAGGTATTCAATCAGATTGAAAAATAGACGTCCCACAGGATGACTAAAGATGTCGACGCTCCGAGCTGAGGAAACGGGAATATGATGTGATTCAAGTAAGCGAATAACTCGATCAAGATCCCTATTGCGCCTAACAATGATGGCCGCTGTGGCCTGTGGCTCACGTTCCGTCATGGCTTGTAATTCCTTGACCAAATGCAATTCGATAGCCGATACATTTTCTCCAACGACAATGTCTACAGGGCGGACTTCATCGTCGCTCCCTGATTTTAATTTAATGCGCAAATCAGCATGCTCGCCCTCTTCATAGTTCTTCTCGATCATGCCAAAACTGGCGTCAAGAATACTTTGATGTGAGCGATAGTTGGTATCCAGTGAAATAAGCTTCATGGCCGGCCATTTCTTTTGTAATAACAAGAAATTCT
>CAZRRZ010000031.1:0-8183 GCA_964602725.1 uncultured Candidatus Saccharibacteria bacterium | reverse complement strand
GTCTTGAAATTCCAAGCCTTGAGGAAACAAAATTTCCACCACCAAGCAAAATAACCGATTCTAAAAAAGCTCATACACAAACCACCCGCCGAGAGGCGGGTGGGGAGACAGAACAATAATAAACTTACTGACAATTCGTAGCAACTGCATCACTCGCCGGCTGTGTTGTAGCAGGAAAGACAGCTGTGTTTTGCTTTGTGCCTCCATTTGAATCAATACAAGTAACACCACCTGAAGGTAGTTTTGCGTAAATAGCATACCCAGTTCCAGGGCTTACTCCATTTTTTGTAATGACGACATTACCACTCGCGACTCCTGCTCCCGCAGCGTCAGCACCATAAACCAATGTGCCGATTTGAGTTCCAATATCAGAAATCAAAGTTCCAATATTACCACCAGTTGTACCTGCTGCACCAGCAGGGATAGCGGCAAACCTATTTCCCGCTGTACTACTTACCAACTCAGGATATGCTGCACCACTATATCCAGACTCAAGCGCTACTCGAATTTGAGCAACCTCAGACTGAATCCTCGCATCCTTACCTTTATTTCTAGCAGAGTTAAGAGAAACCAACACAACACTCGACAAGATACCAATAATAGCGATGACTACGAGCAATTCGATAAGAGTGAAACCTCTTGTGTACTTTTTCATAGTATAAAGTTACGACTAATAATTAATAATTATATAAAACCTCATTAATCAATATAAAGGTTTAACGTATACATTATAGCACCCCCTTAGGAGAGCATAGTTCGACAAGGCTGTGGATAAGAATACACCCTATTATTGAGCCGAGGCGATATTATAGATAGGAACTAGAACTGAGAACAAGAGGACTGCCACACCTCCACCAAGAACAACAATCATGAGTGGTTCGATAAGAGAAACGAGGGAATCAACGGCCGTAGTCACCTCGCGACTGTAGAATTTGGCCACTGTCTTCAATATATTACCAAGTTCTCCCGATTCCTCACCGACTTTCATCATCTGGATCATGATGCCAGGGATTGCTTCTGGATCTCCGGAAAGGGACTCCGAGAGAGTTTTGCCGCCTTTTACGGCATCTACCGCCCCTTCGAGAAGGTTTTGATAGACTTTGTTGTTGATGACATTTGATGTGAGCTCGATGGAGCGAACCATGGGAATGCCAGAGAGGAGCATAGTCGTCATATTATCCGCCAAGCGAGACAAATAGAGCTTGCGGTACAGCGAGCTAATGTAGGGAATGTGTAGTTTGAACCTATCGAACGCCTCCCTACCAACGGGTGTGCGTATATAGCGGACGACAAAAAAACCAATAATGATGGCCACTCCGAGCACGATAAATCCGTAAGAGACAAGGAAATTGCTGATGCCCAGGACGATCTTTGTATATGAAGGGATTTCGGCGCCTGATTCAACCAAAATACCGCTAATCTTCGGTATAACCATAGTAAACATCAGGATCATAACTGTGAGGAACGTCACAACCACAAACGCCGGGTATATAAGCGCTCCTTTGACTTTTGAGGTCAACTCGTATGAACGATCGAGATAATCAGCCAAATACTGAAAAGTTTCGTCAAGTTTTCCTGACTCTTCACCCGCTTTGACCATGCTGATATAAAAATCAGAGAATATCTTGGGATGTTTTGACAGCGCACCTGAAATAGAGCTTCCGCTCTGCAGGTCGTCGGCGATAGTGGTCAGTTTTGACCCCAACACATGGTTTTCGGCCTCTGAGCCGAGTAGGCGGAAGATGCGCAGGGCGGAAACCTGCGCCTCGAAGAGCGTCGAGAGCTGGCGGGACAGGATGACGACGTCCTTGGTGGAAACTCGATCAAAGAATGAAATATTTTTTGAAAACAGAGAGGATGACGAACTCGCATCAGCGCCTTTGATAGTCGTCAGGATCAAACCTCTTCGCTGGAGCGAAGAAATCGCTATGTCGACATTGACCGCGTCGATGGAACCATTTTTTTGCGCACCAGTTGCGTCAACGGCTTCGTAGTTGAAGAGCATAGGAATATTATTATATCATGCGCTCGAGCGTCTTTGGGTTAAGCGAGTTGTTGTAGGCGCTTTCAACGCTGATCTCACCCGAACGAACAAGTTCCGAAAGTGATCGGTTCATATCGATCATACCCTCTTGCGAACTAGTCTCCACTACAGAGTTGAGCTCATGGATGCGCTTTTCGCGGATGAGGTTGGCGACGGCGTTGTTGTTGATGAGCAACTCATATGCAGGGATAAGGCCTCCAGAAATGCGCGGAACAAGGCGCTGGGAGAATATACCCGAAAGGGATCCTGCCAGCTGGATGCGGATCTGGTCCTGCTGTCCCGAAGGGAACGAGTCAATAATGCGGTTTATCGTCTGCGCCGCGTTGTTGGTGTGGAGCGTGGAGAAAATGAGGTGACCAGTCTCTGCGGCCGTCACGGCCGTTGCAATGGTGTTAATATCACGCATTTCACCTACCATACATACATCAATATCCTGGCGGAACATGGCGGTGAGGGCACTGGTGAAGTCCGGCGTGTCAAAGCGTACCTCGCGCTGATCAATGATGGATTTCTTTGACTCAAACAAATATTCTATGGGGTCTTCAATAGTCAGAATATGCTCGGTACGAGTCTGGTTGATCATCTCGATCAACGTCGCCAAGGTCGTGGTCTTGCCCTGTCCGATCGGACCGACCACCAAGAAAAATCCTTGTGGCTTGCGAGTAAATGATTCGAGGATCGGAGGAAGATTGAGTTCGGAAAGCGTACGAATGGCTTTTGGGATAAGGCGCAATGCGATCGACAAAACCCCTTGGTGATAATACGCATTGCCACGGAAGCGGGCATGAGCCAGACTATATGAAAAATCAACATCTTTGGTACCTTCGAGCAACTCCAAGTTTGAGGGGCCAATAAGCGCACGGGTAAAGCCTTTCATATCAACATCAGTAAGGACGGGCTTCTTGACGAGCGGGATGAGTCCTCCTGAAACGCGGATGATCGGTGGTCGCCCTGAGGAAAGGTGCAAGTCTGAAGCATCTTCTTTTAGGATCAAATCTACAAGCTCTTCTATCTCTTTTTTATAGTCCATGTGAATTATTTTTTACTATTACAGATGCGCTCGACTTCGGCTAGTACCTCGGAAGGGATAGTTGTGGCCTTCACAATATAGCCATCGACACCGAGTTTTTTGGCGCGCGAGATATCATCAGATGACCCTTGGTTGGTAAGCATGATAATGACGCAATCCGGAGCAAGGTGCTCTTTGCGAATAGCTGCCACCAGATCGAGGCCATCCATACCTGGCATAACGATATCTGCAAGCATCACGCTCGGGATATATCCATCATGCACTAGCTTGAGTCCCCCGTCAGTAGAGTCTGCAGTCTTTACTTCATATCCTGCCTTTGAAAACTTGATCGCGTACATATCAAGCAGAAATTTGTCATCATCAACGAGCAATATTTTTTTGTTTGAAGAAGGTTGTTCAGCCATGGCTGTATTATACTACAACTTGTTCACCTCCTCTATAGGTATCTCTTGTCTAAATGCCTTGATGAGTGCATCTTCGCGCAAAGTGATCATACCTTTTGAACGAGTAATGCGACGAACCTCGGCTTCAGTTGGATTTTTGAGAATGGCCTGTTCGATGTCCTTATCCATAGCGAACATTTCCACCACCGCCATGCGCCCACGGGTACCTTTCGGCAATTCGGGGGATGTTTTGATCTTTCGAACCGAATCTGAAAATGGAACCTCCTTTTTGAACTCTGCAGGCAAATCTGAAAACTCCCTATCTATCATGGCCTTGAGACTACCATCGACTGGTATAGACTCCCCCGCACCCTTTGGAAGTACACCCACCAAACGCTGCGCCACAGCCAAAATCAGGGTAGGAGCAATGAGGTATGGGTCGACGCCCATATCAATAAGACGAGGAATGACACCTGCAGAGTTGTTGGTGTGCAATGTCGAGAATACCAAGTGGCCAGTCAGCGCTGCTTGGACAGCAAGCTGAGCCGTTTCCTTGTCACGGATCTCACCCACCATGATAATATCGGGGTCCTGACGCAATGTGGTACGCAAGCCAGATGCAAAGTCATAGCCAATTTCTGGTCGGACCTGCGATTGACTGACGCCTTCCATCTGATATTCGACTGGGTCTTCCAAGGACAAAACGTTATAGCTTTCCCGATCCACTTCATTGAGCACCGAATAGAGCGTTGTTGATTTTCCCGAACCTGTAGGACCGGTGATGAGAATCATGCCATAGGGTTTGTTGATGGCATCCCTCAGCATGGTCAAATTTTTCGGAGACATTCCGAGCTCATCGAGCGGACGCACGCCTTTGGCCTGATCCAAAATACGCATTTCAACCTTTTCTCCATAATACGAAGGGAACGTGGATACACGAAAATCAATCTTGCGACCATCGATGCGTGCCGAAAAGCGTCCGTCTTGAGGCTTGCGCTTTTCGTCGAGACGCATATTCGACAGCACTTTGATGCGGGCTACGACAGCCGAGTGAACCTGTGGAGGCAGGATGAGCGATGTATTGAGAATTCCGTCGACACGGAAACGGACACGGATACGGTCGCGCATGTGCTCTATGTGCACATCTGACGCCTCCCCTTCCACTGCGTAGCGTACAATAGTCGCCACAATCTTGACCACAGGAGCATCTTCGATAATAAGGGTCTCTTCCCCAGATTTTTCACCATGCTTTTGCTGATTTTGCGCATTGAGGTCCTCCTTTTTTATGGCATCACTAGTATCAACCGACAGCTCCGTCTCGAGTTCCGAAAGCGCCTTTGACACCTCGCCGGTAATACCTTTGTACATCTCCATGATGCGCTGAAAGTCATCGATGGTGATCAAGAATATCTTATAGGGAATATTCTTTTTGGCGGCCAGAAAGTTGAGTGCATCGCGAGCTTCCATGTTATCTGGATCAACAACACCGACTTCGAGGGTTCCGTCACGAACAGCAATAGGGGCAAAGCGATAGTGGGCCGCCGATTCCTCGGGAATATATTCAAGGACCTCAAATGGAACTGAAGCTTCAGTTACGGCACGTACCGGAATATTGAGAAATTCACCCCTGGCAGCAATAATATCATCAGGCTTCACACCCCTGGTGATCAAGGCGTCATCCAACGAAGCTCCCGCTCCGGTTTGCGTGCGTATTTCGCGGATATCATCCTTGGTTATGAGTTTATTTTGTAGAAGAATGTCGAGAACGGACATACGATATGTAAGGCTACCCAACTATCGGGTAGGATTAGCTCCTGTTGGCGTGACGGGGACTCCTGGCAATGGAGCAAACGGATTGGGACGGCCGACTGGAGTTTCCGGAATTTCGACCGAATAATCTACGAGCGACCGGTATGCGGAGCTCTCAAAGATTTTCGTATCGATATGCAACGATTTGATCTGGTTCAAAAGACTCAGTACGCGCGTACCATCAACGTTTGCGGCTTGCGTCTGCAATGCAGATATTTCGGTATCCGGCTCCCCTGCTGAAAAATAGAAGTAGACTAGCGCAAGTACGATAACTGCGATGACTACGGCAATGATGGTTTTTTTTGAACTTGATTGAGGTTTCATGAGGATGAATTATTGCTGGCGAAGCCAATATGTTTTGAGGTCGACTCCAAAATCGTACACGCCCGGCGTCGATCCGGCTGACACGCTCAAGTGAGTCACGTCCATGACACGTAGGTTTGCCTCAAGCTCTCGAAGTAAGTCAATAAATTGCTGATAGGGCGCGCTCACGTTGAACGAAACACTGACGGTATCCAACGTCGGCGTGGGTATAGACGATATACCTCCCGCACTACTGCGACCAACATCTTGCGGCGCCGGCGCAGGCGCGGCGCTTTGTACGACGCCGTTTGCTGCGGCTTTAATATTGCGCAATGAAAATCCATGTCGGAGGGCCACGCTATTCAGGTCAATGATAAGACGAATGTTGTCAACCGTATTTGGAAGCATCTTATCGAGACGGACTCGGTCTGTTTCGGAAAGTGCTTTGTACTCATTCAAGACGGTGTCACGGACTTTGATGAGTTGGTCCGCGTTGGAGATGGCCGAAAGATACTGCTCATTGATTGTGCGGACCTCGTTGACTTCTGCAAGTTTTGCTTTGGTAAACGTCATGTAGATACCAATGGCCAGAACTATGAGTATTATTGCGGTAATGTTTCGATTCATACGGATATATTATGGGGTTGATGAGGCATTTTGCCCAGCATCACTCGAACCAATCAGACTCTTTTCGTAGGTCAGATATTTCGGATCAATCGTCGCGGTAAAGCTAAAGGAAACAAGTCCGTTATTATCGAGTGACGGGTCGGACAGTATCGGGTTTTTCACCACGCTGCGCAGGCCATATTTCTCAAGTTGACCGAGAACATCGGATTGAAACGCGACCGCACTCAAGCTCGTACCATAGCCTTTCATGCTTACATTGACACTGTCGCCCCCTGTCGAGTTGACTGTCAAATCCATATTCACAAAACGGACGCTTTCGATGGTCAGCCTTTGAACAATATCGAAAATTTGAGAGGTGGCTACATGGTTGACAAGTAGCTGCTTCCCAAGATCGATTTTGACATTTTGGCGCTTGAGATCTTCGATGAGGTTTGGGTTGAATTGTTTTTCGCGTTGAGTAAGCTGTTCCTTGTACGCTGACTGCGCCGATTCAAGATATGATTTCCAGAAGTACATACCGCCAGCAGCAGCGATGGATATGATGAACAGGAATACCGCCGCCATCATAAAATAGCTCGTGGTTCGGCGAGGCCCGGCAACGGTAAGTCCGCTTACGGGAACCATGGGCCTTTTTGGTATAAACGAGGTTTGGAATTTGGTCTCCATAATGTTCGCTTCAATTATAGCAGGAATTGCAGATCAATAGACTGTGTATAAGTAAAAAACGCGGAGCTACTCACTCCAATTCGGACAATCGCCTCAACGCAACGCCAATAGCAACGGCAAATTCAGGTCCCGCTTGGGCGAATTCTTCCGCCAGAAATGCCGGGGTTTCGAGCTTACCGAACGGATCGGCATATACGACATTCGTCTGGAAACTAATCTTGGCCAAATCGGTAAATCCTTTTAGTAAAACTCCCCCGCCAGTAAGTATCACCTTGCTTACATTCTTGGCGAATTTTTTCTGATAGTTGAGGAGTGACGCATTGGCTTCATAGAAGATGTAATCCAGGTTGACCGTAATGATTTCTGTGAGCTCGCGATATTCCGGACCGCCTTTGAGTCCATATCTTCGCTTCATGCTTTCAGCTTCGTTCACCGTAATGCTCATGGACTTCGAAAGGGCCAGAGTGATATCCTGCGAGCCTTTGTTGATAATGTGCGAGGCGCGCAAGATGCCACGTTCGACGATATAGAGCTTGGTTGAGCGTGCACCCATGTCGACGATCATCACCGTGCTCACTCCCTGATCCACGACGGCACGGATTGAACTGAAAATTTCAATTTCATAGAAACTCGGCGCAAGCCCGCTGCCAGCCATAATGTTCTGGTAATCGCTGATGTATTGATTATGAATGGCGACCACTAACACATCGCTTCCCTGTTTTTCCGGCTTGACCGATTCTTCTTCATTTACATAAGCGTCTTCTTTTGGAATGATAGACCAATCGAGCAAAACTTCGTTCAAAGGAACTGGAATGTATTTGCGAGCTTCAATGGAGATGACTTCCGCCATCTGTTTGTCGGGAACTGGTGGTATGGAAATGAATGAAATGAGGCTTGAAGAAAGTGGCAACGCTACTCCACACAGGCCAGTGGTCGTTTTTGATTCTTTCAAAATATCCCGTATCGCCTCGATGACCTTGTCAGAAGGAACGCTCGCGGCACGGCCGACTTCTATTCCAGCATACGGACCAAGTGCAAGTTCCCCATATGTTTCAAGTACGGCACGGCCACGTTTCTTTTTTATCTGCACTACTTTTATGGCCGAGGAGCCTATGTCCACGCCCAAGACGCTTGCTTCTTTTTTGAAGAGTGAGGAAAAAAAGCCCATAGAGTAAGTTTACAGTGAAAAGCTTGTTCTGCAAAGCCTTGTGTCCTTTGTACTCCACAGGTTATGAACTGTTCTGGAACGTGTCTTGTACGTATGGCTCATATAAAATATGTGCACGATGATTATTTCCGCGCTGTATAAAACAATTCTAGA
>CAZRRZ010000030.1:0-8424 GCA_964602725.1 uncultured Candidatus Saccharibacteria bacterium | reverse complement strand
TGATGCCATGATGCTCAAATACCTTTTTTGAAAGGATCTTATTCATACCGACCGCTGAAGCCAAAGAACCCGAGCCGGTAAACGGCATCCGGTGAGCTTCAAGAAATGCCTGGATTTTACCATCTTCACCATATGAACCATGGAGCGCATTGAACGCCACATCAATCTTTGAAGCGATATCTTCAGGAGCAAACTCAACCCCATCGAGATGCCAAGCACCTTTTTTATCAATTAAAATATCACGCGCCTGATACAAATGCTCGAGCCTGTTGCGCAATGCCGAAAGCACCGCCGCACCGGAGTTGAGCGAGACATCATATTCATTGCTAGGACCGCCACGAAGGACGCCAATGCGAGGTTTATGCATTATTATATTATAGAACGAAAACTGATATTCCAATAGGAGTACAAAAAATGGCTAACGACGGAGGGAGGACGTGTCGTTAGCCAATCGATCATGTGTTCCAACAAGACATGAGGTTGTTCTGTACCCGCCATCAAGACGGGGTGGACTCATGCCAATCGAATAACGGATGGCCAAGGCGGGAATCCTTGTGGATGTTTTGGCCTGGATCTTTTTTGAGATGTCGGAACAAGGACCGGACTATAAAATAACATGAAAAGAAGTTGACGGCAACTGATCAACTATCTCATCGAGCGACGTTGCCGGTGATATGAAATAGCAAACCGATGCGCTTCGGCATTGAGCGCAACAATCTTTTTGCCATATGTTGCGATGATATCAGGATTACCGATCAGCCGTGCTGCTTTGTGTCGTTCATCTTTTGTGACCGCGATAACTGGAATGGAAATGCGACGCACTTTGAGGACTGCTTCGGTATGTGTGCGATGTGTCTCATTACCATCAACAAGAATAAGATCCGGATATGTCCATTCGGAATGGTTAAGCCTGCGTGAAAGTATTTCCACAAGACCACCGATATCATTATTTACCTGTTTTGAAATCTTGAACTTACGATACTGGGACGGCGCCAGTTCCCCATTTACCAACACCGTCATTGCCCCGACAACATTAGTCCCCGACAAATGAGCAACATCGTACGCTTCGATGCGGAACTCTTTTGAGCCGGCCTGTGATGAATTTATAGTCGAATTCGAGGCCTTGATAAGAGCAATATCATTAATATGATCAATCGCGTAGAGTAACCTTTTAGCATATTGAGCCTCTTCGAATTTCATCGCTTTTGCGAAGGCATTCATGTCCTTCTCAATGCGTGATCGTATCTGATCCTTCTTGCCATCAAAAAATAAAATTAGGTATTCAATAGTTCTGGCGTAACGACGACGTGCATTGGTATCATCTTCCTTTGGCGAACGGCCTAAGGCACGATAAAAAGCATCATGGCGCGCATCAAAAGATTTTTTATCCTTGAATGGAAAAAGTTTACGTAGAATCTTGAGAGCTTCTTTGATGAGTCCGCCATGAGGGTACGGGCCGAAATAACGCTTGACGCGATATCCGAGAGTTTTTTCGGTCAGCGCTTGGTCAAAGTCGCGGGCACGCGCCAGAAATACTCGCGGCCACAGTTCATCAGTAATAACCACATACTGTGAACTTTTATCATCACGCTCATCCACGTTGTAGTATGGCTGGTACCGCTTGATCAGTACGCTTTCCAGAATGATTGCTTCAAGAACGCTATCGCTTTCCTGCCAAGTTAACGTCTTTGCTTTGGTGACCATGTCAATAATACGAGGCCCTCGAGTTTCTATGAGATCGTTGGCGAAATAACTTTTGACGCGGTCGCGCAAGGAGGTGGCACGACCAATATACAGGGGTCTACCCTTCAGATCCACAAAGGTATAAACGCCCGGATTATCTGGTAATTTCAACTTGTTGAGTGCTTGACTGGTCATAAAATCAAGAGTACAGTATTTTTGAACTAAGTACAAACCCCCTTGGTTCGACCATTGAAAACTATGAAGACTGCGCAGCATCATTCAGATGTTCACCCCTACGACTTGGCTCGCCATGATCTAAAGTAACCAGCCACATTTTTCATCTCGGTGACTTTCTAGCCGACCGCCCCAGCGGCCGGTTTTCTATTTTCAAAAAAGTTAATCTTCATTTCTTCGCCAACATCTTCTTCAAATACTTTCCTGTATAACTTTTCTCGCTGGCTGCAATATACTTGACTTTTTATTGATGGTGTGTTTAACTTTATCTTAAAGGAGCATAGTAACACTTCATGAAAATACTGGCCGCACACACTGACAAACAGGTACTTGGGACCGTCCGAACCGTACTCACCGACGCTGGTCGCAATACGGTTGATTGTACGGACAACCACCAGGAGACTTCTGCCAATCTAGCAGGCACACGCTACGATCTAGTAGTTATGCAATATTCGCTGATTGGCAAGCAGAACATCGCCGCAATCATTAGGCTAGCGCAATCCATAAACCAACACGTGTCCGTCTGGGTGGTCGGCGGTAGTTTCACCCAGGAAGCGACGGAGGTATCACTGGCCGCAGGTGCCGAGAAGGTCTTGACCATCTCCAACGTTTTCTCCGAGTTTCAGAAGCTTGGACGCACTAACCTATGAAAATTCGAACTACCGAGCTAGCCCTCGGCATCTTTGTCCTATTGTTCTTCGCTTGGATTGGAGCCTGGTACAGTATTCCAGAAAAACACCTTGTGCGCTTCATTTTGATCGCCATACTCTCAAGTACTAGTATCGTACTATTGTGGCGACTAACCTACAGTCTGGGGCAAGAGGCACGAAAGGTCTGGAGAGAACTAACCAAAAGGCCGCCGCGGCAATAATGAGCCGGCGCCCCCAACGCATCAGCCGACGGAGGTTCCGCCGACTGATTTTTATTTCACCCATTTTCCTCACTTCCTACTTCTTGTTCAACATCTTTTTTAGATACTTTCCTGTATAGCTTTTCTCGCTGGCAGCCACATCTTCAGGCGTTCCCTTTGCCACGACCTTGCCGCCACGCTCACCGCCTTCGGGACCGATATCGATAACGTAGTCGGCATTTTTGACCAGATCCAAGTTGTGCTCGATAACCACCACCGTGTTTCCTTTGTCCACCAATTTTTGTAGGATATCAATAAGTTTTTTCACATCCTCGTAGTGAAGACCAACCGTCGGCTCATCCAGCAAGTAAATAGTCTTCTGAAGATGCGCGCGATAGAGTTCAGATGAAATCTTGACGCGTTGAGCCTCTCCCCCAGAAAGAGTCGTGGCCGACTGGCCCAGTCGAACATATCCCAAACCGACATCCATCATACTTTGTAGGCGATCTTCAACTGCGGGGATGTCTTTGAAAAATTCAATAGCTTCTTCAATGGTCAGTTCCAAGACTTCGTGTATGTTTTTCTTACGAAATTTTATTTCCAAGGTCTCTTTGGTAAAGCGTTTGCCGTTGCAGACTTCACACGTCACGTAGACCGTCGGTAAAAAGTGCATTTCAACAGCGATTTCCCCATTACCTTCACAGGCTTCACATCGTCCGCCTGGACGGTTGAATGAGAACCTGCCCGCTCCCCAACCGCGGGCACGCGACTCTGGTTCTGACGCGAACAAATCACGAACATGTGTCCAAGCTCCTGTGTATGTCGCAGGATTTGAGCGAGGTGTACGACCTATCGGTGATTGATCTATGAGAATGACGCGGCCAACATATTCCGAGCCCTTGAACTCTTTGCAGTTAATGGGTTCATTGGTACGTCTGCGCATTTCGAGGCGAGCTGACAAATTGCGGTGCAAAATTTCATACATGAACGAGGATTTTCCAGAACCAGAAACGCCGGTTACCACATTGAGACAACCGAGTGGTACATCCACATTCATATCCTTAATATTGAACGCATGACCGCCGCGGACCATGATCTTACCTTTTGGCTCGCGACGAGTAGCGGGAATCTCGACTCTCTCTTCACCGCGCAAATACGCCAGCGTCAGCGAACCAGAAGGATTCTTCTTTGCAGTCAATAAATCATCCAAATAACCAGACACAACCACTTCTCCTCCGTGAACACCGGCCCCAGGTCCAATATCGATAATGTAGTCAGAAGCAAACATCGTATCCTCATCGTGCTCAACAACGATAATGGTATTGCCGAGGTCGCGCAAACGGAGCAAGGTGCCAATCAGGCGATCATTATCGCGCTGATGGAGACCGATAGTTGGTTCGTCCAATACATAGAGTGCACCAACGAGTCCAGAGCCAAGCTGTGAAGCCAAACGAATACGCTGGGCTTCCCCGCCAGAAAGCGTATTGGCACGACGATCAAGCGTCAGATACTCAATACCAACGTTAACCATGAATGACAGGCGCGCCTGAATTTCCTTGAGAACAACCTTGGAAATTTCCTTTTCTGATTCGGTCAATTTTATATGCTTAAAATATTCGATTGAGTGCTCAATGGACATCGAAGTAGTATCAACGATATTTTTGTCACCGATTTTGACATGGAGAGCTTCTTCACGCAGACGAACACCGTTACAGGCTTTGCAGATCTCTTCTGCGAACAACCCTTCGGTTCCAAGACCGTTACAGACGGTACAAGCACCATACGGTGAGTTGAAGGAGAAAAGACGAGGTTCGATCTCAGGATATGAGAAACCGTCATAGGGACACATAAACTTCACCGACATGAGCGTCTCGTTGGTCTCGGAATCAGATGCAACCCACGGATACTCGATCTTGATGAGGCCTTCAGCTTCATGTACAGCACGTTCGATGGATTCGGACAAGCGTTCGCGGGCGTTACCTGATTGCTTCGCATCCTTAAATTCGCTCACAAAAATCTCATCGACCAACACATCGATATCGTGCTTCTTGTTTTTCTCCAGAATGATCTGATCGCGCAGACGCTGGACCTTTCCGTCAATACGGACACGGTCATACCCCTTGCCGAGGAGATCATAGAGCATCTGATAGTACTCCCCTTTGCGACCCACAACCACTGGCGCGTAGACGCGGATCTTGGCGTCGCTAATATTCACGCCATATACTTTTTTTGCCTGTGTGGCGCGGGTCGTAACCGTCTGCAAAATAGTATTGAGAATTTCTTCCTGTGAAATACGATGGATAATGCGTCCACAGGTCAGACAATGGGGTTTGCCAACGCGCGCAAACAAAATACGCAGGTAGTCATAGATTTCAGTAATGGTTGCAACTGTTGAACGCGGGTTGTTTGAACGCGACTTTTGGTCAATAGAAATAGCCGGCGAAAGACCCGAGATCTCATCAACATCCGGCTTTTGCATCTTGTGGAGAAATTGGCGAGCGTAGGCCGAGAGAGACTCGACATAGCGACGCTGACCTTCGGCAAAGATAGTGTCAAATGCCAGAGAGGATTTTCCCGAACCAGAGAGGCCGGTAATGGCGATCATGGTGTTCCTCGGCATCTCGACAGTGATATTTTTGAGGTTGTGCGTGCGCGCACCTTTGACGACGATCTTTTCTTCGCCATGGCCAGGTGCGTGTTTGCGTGCTGCACTCATGATGGGCGGATGGTATCACAAAATTGGCCGTTTGACAATAACTCTCCATCAGGTAGTATCATCTCCAGATTTGCAGAACGATCTATATATGAATGCTCTACGAAAACACATCGAGAACCGGTTGACTCCCAGGCAATTTGAGGTATTCAAACTGGTTGCCAAAGGCTTCACCAATAGCGAAATTGCCACATCGCTTGACATCGGCAAACGGACGGTTCAAACTCATCACGATGAGGTCAACAAGAGACTTGGGGCTAATATAGCCCTATTGACACAGCTAGCCTATGTAGCTGGTTTCATAGGACCAACTGATGCGGTAGTACAAGGCAACCTGACACCGCGCCAACGTCAAGTTGCATTACTGATCGCTGACGGTAAGTTGAGCAAGGAAATTGCGTCGGAACTTGATCTGGGAGTCCGCACTGTTGAAACTCAT
Organism: uncultured Candidatus Saccharibacteria bacterium; assembly: GCA_964602725.1. GTDB lineage: Bacteria > Patescibacteriota > Minisyncoccia > Phycocordibacterales > PALSA-1337 > C7867-002. The sequence continues at coordinate 2,505 of CAZRRZ010000030.1, read as the reverse complement.
CGAGAACGGATTATGAGAAAGTGGGACGTTCACAACGCTTCCCAATTAACCCTCAAAGCTCTTTCCCTCGGCATTGCGATGAACAAGTACCCTCTGGCCAAAGTACTGACGACTGCGAAAGCATGCTAGTCAGCTCTCCCATGCCAACACCAACAACGCCAGCACTACGCTGGCGAATTTTTATATCCCTTACTATATCTGCAAACTTATTTACTCAAATCCCTCACCTCTTCGACGATCTGATCGAGTGACGCGGCGGCTTTTACCAAGAATTTTTGCGCCCCAAGGATCTTGGCGCGCTCTATATCGCTCTGTTTATTGAGGTTCGAAAGTATCATCGAGGGAATATTTTTGAGACGTGGATCAGCTTTGACTTTTTGGAGGATATCAAAACCACTCATTCCTGGCATTAGGAGATCGAGTATGATAGCGTCGGGAACATTTTCAGACAAATATTGGAGAGCTTCCTGGCCATTCTTTGCATGCATCACGTCAAATCCGGATGCCAGCAACTTTTTGCCGAGGATCGTGCCGATCAATTTATCATCCTCGACCCAGACTATCTTCTTCTTTTTGCCTTGAGCGGCGGAAGATGCGTCAGACATCGGGTAGCCGAATAAGCCATTGACTCGTCTCACGATCTCATGAGTATCGGCATGAAGGTCCAAAATGTATTCTTTGACCGATCCCTGCGGCACGCGTGCCATATTGATCGGAACTCCTTGAGTTGAAAGGAGAAAAACGGGAATCTTTGTAAGCAACGGTTCAGCATGCTTCTTTTCCAGAATCTGGTAGCCATCCATGCCCGGCAAGACCAAGTCGACAAGTATCAAGTGCGGCAAGGTATCATAAATAAGTTTGAGACCGGCATTGCCTTCTGTTGCCAGCGAAGCAATATATCCTTCCTTTTTTAGTGCTTCAACAATGCGGCCACCAAAAGCGGCCTCACCTTCAATCACGAGTATTTTCTCCTTTTTAGGACTCCCTGACATGCGCACAGTATAACATATATGCTACACTCAACTGTGAATAATTACCCCTGCCGGGGTGGCGAAATTGGTAGACGCACGTGGCTTAGGACCACGCGGAGCAATCCTTGGAGGTTCGAGTCCTCTCCCCGGCACTGAAATGGACCCTAAAAAGTAGACACAGAAACTAGGTGCCTACAGTTTTCTTTTGTTAGAATTACTAGTAATTAACAAAAGAACATGAGAACAACATTTTCAAATGAGGAATTAGTGGAGCTCCGAAAGCATCCATGTATTTTTAGCTGTACATCTAAGTCAGTTAATTACACATATGAGTTTAAGAAACACGCTCTCGAAGAGTACGAAAAAGGAATACGTCCAAAAGATATCTGGAAACAGGCAGGTTTCGATGTTAGTAAATGGAAGGATCATTACTTTAGATTGACAATTAGAGATTGGAAAAGAATAGTTCGTAGAGGTAATCTTTCTAGCTTACACAATCAAGGAGGAGTTCAGTACGACGATGGAATGACAAAATCTCTCAAAGCAGAGAAAGACAAAATCAAGAGACTTGAACTTCATATCAGGTATCTTCAGGCTGAAAACGATTTTTTAGCAAAACTCCGGGCCAAAAGAGCGGAGCGAAACTCAGGCCGTCTCAAAAATACAAGCTCATCAAACAACTAGATGACGAGGTGAATATTCTCTGTCAGTTGGCAGAAGTATCAAGATGTGGGTATTACAAGTGGTTAAAGCATGTAGATGATTCCGACAAAGACTACCCTGATTACCTCCGAATTAAGGAAGTGTTCGACAAAGGTAAGGGCAAATATGGCTGGAGAAGCATTAAAATGAGGCTTCCAGAGATGAATCACAAGAAGATACAGAGAATCATGAGGAAGTATGGTCTAAAAACAAAGGTGAGAAAGAAAAACCCATACAAACAAATGATGAAGAAGAATCTGGAGCACAGAATATTCCCCAACAAGCTAGAGCGAAAGTTCCATCAAGCCGTTCCTTTTAAAGTGTTTTGCACTGATATTACCTACATTCCGTTTCAAAATGGATTTGCATACCTGTCGGTAATCAAGGATATTGCAAGCGGTGAAGTGGTGGCCTGGAACCTTTCTCTTTACCTTGAAATGACCCTAGTAACAAATACAATCGAAAATCTGAGGTTGGATTCATATGAAGATATCATGATCCATTCTGACCAAGGATTCCATTACACCAACCCGACATATATCGAAATTGTGAAGGAATTGAAGATGATTCAGTCCATGTCTGGCAAAGGAAAATGCATCGACAATGCTCCGATCGAATCATTCTTTGGTCATATGAAGGACGAGCTAGATTACAAGTCATGCCATTCATTCGAAGAGCTGCACTTGGCAATCGAAGAATATATGAGATACTACAACCACGAAAGAAAGCAGTGGACACACAAAAGGATGACGCCTGTTGAATACAGAAATCATCTTTTGGCAAGTAGAGGTTAGAGGTTTCTAAAGTGTCTACTAAAAGGGGTACGCTTCAC
>CAZRRZ010000029.1:0-8705 GCA_964602725.1 uncultured Candidatus Saccharibacteria bacterium | reverse complement strand
GCGCACAGACTCTCGACGCTCCGCTCGATGGATAGGATCATCGTGCTCGAAGAGGGAAGGATTGTCGAAGACGGCAGTCCGCAGGAGCTCTTGGAAAAGCCGGAGAGCCTCTTCAAGCATATGTGGGAGCATCAAAAGAAAGGGTTTATTTAATTCACATCTATGAAAACTTCTTTACATCGCATTACAACATCTGACGGTATCGAACTCGTTGGCCTTCTGTATGAACCTGAAGTGGCGACAAAGAAGATTTTGGTCCATGTCCATGGCATGGCAGGAAATTTTTATGAGAACAAATTTCTGGATGCGATCGCGGGAACGCTCACGGCTTCGGGAGTCGCATTTTTTGCTTTTAACAATAGAGGCTGTGAGATTCTCAAGGACTTGACCAAGTTCGTTGACGGAAAAAAGACATATGCCAGGATCGGTGATGCCTATGAAAAATTCGAGGATTGCGTGCTGGATATTTCCGCTGCCATTGATGCCGTCTCGGGCTGGGGGTTTTCAAAGATACATCTCTCCGGTCATAGCCTTGGCAGCCCCAAAATTGCCTATTATCTCGCCGAAACAGCCAATACCAGGGTTCATTCGTGCATATTTTTATCTCCTTCCAACATGCTTGGCCTCGTCCGGTCTCATCCTGAACTATTCAAGCGCGATATAACAGAGGCCACGGCCTTGGTACAGCAGGGAAAAGGGCGAGAGCTTATAACCAACAAAGTCTGGGATGAATATCCGCTTTCGGCTGAAACCTACATCAGTTTGTTTGGCGATGATTCGAATGCCAAAGTCTTTAGTTTTCATGACTCGGCCAATGAGCTACCTGTTATAGGAAAAATATCTCAGCCTATCTGTGCGATCATGGGTAAAAAGGATGACGCGTTGACCGTTTCAATAGAAGAAACGATGGAGCGAATAACTAAGGCAGCGAAGAAGAGTTCGCGCGTGGAGACTGTCATACTTGGTGATGCAAATCATGTATATGACGGATACGAACAAGAGTTGGCGAATGCGCTACAATCATGGATTCAAAAAATAAATAACTGATGGCTACTATCCGCAAAATCGCCGCCATCGTCATAACAGATAACACCTTCCTAGTGGTGCGGAAGAAAGGAAAAAATATCTGGACTAGTCTGGGCGGTAAGCCGGAAGGGAATGAGACTGAAGAAGAGACATTGAAGCGTGAGACCAGAGAAGAATTGGATTGTAGGATTAAAATCATCCGCAAACTTTTAGATGTCACAGACAAGGCGGTTTTTGATGACGCGCAGGTACATCTCACTTTTTACCTAGGCGAACTCGAAGGGGAGCCGAGAATTATTGATAACGAATTGGAAGAATTTAGGTTTATTGCACATGACTACAAGAAACAGGGCACACAATTGCCGCCGTCACTCGAGAATCAGGTCATTCCGTTTTGTATAAAAGAAGGAATATTGAGGTGGTAATTTTATATGCCAGTTGGGGGAAAAGCACCTCTTGACATATCTTCGAGATGATGTAGTATAAAAACACAATGAAATACATGTTTAACCAGCCAAATGGAATGGACTCAACCGCACTCAATGCGGGCGTAATTCGCTGCGTTCAAAGTATTTAGATTCTCCTCTTGAATATTTGAAACGCCGCGCACAACGCGGCGTTTTTAGTTCTTTTACAGTTCTCACCGTTAACCCACAACCTCGAGGTGTTCCATGAATACGATCGTAACCGAAGGGGAGAAGCGTAATCCGCTGCTTTACCTATTCAGCAAGACCTGGCAGTACTCCACGGGAAATCACCGTAATGTTCGGCTCTATTGGGCTTTGTTCATTATAGGTAATGCGATCGCCCTTATCTCACAGCCGCTCCTTCTTGGAAACGTATTCAATACGATTCAACAGGAAGGGGTGACTCGGGCTAATTTCGGTCACATTGTGCTCTTTAGTGCGCTCGGCATGCTTGTGTCAGTGATCTATTGGATGTTCCATGGGCCAGCGCGAGTTATCGAGGAGGCCAACGCCTTCAATGCGTCAACGAAGTTTAGAAGCTTCCTGCTGCGCGGCGTAATGGCACTTCCGTTGAGTTGGCATGCAGATCATCATTCAGGTGATACGGGAGATAAGATTGATAAAGGCCACGATGGCCAGTATTCATTTGCCTCCCAGTCGTTCCAGATTATATCCGCTGGCGTGCAGCTCATCGTGAGCTACAGCATGTTGGCCTACTACAGCTGGCCGTCTGCGATTGTTGTCATGCTCCTCTTAGTCGTAAGCATGGCAATAACGATTGCTTTCGACAAACGCATCATCGTCAATTACAAGCTCCTCAATCGCGCAGAAAATGAGGTGGTCAAAAGTATTGCAGACGCGTTAAGCAATATTACGACCATCATCACCTTGCGCGTTGAACGTCTGATTTGTCAGACCATTCAGCACAAAATGGACGAGCCCTATGCGCTGGCAAACAGAACCAGCATCCTTACGGAAATGAAATGGGCACTGGTCAGTGCCTCGTGTCATTCTATGACCGTCATTGTCTTGGTGATTTATCTCTTGCAGCAGATGCACACGGGTGCAGTTGTCTTGAGTGGAAGTGTATTCATCCTGATCAAGTATCTTGGCCAGGTCGAAGAACTATTCTTTCAATTCACTAGCAAATACAGTTCAATCATCCGCGATCGGGCTCGTGTTGCAAACGCTGAAGAATTAGCTACCAATTTCAGCGAAACAGCTCTGGCAGATCATGTTCTGCCGGCGCATTGGAGTCGCATCGAGATTGAAAACCTTTGCTTCACCTACCCGAATGCTATCGGCATGTTGCATCTTAATGATGTAGCACTGACCATTCGTCACGGTGAGCGCATCGCCTTGGTAGGGGAAAGCGGCAGCGGCAAATCCACATTCCTGCAAATTCTGCGGGGATTGTATGCGCCGTCATCGCTCCAGCTCTCTGTTGACGGCGTTCCAATTGCTGACGGGTTTTCTGGCATCGAGCAGGCCATTACCTTGGTGCCACAGGGCACTGAAGTATTTGCGACGACGGTTCGTCACAACATCACGCTTGGTGTTGAGCATGACGATGAAACAGTCAATAAATTCGCTCACATGGGCCGCTTCGGCGAACGTGTTGAGCGCATGCCAAAGAAGTATGAATCCGTCATTGGTGAAAAGGGTGTTCAGCTAAGCATCGGTGAGCGTCAACGGATGGCGATCTCGCGCGGCTTTCTCGCTGCGCGTGACAAATCAATCCTGCTCATGGATGAGCCGACGAGTAATGTCGACGGCATCAATGAGAGGCACATCTACGAAAACGTTCGTACTGAATTTGCTGACAAGACCGTCATCATCTCGATTCACGGGCTGCACCTGCATCATCACTTTGATCGGATTATCATGTTCGACAAAGGCAGTATCGTGGCTGACGGCACCTTCGAGGAGCTCCGTTCTTCCTCGGAACCGTTCCAGCTCCTGCTGCAAAACTATATGCAGGCACAGTAATTCACACCGCTCTTCCGCAGGGAAGGGCGGTTTTTTGATGCTCCAAAATAGGCCTTAAAATAAGGCTATATTGGCGGTGTGGAAAAATATGCGTAAAGTACTTGACAAGTATAGTGTAGTATGCTATAATTGTAGAGTAATAAAGCAGATGTCGTTTTGAAAATTTTCGCTTTATTACAGGTAACGGGGTCCCGCACAGATGATTACTGTACCCATTACCTGTTAGTACTTTCCAAAAATCTTACCACTCGGCCGGTTTGCACACGCAGACCGGCCACTTCTTTTACTTGAATATTACGATCGGTTTCCAATTTCCTCCACCATCTTCTTCACCACCTCCTCAATACTCATCTGGCCGATCTGACCCATGTCACGACTTTCCAATGTAACTTTTCCAGCTTCAATATCTTTATCTCCCAGAATGATCGTGTAGAATGCACGGTCATTTTTTGCATTACGAATCTTTTTGCCAAAACCGTTGTTTGAGAGATCTATTTCGGAGCGGATCATGGCAGCGCGCAGAGCCTCATGAATCTTTTGTGCAGCATCATAGTGAGTTTCCATGACCGGAATGACGCGGACTTGGATAGGTGAAAGCCAGAGCGGGAAGTTGCCGCCGTAGTGTTCGATGAGGAAGCCGATGAAGCGTTCGTGAACTCCTAGTGGCGCACGGTGGATACATAGAGGGGTTTTGATGCCGCCGTCTTTGTCAGTGTAAGTAAGACTGAATCGGCCAGGTACTGCAAAATCAACTTGGTTTGTCGTCAAAGTGAATTCACGTCCAATCACACTCCATACTTGCACATCTATTTTCGGGCCATAGAAAGCAGCCTCGTTCGGGATTTCCACATATGGAATTTTAGAATCTATGAGCACTTTACGTACCATATCCTCTGTTTTCTTCCAGAGTTCTGGCTCATTAACATATTTTTGCCCAAGTCGTTTTGGGTCATGTGTCGAGAATCGCATTACATACTTTTCTATGCCAAAAAGTTTTAAGTAATATGTATACAGATCATTGACTGCCTTGAATTCACTTGAAAATTGTTCCTCGGTACAATAAATGTGTGCATCATTCATTTGCATAGAACGGACACGCATCAAGCCGAATAATTCACCAGACTTCTCATGACGATAACAGGCTCCATATTCAGTCAGACGTAATGGAAGATCTCGATAACTCTTTGGTTGTGCCGCGTAAATTTTATGATGATGTGGGCAGTTCATGGCTTTGAGGTAATACTTACCACCTTCGTATTGCATTGGTGGAAACATTGAATCTTCGTAATAAGGAAGATGGCCACTTTTCAAGTACATGGATTCCTTAGCAATGTGGGGAGTGCGTACTGGAAGGTAATTCATTCTGAATTCAGTCTCTCTGGCCAATTTCTCTAGTTCTTCGATAATTGCTGCACCATTGGGGAGCCAAAGAGGAAGTCCTGGACCCACATCATCATCAAACTCAAATATGGCCATTTCTTTGCCGAGCTTACGATGATCGCGCTTTTCGGCTTCCTTGATCATGGTTTCGTAGGCATCCAATTCTTCCTTAGTAGGAAAGGCGAGGCCGTAAATACGGGTAAGCTGGGTATTCTTCTCATCACCTCTCCAGTAGGCGCCAGCTAGACGTGAAAGTTTGAAACAATCAGACGGAATATCTTTTGCAGGACTCTCGCTGTGGCCACCACGACAGAGGTCGGTGAATTTGCCAGCGGTGTAGAGGGTGATCTTCTCACCTTTGGCGATGATCTCTTCAATGAGCTCAAGTTTGTATTGATTGTCTTTGAATGCGGCGCGAGCTTCATCAGCCGAGACCTCTTTGCCCGACATTTCTTTCCATGAAGGCAGAAGTTTGCGCATCTTCTTTTCTATATCCTTGAGATCTTTTTCGGTGATAGGGGTCTTGAATTCAAAGTCATAGTAAAAGCCGTTATCGACGGCAGGACCGATGGTTGGTTTTGTTTCAGGAAATAGTTCAAGCACCGCTGCGGCAGTGAGGTGAGCAAGCGTATGGCGAAGATGGGCGAGCTGGTCTGGGTTCATGGAAGTAATAATGTGGCTATTAATTTTTATAAATAAAACACCCGAGTATATACGCGAAAATTCACGTACATACTCGGGCGGAGAACAGAGTTCTTCGTGGTTCCACCGAGTTTCCTGCAATGCGTAATGCATGCGGGCACTCTTTGAACAGATTAGGCATGTCGCTCGGTCTTGTGGGCCGATTGCGGGTGGTAGTCCGCAACAATTTCTGTATGGGGTAATGATACTAAATATGGCCCAGCAAGGCAATACTCTTATTTTGGAGTACCATAAGGCCCTTGTTGAATTTGTAGGAACTTGTAAACTTATCCCATGGAACATCCTAATTCACAAATCGTCATATACAAAGACAAAAACGGAAACATCAAGCTAGATGTGCGCTTTGACGGTGATACGGTGTGGCTGACGCAGGCTCACCTGGCAGACTTATTTCAAAAGGACCGTAAAACGATTACGGAACATATTCAGAATATATTTAACGATGGTGAATTGATCGAAAATTCAGTATGCCGGAAATTCCAGCATACTGCATCTGACGGAAAGAAGTATAAGGTAAATTTCTATAATTTGGACATGATTATTTCGATAGGCTATAGAGTTAATTCGCATCAAGGTACTGCATTCCGCACATGGGCAACCGAACGCCTTTCGGAATATATTGTAAAAGGTTTTGTACTCGATGATGAGAGATTAAAAAACCCTGATGTGCCATTTGATTACTTCGAAGAGTTGACTCGTCGGATTGCAGATATTCGTACTTCTGAAAAGAGGTTTTACAGAAAAATTACCGATATTTATGCTACGAGCATCGATTATGATCCAACTGACGAACGGAGCATTACTTTCTTCAAAACAGTACAGAACAAGGTGCACTACGCAATCACCGGAAGCACTGCGGCGGAGATTGTGGTCGATAGAATAGATAGCGGTAAAAAGAATCTGGGTCTTACTAGTTTTCGGGGTGCCAAACCGACAAAAGAAGAGGTCGTTGTGGCGAAGAATTATTTGACTGAACACGAGCTGTTGCAGCTCAATAATCTGGTTGAGCAGTACTTGATCTTTGCGGAGGGTCAAGCTATGAGACGAGTACCTATGACTATGAGTGATTGGATAGAAAAATTACATGGTTTCTTGACTATCAATGATAGAGATATCCTGAATGACGCGGGCAACATTTCCCACGAACTTATGAAAGAAGTAGCTGACAAACATTTCGATGAGTACAAACGGGTTGAAGCAAGAAAGGACGTGGATTTTGATGAGGCTGCGTTGAAGGCGATTGAGATTGTTAAATTACGAGGAAAGAGAAAATTATAGTGTTATAATCATGTTTATGAAAATAGCGGTTTTAAATGAGTGTTTTCTAAGTAATGATCATATAACAAGACTCAAGAAATTGGGCGACGTTGTTATTCATGGAAACACTACCAACGATGATGATGCTATTCAGAAATTGAAAGATGCTGATATTGCTATTGTAGATGGGTTTATGTGTCCACTCACGGCGCGAATCATAAACAGTACCGACAAGCTGAAACTAATTGTTTTGCCGCACACTGGTTATTTCATGGTGGATCTCAAAGCCGCAGAGGTCAAAGGTATTAAGGTTGCAAATGCTCCCGGATTCTCAAAACAAGCTGTTGCAGAGATGGTGATTGGGCTTATGTTTGCAGTAAATCGGAAAATTCCACTTATGGATAGAGATATGAGAAGTAATCCATTCGATTCGGATCCGGGGAATCTTGAACATCAGCGTAAGTATTGGGGCTTTGATATAAAAGGAAGAACGATGGGAGTTATTGGATTGGGTCGAATAGGCTCAACTGTCGCTACTCTTGCCCTGGGTCTTGGTATGAAGGTTATTGCACACACAAGAACGGCAAAAAGTATGGACGGCGTAGAAATGGTATCAAAGGACGAATTACTCAAGAGATCTGATGTTGTATCTATTAATGTAACATCTGGTGTGGAAACAAAAAATTTGATATCTACTAAAGAGTTAGCTTTAATGAAGCCCACGGCGATTCTCATAAACGTAGACCAAGCTGCACAAGTAGATACAGAAGCGCTTTATGAGGCTTTAAAAAATAATAAGATAGGTGGTGCCGGTTTAGATCAGGTAGGAGGCGTTACAAAAGGTCATCCGATTCTAGGTCTTGATAATGTTGTATTTACTGGGCATGCAGGATCGTCGACGAATGAATCATTTAGGGTTACTCTGCCCGAATTAGTGGTTTCTGCAATTGAGGGATTTGTACAAGGTAACCCGAAGAATTTGGTTAATTAAATGATTTTAAACATGACCACCATCCTCATTATCCTCGTCGCCGTCGCCATTCTCGCCAATATCTTCATCGTGGTCTATTTCATGCGCAAAAAGGCGGGGGAGCAGGCGCCAAAAGATGACACAGCACTCAAGCTCATCCTCGAGCAGATGAATGAAGTTTCGCGTACTGTTGACCGCAAAGTGGGGGATTTGACCAAGACGGTGGACCACAAGATGAACGAGTCGTCCAAAAACATGCAGGATTCGATGCGTGTTCAGCTATCCGAATCATCCAAGCTTATTCGCGAGGTGACACAGGGTCTGACCAAGCTCGATGAGACGAATAAGCAGGTGGTTTCTTTTGCCGACCAGCTTCAGAACCTCCAAGACATTCTCAAAAATCCGAAACATCGCGGAATCCTCGGTGAATATTATCTCGAAACGCTCCTCAAGAATGTGTTGGCGCCAGGACAGTACCAGATGCAGTATCCATTCAAGAATGGAGAAATTGTCGACGCGGCTGTTTTTGTTAAGGATAAGGTCATCCCTATTGACTCAAAGTTTTCGTTGGAAAATTACAACAAACTTGTCGAAGAAAAGAATCCAGCAGAAAAAGAGAAGCTAGAAAAGGCCTTTGTAAATGATTTGAAACTACGTATTCAAGAGACTGCCAAGTATGTTCGACCAGCAGAGAAGACCATGGATTTTGCCTTTATGTTTATTCCACATGAAGCGATTTATTACGATCTTTTGGTCAACAAGATTGGTGCCAGCGTTGAAGAAACAGACAACTTGATCCAGCGCGCGGCTACGAAATACAAAGTCATCATCGTTTCGCCAACCTCCTTCTTAGCATATCTGCAGACGGTGTTGCAGGGCCTCAAGGCCATGCAGATTGAGGAAACTGCCAAGGA
>CAZRRZ010000028.1:1365-8962 GCA_964602725.1 uncultured Candidatus Saccharibacteria bacterium | reverse complement strand
TTCCGATTGATGGAACAATAGATATTTGTGGATCGTATGTGGCGTTCTTTTCATTCAAAAAGGGAAATATATTTGCCGTAACTATAGATTCAGAGATAATTTCTGATTTAATGACAAAATTTTTCCAATATATCTGGGAGACGCTCGAGCCTGGCCGTTAAAACAAAAAACCGCCTTTATGGCGGTCTTTTGCTAGAGTGTAACAGTTCTAATTCTCGAAACGTGGTCGATAGGCACGTGCCAAGAGGGAAGAAGCTATTTTACAGCATCCTTGAGTGCCTTTGCGGCGCGGAACTTTGGAACCTTCATTGCTGGGACCTTGATGGCCTCACCAGTGCGAGGGTTGCGAGCTTCACGAGCGGCACGCTGTTTTACTGAGAAGATGCCGAGACCTGCGATAGAGACCTCTTCACCCTTCTTGAGTGTGTCGATGATGCTATTGATAGCCGTCTCGACTGCTTGCTCGGCCTGAACCTTGGTTCCACCGAGTACGCCATGAACTGCATCTACTATTCCTGCTTTATTCATATTGTTTTTGCTTATGCTAATAAACGTCATTGGTCTCGGCCCGCCGCACTACGGCGGATCGAGTCTCGAACCATTGTTTAATTATATAGTAAGCCATATTTTGGGCAATAGGGTAACAAAAATTGACACTACTGATAAAGTAGTGTCAATTTTGTGTTTTTGAGGGAGATGTTACCTCGCAAATTCTATGGTTCTTGTCTCTCTGATAACATTAACCTTGATTTCTCCAGGATATTTGAGATCTTTTTCTATCCTCAAAGCGATATCACGAGCCAGATTTTTTGCAGCCAAATCGTCGATCTCTTCTGGCTTAACAAAGATGCGAATTTCGCGACCTGCCTGGAGCGCGTATGACTTTTCGATACCAGGGAATGAGTTGGCCAAGGCCTCAAGGTCACCAAGACGTTTGATGTAGTTCTCGATGTTGTCGCGGCGTGCGCCAGGACGAGCACCAGAGATTGCATCTGCGGTCTGGACGATACGAGACTCGACGGTTTCGTATGGATATTCCTCATGGTGAGCCTGCATAGCTTTGATGACTTCTTCCGGAGCACCGAACTTCTGCAGGATGCGGCGGCCGATCTCAACGTGAGTGCCGACGACCTCATGGTCGAGGGCCTTGCCGAGGTCATGGAGGAGGGCGCCTGCCTTGGCGACTTGGACGTTGGCACCGAGCTCTTCAGCGATCATGCCGGCGATGTGAGCCATCTCCATGGAGTGCTGGAGGACATTCTGGCCATAACTAGTACGGAAATGAAGACGACCAAGAATGAGAAGGATACGAGGATCAAGTCCAAGCACGCCACACTCATATGCAGCGGCCTCACCTTTTTCTTTGATGGTTTTGTTGATATCCTGCTTTGCTTTGTCGACAACTGACTCGATCTTGGCTGGCTGAATGCGGCCATCCTTGATGAGTTCACGAAGGGCGATGGCGGCCGTGTGGCGACGTACAGGATCGAATGATGAAATGGTAATAGCTCCTGGCGTATCGTCAACCATGACTTCGACACCGGTAACACGCTCAAAGGCCTTGATGTTGCGGCCTTCCTTGCCGATAATCTTGCCTTTGACGTCATCACTCGGGATCTCGACGATGGTGGACATAACATCCTGTGAGACTGATGAGGCCAGACGCTGGATAGAGACCGCGAGAATATCTCGAGCTTTTCGATCGAGCATTTCTTCTCCTTGGGTGTCTAGTTTGTTCATACGGACGAGCAAATCCTCTTCACTGCGTTTCTCGACAATCTTCATGAGTTGATCCTTTGCTTCTGGGCCACTTAGCTGAGCAATTTTTTCGAGTGCTGCAAGACGATCAAGCTCGAGTTTGTCGGCTTTTTCACGGATGGCCTTGATTTCAGCCACGCGTTGCTTGATCATTTCAACCTCCTTGTCTATATCGGTCTGGCGTTTATCGAGCAAATCCTCCTTTTTGATAAGGCGATCTTCGATCTGGCGCGTTTTCTCTTCTTTTTCCTTGATTTCTACTCGTACATCATCGAGCGTTCTGGTGGCCTTGGTCTCTGCGTCAGCGGTGATCTTCTTGGCCTCTTCTTTGGCCGCAAGGAGCATTTCCTTGATTTCGAGTTCCATGGAACCCTTTTTTCCCAGGGAGATGATCAATCGCAGGTAGTAACCAATAGCCACTCCGAGAACTCCCGCGATGGAGAGATAGAGTGCGACTAATTTGAGTGACATATGCGGTGTAGACCCGCTTTTTGTGGATTAGGGTGAGAGAAACGTATGAAGTGATGCCGATAGCGTGCTCTGGACGGCTCTATGTATAGGTTTGATCATAAGTTGAATTTCACTAGATTCCTTAAAAGCGGTCTTAATTTAAAAGTTGGTAACATCTGCATAATATAACTTATTGCGTCGCTACGCAAGGATGCCTGGAAAATCGGGTAGGGTGGTTCGCGAGTCTTGTTTTTGACATTTTTCACAATAAAGGGTATATTACAAACCTAACTAATCAACCAAAATCCCATGTTAATCCCAACAGTTATCGAGAAATCAAGCTTCGGCGAGCGTGCATACGATATTTACTCACGTCTTCTCAAAGACAACATTATCTTTTTGGGTGGCCCCATCGATGATCACATGGCCAACTTGGTCATTGCCCAGCTTCTCTTTCTCCAGTCTGAAGATCCAAAAAAAGAAGTTCAACTCTATATCAATTCTCCGGGCGGATCAGTAACCTCGACTCTGGCTATTATTGACACGATGACCCATATCAAGAACGATGTCTCGACCGTCTGTGTCGGTATTGCGGCATCGGGTGCAGCATTGATTTTGTCGTCAGGCACTAAAGGAAAACGTGTTGCTCTGCCAAACGCAGAAGTCATGATCCACCAACCTCTTGGTGGTGCAGAAGGTCAGGCTTCGGATATTGAGATCAGCGCAAAGCATATTTTGAAGACTCGAGAAACTCTCAATAAGATGTTGGCAAAAAATACTGGCCAATCGCTTTCCAAGATCGACAAGGACGTTGATCGTGATTTCTTTATGAGTGCCGACGAGGCAAAGAAATATGGCATCATCGACTCTGTTGTTTCGGGCAAGAAATAGTATGCGTCTCCACCGCTTCTACGTGACCGAACGTATCGGTTCAACAAAAGAACTAGCGATTCATTCTGATGAATTGGCAAACCAGTTGTCGCGCGTTTTCAGGCTGAAGACAGGGGACAAGGTTATTTTGTTTGATGGTTCGGGATTCGACTACGAATGCGTGATCTCCGGATTTTCGAACAGGTCTGGCGTGGGTCTTTCCGGTACAGAAAAAAGTGACCAAAAAGTAGTCACTTTTTCTGTGGAGAAAAAAGTCGCGAGCCGCTCCATGCCGCCTCGTGAGGTATACCTGTATGCGGCAATCGTAAAAAAAGATACCTTTGAATGGATTGTCGAGAAGGCTACCGAGCTCGGCGTGACTCATATTATCCCTGTCATGGCAGAACGTAGCGAAAAGAAAAACCTCAATGAATATCGCTTGAAGAAAATAGCTATTGAAGCTAGCGAACAAAGCGGCCGCGGAAATATTCCAGAGATTACGACGATCGTTGATTTGTCCAAGTCACTTGAATTGGTTGCCGTTTCCCACATTTCTGCACTGACCTTTCATCTTGAAGGCGAACCTTTTTCGACATCAGCAAGCACTGGTCCAGTAGCATTGTTCATCGGTCCCGAAGGAGGCTGGTCTCCGGCCGAACTAGAGATGTTTCACAACAATAAAATCCTTGTAGTTAGCCTTGGAAACCAGGTCTTACGAACAGAGACGGCAGTGGTTGCTGCCCTCTCGAAGGTGTTGCTATAAGGTAACGGCTAATTTCAGATAGCTGAAACTTTCACAAAAAATCCCCCTGCGGGGCCTTTTTGTTTGCTATTCTACCTTCTCCAACCACGTAAATATCTTCTCATTAGTTAGCACCGTCCCTGCATATACCGCTGCGCGCTCACGATCAGCTTCTTTATAATGCTCGACGATGTGACCAACTTCTTCGTCAATTTCTTTTTGGTCAGGCGCAATCTTTTCTTTTTTGGCGATCTCGTTCAAGATCAATTGGAGCTTAGCTTTCTTTTCTGCGTGAGGCTTCCATTCGGTGCGGACTTCCTCGAGTGTTTTCTTTGCGTGCTTCAAATAGTCTTCAAGCTTCACACCCATGCGCTCAACATCAGCAGAGAACTGGGCCTGGGTGCGATCGAGTTCGCTCTCAATCATAATGTCAGGAATTTCAGTCTTGGTGGCATCAGCCAGTGCATCTGAAATACGAATACGAAGTTTCTCACGCGCTTCGTCACGTTTCTGTTCAGCGATCATGTCGGAGAGCTTATTTTTGAAATCAGGCAAGTCGTTGAAGTCGCCCAAAGTCTTTACAAAATCATCAGTCATTTCTGGCATGGCAGCCTCGACCGCTTTGTCGTGGCCTTCAGGAGACAGCTTCTCATGGTCATGCGTATCTGCATGTTCAGGAGAATGGAGCTTGTCGGTGGCGTGACGTTTGCGAATACGGAGAATGGCATCCTCAATATCTTTTTCTCCTACCTTCAGATCCTTCGGGTCAGATTTCTTGATCTGCTCTTGTGCAAGCTTTTTATAATCAGGCAAGGTAATTTCGGGTACGACTGATGTAACAGCTACGAATTCTAGTGGATTGTCTTTTGCAAGTTTAGTCACACGGATCTCTGGCTTGCCGATGGCGTCGATTTTTTCATTAATCAATATATCCAAATATACTTTCGACAACGCAAGTTCTGCCATTTCTTCCAGAATAGCCATCTCACCGACTTTAGCAATGAGAATATTTTCAGGAATGAGGCCTTTGCGGAAACCATCAATGTTGATGCTTTCGTTGATACCTTTGAGGGCTTTCGCACGGTACTTTTCCCAGACACTGGTAGCAATTGAGCCAGTGATCTCGACCCGAGATTTGTCCAGTTTTTTTACACTAACTTTTTCATATGATGGTGTTTGAGTCATGCTGGGGAGTCTACAGGAATACAGAACAAGAATCAAGAAAACAAAAAAGCGCCGGTAAAGGCGCCTACTTGTTTTCTAGCAGGTATTATTAGAAATTTTGTCCGTCAAGTCCTTTTGTTGAAGCGTTGAGATCGGCTTCGAGAGAGGTGACATCGTCGGCATTATTTGTAACAGGTTGAACAAATTGATCCGCTGATCCCGAAGAAGATGTTTGGGATTGCTGCAAGGCCGAAGGAGTGCCGTCGGCGGCTACTGAAGAGTCAGTAGGAACCTGCTCTTCATTTATACGCGAGGCGAAGAGGTATAAGGCGCCGATAATAAGTACAAGAATGATGATCAGGACTGCGATGATGGGTCCGACTTTCTTGTGTTCAGGGGCAATATTATTTTGGAAGGCGACTACTGGAGGCTGTTGTGTCTGTTGGGTTTGTTGTTGGTCCATGGAAATGATGTATTTATTGATAAACGCTTTAGCTAAAGGGTTGTTGTGGTTGAGGCCGTCACTGTCTGAGTAGTTGAGGCGTTGTTGCCGAGACCCATTGCGTGAGCGATGGCGCGTACTACGGCTACAAGCGATTCATTGGCAGCCTTGATAGCCTTGATGGCAGTTTCTCCAGCTTGGCGAGGCTTGCTGAGGTCAACAGAAACTTCGGCAGTTGTAGTTGAGGTTACTGCAGGCGGAGTGAGTGATGAAAGAGCTTGAATTGCACTGATTGCAGTCGTAATCTTTGCGTCGGCGGTGATGAGCAGACTCTTTGCAACAGTCATGTTACGGCCTTCTGGTGCTGCCTTGTCTATGCGCGAACTGATACGCTCGCGGATCTGTTTGAGGTTGTTGAGCGATACAGTAAGCTGTTTTATCAGTGCCTCCTTGCGGATCTTGAATACATCCATGCGCATGTCCTTGCGGATTTCCCGGCGCTCGATAGTGTTTGATGAGTCTCGCATATCATCGCGGCCTTCTCGGCGAGTGTCCATGACGTCGGCGCGTCGGTCATCGCCAATTTCCCGGCGCTCGATGCGAGTACTCGAAGCCATGGCTCGGATAGGTTCAGGCATTTTTTGTCTTGTTGTCGAAGCCAGTTTGCGGTTTTCAAGCATCTTGTTTCTAATTTCGGTATTGTTTTGTATGACCTCTGCTCGGTCGCGAAGTTGCTCGCGGAGCAGAGTGGGTACCGGCGATCCAGGACGAGGTGGCGGGATGGTCCTTTGGCGAAGTTCAACGTCAGCAGAAGCTGAAGTTTCAACTGTCACATCGTCTGTTTCTTCTTCGGCACGTACTGCCGCAGGAAGAATGGCAATTAGTGTGAGTATGGCCACTAAAAATAGATACTGGTATTTTTTCATAGGTAAGTATTAAGATTAAATTCGTGCATAATGAACGTTATTTAAATTATATCATAAAAAAGCTCCGTCCATGTGGACGGAGCAGCGCTGCAAAGGGTGTGGTTAACAAGGCTTGGTCCCTCCGCACTGATGACAGATCAGCATGTTGCCGAAGAGGTGCATGGTGCGTGTGCATTTCGGACAGTGGAACTGCTCGGCCACAGCGCCATTTGCACAAGTCACCGAAGCCAGCAAATCACGCAGACTGTCGCCTGTCCGCTTGTGGGCGTGGGCAACTTCGTGTGCGGCGAGGGCGATCTTGCCAACGATGCCTGACGACACTCGGTGCCAGAACGCATCGCCGTTCTCGGTTATGATGAATCCGTTGATGGGGACGATCGATTCCATGCGTCCATCGAACATGTAGGCGACTTGCAGGTCTACGACAATCGAGCGGCTGCGTTTGCCATTCCGATAATTGGAAAATTCCACCAAGCTAAGTAGTTCGGCACAAGATCCAAGCTGGGCCATGGCCGATTCTACCGCCTGAACGAAACGGGGCTTAAGATTAAGCCATTTCGGCGTAGGTTGTAGTGGGTCAACGAACTGAATTCGTAACATAATACATGGGGTTGAGGGTTGATCAAGGAGCTGGGACTGATACTACTCCGCAGCCGGTGTTTGGTCAATTATCGGGTTTGTGCATCCGGCATTTCCCTCAAGACGCGAATACCCTCAATGGTTATCTGGTTGCGAATCGCACGTGCAGCTTCGAGGCTTGTAGCCACAACCCCGCGTGCTTGTTCGGGCAAGTTTGTGATGGATTCGCTGTTCAATGTGATGGGTGATGTATAGGCCAGCACGTCACCGGGCTCTTTGAGCAGTGCTCCACCTAAAGTCACAGTAACTTCGATCAGCTTGTGCCGTCGCGGCGTCAGGTTTGGTCGGAACGACACTGAAACTACTGCCATTCGAGCTTCACCCAAACTATTGACGTATCCGGTTATTTCCTCAATGACGGCGAGCATGAGAGGGCGTTCAACGTGGTTGAACACCGTTTCGTTGATGATGAAGAGCGTTTTATTCGGAGAATTCATAGGTTCTGTACTCCATTTGATTTTTGGTTTGTTGCAGTGAATCTGTGGCTGATATTACTCCTACCAATCAGTATGTCAAACAAGTACAAGGTCCGACCTTGTACAAAAAACCGACCCTTCCAAGCCGGCCTTTCATTTTAATAAATTGTAAGTTTAACTACACCAAGAA
>CAZRRZ010000028.1:0-1265 GCA_964602725.1 uncultured Candidatus Saccharibacteria bacterium | reverse complement strand
CCGACGAGGATAGGGGCGAGCACTGGGATGAGAGCTGGAATGATCATCTCCTTGATAGCCGCTGAAGTGACGATGTCTACGCAACGTGCATAGTCAGGCTTTGCTGTACCTTGCATGATACCTTTGATCTCGCGGAATTGGCGGCGGACTTCGTCAACGACTTTGCCAGCTGCTTTGCCCACGGCTTCCATAGAGAGAGCGGCGAAGTAATATGGCAGGAGTCCTCCGATGAAGAGACCGACGATAACCTTTGGATCACTCAGGCTGAATACGAGACCAGGAACACTATGTGTATATTCCGCAAAGAGTACGAGTGCGGCGAGACCTGCTGAACCGATGGCGTACCCCTTTGTAACAGCCTTTGTTGTGTTTCCAACTGCATCCAATGGATCAGTAACATCGCGAACTTGCTGTGGCAATTCTGCCATTTCCGCGATACCACCAGCGTTGTCTGTGATGGGGCCATAAGCGTCAATAGCAACGATGATGCCTGCCATAGAGAGCATAGACATAGCTGCAACTGCGATACCATAGAGACCTGCAAAGTAATATGCGGCGAGAATGCCGGCAACGATAGTGAGGAGTGGCCACGCGGTCGACTTCATGGAGATAGCCAAACCTTGGATGATGTTGGTACCATGGCCAGAAATAGAAGCGTTTGCAATAGACTGTACGGGAGCGTACTTGGTCGAAGTGTAGTATTCAGTGATAACAACGAGGAGTGCAGTTACGATCAAACCGACAAGCGTACAGCCGAAGAGGTTTGCAACACTGTAGGTACCGTTATCTGCCATGATCCACTTGGTTACGGGGTAGAAGGCGATAGCGGCAAGAACTCCTGCAACGGTGAGACCCTTGTACATTGCACCCATGATGTTCTGTGATTTGCCCATCTTAACGAACCACGTGCCGATGATACTCGCGATGATAGCGATACCGCCGAGAGCGATAGGGTACATCAGAGCTCCGTCGAAACCTTTGAATAGAGAAGCCCCGAGCATCATTGCTGCAATAGTAGTAACAGCGTATGTCTCGAAGAGGTCTGCGGCCATACCCGCACAGTCACCGACGTTGTCGCCAACGTTATCTGCAATAACTCCGGGGTTTCGTGGATCATCTTCTGGAATGCCAGCTTCAACTTTGCCCACGAGATCAGTACCAACGTCAGCGGCCTTGGTGAAAATACCACCACCTAGACGAGCAAAGACTGAGATGAGCGATGCACCGAATGCCAAACCAATAAGAGATGGAACGTCCTTTGTTAT
>CAZRRZ010000027.1:0-9492 GCA_964602725.1 uncultured Candidatus Saccharibacteria bacterium | reverse complement strand
AATCGCCTTCACATTCACCCATCCCGCCACACGATTTCCTTCAAAACAACAACAAAACCTAAAACATATGCCTGTTAACATGCGTCTCCTACGTGGCGTACATCATCTAGTGTCGCCATCACCTGTAGTTATTCATACTGAATGCGTATATACGTATACGCGCAAAAGGAAACGGACCGCCATAGAACCACGTCCTTCTGATCATCATTGCTTCCGATGGAACGGGACGGCCTTGCCTGCATCTGTCGTTCGTTCCCCGATCAATCGGGATTGCTGGATTACATTGGAAGAAAGGGAGGCGATGACTGCCGAGCTCGTCGCCAGTAATTGGGCATTCACTACCCGCAAAGGTCCATACATGGTCAAGCCAGAAAAGGGTGCCAGAGGATGGTTGCCACTGGGTCCTATCGGTCGTAGATTTTTCTGCTAGCACAATGGATTTGGTTGGAATCAAGTGTTTTCGCATCGTGATGATGGAGTTTGAATTTCCCGTTAGTTGTCATTAATGAGAACCAGTGAGTTCTACATGACGACGAAACGGACCCGTGCATCTGCCAAGGAGGTGGTTGCACGGTTTTTTTGTATCGATAAAAGTATTTTGAGTCGATAAAACAAAAATCCCCTGCCGTTTGATTGGCAGGGGGGTGAATTTTTGGAAGGTGGTTCGACTATTGTTTTTCTGATTCGGAAACCTTCCCGACGATGAACCAAAGATACTTCAACCCAGTTCCACTGGCGTGGCTGACTCTGATCAGGTTGACATTATTTCCCACGACAATATGTTCAGGTTTGACGCCATTACCAAAGTAGGCGGGGAATGTCATTTCGATGTTCTCTTCGTCGTGAAGTAGAATCTCGGCGATGATAGGGAATGTGAATCCCGACGGGGTGCCAGGAAGAGATTTGACCGAAACAACCTTAGCGATGTTAGTTTCTACAAAGCTGATTTGATCCCTGTTCCTACCAATTTCTAGGCTTTGGGGTATTACAGCCTGAGGCGGAGAATAGACACCAACCATTACAAGTACAAGGATAATAAACCATAAAAAAACAAAGGATATATTGAACGGAGTGGTAAATATTCTGCCACCAGATTTTTTTGAAGTGTTCATTGCTTAGCCTTTCAAAGACCGTCATTTGTGGTGTGCGATTGTTATCGCTGGTTCATTATTAGGATCCACAATATCCTGTGCGTTTGCTGTCAACCTTTATATCACTACTCTACTATAATGTCAAGTATACCTCACTTCAAAAATATGACATTCTATATAGGTATTTATGCCCAGTTCACCATTCAAGATAGCCACCCCCTTCGCCCCAGCCGGTGACCAACCAAAGGCTATTTTGGCGCTCACGGAAGGCCTGAAAAAGGGTCTCGATAGTCAGACCCTCCTCGGTGTGACTGGTTCGGGCAAGACGTTCACCGCCGCCAATGTCATCGCACAATATGGCAAGCCAACCCTTGTTATTGCTCACAACAAAACCTTAGCTGCACAGCTGGCCCAAGAGTACCGTGAATTTTTCCCTAACAATGCGGTGCACTATTTTGTTTCCTACTACGACTACTACCAGCCGGAGGCCTATATTCCTTCAAGTGACACCTACATTGAGAAAGAAGCAATGATCAATGAAGAGATCGAGCGTCTACGCCACGCGTCGACGCAGGCACTTCTGACACGCAAGGATGTCATCATTGTGGCATCGGTTTCGTGTATCTATGGTTTGGGTAGTCCGGAGGAATATGAAAAGGTGAATCTTAAACTCAAAGTCGGTATGGAACTCTCGCGCGCAGAACTCATCCGCAAATTGATCGACATCCATTTTGAGCGCACCACAGCTGATGTGAATTCGGGTAATTTTCGCGCAGTCGGTAATACTATCGAGATCATGCCTGTCAACGATAAAACTATTTATCGTTTGGAATACGGCCTGACTGCGCAGGCAGGCGGTGGTGACGCTGGCCCCAATGCTATTTCTGCCATCACCGAACTCGATCCGGTCTCGCGCTCCGTTCGTGCCACGCATGACACCGTTTTTGTCTTTCCTGCCAAGCACTTTATCTCGACTGATGAGCAGAGCGAGCGCGCCTACAAGACTATTCAGGCGGAGCTGACTGACCGACTCAAGGAGCTCGAGAAGGCGGGCAAGATGCTCGAAGCAGAGCGTCTCAAGCGTCGTGTCAAATATGATCTCTCCATGATCAAAGAGATCGGCTATACCAATGGTATTGAGAATTATTCACGTCATTTCTCGGGAATGATGCCAGGTGAGCCACCGGATTCGCTGCTTTCCTATTTTCCCAAAAAGAAAGATCTCAAGACCGGCAAGATGGTGGCAGATTTCCTCACCATCATCGATGAATCGCACGTGACTATTCCGCAGCTCAACGGTATGTATGCCGGTGACTTTTCGCGCAAGGATACGCTGGTGGAGCACGGCTTCCGTCTACCTTCTGCAAAGGACAATCGCCCGCTCAAGTTCAATGAATTTCTCGAGCGCGTGGGTCCGATGATTTATACCTCGGCCACACCAGGCAAATATGAAGCTGAAACTAGTAAGCAAGTCGTGGAGCAGGTTATCCGTCCGACGGGTCTTATTGATCCGGTGGTGGAGATTCGCCCGATTCGCGAGAATGGAAACTATGGCGGACAGATTTTTGATTTCATCGACGAAGCCCAGAAAACTATCAAGATCGGGGATCGTGTGATCGCTACCACATTAACCAAAAAAATGGCTGAAGATCTCTCCGAGTTCCTCAAGGAGAAGGGCATCAAGGCGGTGTATCTCCATAGTGATATCAAGACCATCGAACGCATCAATATTCTGACTGATTTCCGCAAAGGGAAGTACGATATCGTGGTGGGCGTCAACCTCCTGCGTGAAGGACTGGATCTGCCCGAAGTTTCGCTCATCGGTATTCTCGATGCGGACAAGGAAGGTTTTTTGCGTAGTGAGACCGCGCTCATCCAGACCATCGGTCGTGCTGCGCGCAACGCTGCTGGCCGCGTTATCCTCTATGCCGACAATCTGACCGGTTCCATGGATCGCGCCATCAAGGAGACCGATCGTCGTCGTGCTATCCAGGTTGCCTACAATACCGCTCACGGCATCACGCCGGTGACTATCAAGAAGGCCATTCACGATATTACCGATCAGCTGCGCACCGAGCATGAGAAGGCCGTCAATGAGCTGGTCAAGATCGATGAAGAACTGGCACGCACCAACCCGAAGTTGTTGATGAAGCAGAAACAGGCGGCCATGGAAGAAGCCGTCAAGGCGCTGGATTTTGAGACTGCGGCGTTGATACGAGATGAGTTGATTGAGATTGAGAGGAGAAGTGGGGAGGAGGTTAAGAAGGAGAGGAAAAAGAAATAGTATGCCTATTCCGCATCTAGATTACCTAAAGGAAAAGGGTTTGGTATGGTTTAATCCATGCAATGGGTTAAGTATGTTTTGGGATGAATATAGAAAAGTTGCTTCAAACCTAAAAGGAACCCCAGATTATGTCTGGAACCATAGAGACTTGAAAAAGGCTAAGGAAATATACGCAACTTCGATTATTGCTAAAATTTTTGAGATTAAAGAAAAAGTTGGTCCATGGTACATATTAAAACCGAAGCAAGATCCTCCAGATGGGGTAATTGGTACTATCCTTCAAAAGAATGGTTTGAAAAAGATGCATGTGAAAGAAGTTGAAGTTGTGGAGCATCTATCAGGAAAAGTTTCTGACACAATAAGGAAGAAGTTATCGGAAAAAGCATATGAGTCAAATACTATTTTAGTTTGTTTTGTTACACAAGGCGGAGTATATGATTTCGAGGAGGAGGCCAAAATAATTTCTAAAGAATCACTAGGACTAGATAATATATTCTGTGTTTTTCTTGGCGCTAAATTAAATGAAATTAAAGTTGATGGTGGCCAAGATGAAATAATTAAGTCTTTTCTTATGGTTTCTTTAGTTCAGATAAAACCCACCTTTTCTTTTTTAAGCCTAAGTCCGATTGATGCTTGTAGCGACTGGAGAGCTGGTAGGGAAAAGAATTTTTTTATATTTGATGGATATGGCAAAGGAGATCAGCGAGATGTAACTCTAAAAGACCCACCAAAATTATTTTAATAAGCGAAAGTTGGTACAATAAAAACCGCGCACATCCCCGAGTTGGAATGTGCGCGCACGAGCATCTTTGAGCCTACTGTTCAGTTTCGTCTCCGTATCGTCAGACAGTCGTCAATGATGACCATTACCCCGTAGCTCAAGGTGAGCATTTGGATGGTATGTATGATCAGGACGACGGTAGGACAGACGATTGTCAGCGTGATGAACCGCTTGATGACGTTAGCTTTTGGATTGTAGCAACCCATAAGCGCCACGTTTATCAGCGAATCCATCGTTGCCACAAGAACCATGAAACTGACGATACAGATCGGCAGGACAACGGTCCATGACACGATGACTTGGCTCCACGTGTAGTGGGTAGCGATCAGGTTGGGGTTCCAGTTCATAGTGAACCTCCGTGCGCCAAAAGTAGAATTGTTAGTGGTGTCGCCGCGAAAAAGGAAAGATTTCGCAGATATACGCTGGCTACACTTGCGAGTCCCCAGGTGCGTTGAGCGCGTACTGGCGCCGAGTCTTTCGGCATCCGCTCTATGTAGCGGAATCGCGCATAGTAGGAGCTGTATTTGGACAGGGAAACCCATATTCCAATTTGCCCTACGAGCGCACACACCCACAGGGTGCCGATGATGACGCGGTGTGACAATGCGTTGTCTGGCAGTGTGAGTGCCAGAATGGTGATGACTGTTCCGATGCCAAAAACAGTCCCCATAAGGATCTTACTTTTCATATTCATAGCAAGGGTCTTTCCGATGCTCCAACCTCCCCGAAAGGGTACTGAAGAGCAGGTTTTGTAGGTTGAGAATTTAAATCTTTATATCATACATATATAGTGTATGTCAATTTTTGTAATAAAAACCGCGCACACCCCACTTGGAGCGTGCGCGTGAACTTTTCGTGTGAGGCGGAACCTTATGCCACCTTTGACTCAATTGCTTCCTGTGCCGGCGTCGGGTTAAGGAATTTCTCCATCAGGTAAAATACCGCCGAATTCCAGTGTTCCTCCTCTGTGTCGCGCAGGTACTCGGTGACCGTGTAGCTGGGCATGTCGAGGTCACGATAGTTGATCCCGAAGAGGTCAACGAGCTCCTGTGCCCACGTACCCATATTCAGAGCTGCTGGTTTTGTTGAGGACTGATCGAGAGTGATTGTCCCGAACAGACATGGTTCCCAACCTGGCTTGCAGGATAAATCCAGTGTTGCGTTGTGTTTGGCAAGCCAAGGAGCAAGCATTGCCGTTAGTAGGGCATAATCCTTGGCATAAACGCTGTTCTGAAGATTGCCCTTGCAGGCCTCTACGTCGTATTCGGGGTTGTCGTTATTCACGGTAAATGACAGCCTGAATTCGCAGGTTCCATCCCCGCACACTATTTCGAAGTGCTTCATGCAGATGAACGGGCTGTACACGTGGCTATCTGCAGAATCGGAGTTAGGAGAGGAGCAGGGAATCTTTGTTGGGGCTCCAAGAATGTCTCCCGCTTTGCCCGGCCGAAGGCTCAATGTTCTAGTTTGTCGTTGCATAACCGCGATCCTTTCTCAATGTGGTTGTGGGTTAATCAAATTCAATTACTGTCGATGATCAGGCGACTCGATTAGCAAATTATCACGAGTATTAGTATCTGTCAATACTAACGTAATAGTTCACAAGCTTGGAATCACTTTACTCGTTTTGATATACTTACCCCATTAATTCTTAACTTCTTTTAGTTCGTTTCTAGAAATTCTCCTCCATACAATTACACATTTCGGCGACACCAGTGGTCGTTGTGATTTTTATTAAATTAATTAATAACTATATGAATATAAAAACTAAGGATAGCATTGTTATTTATGAGGCAGAGGATGGTCAGGTGGAACTACGGGCTGATATAGAGGAAGATACGATTTGGGCGACGCAGCTACAGATTTCTCAGTTATTTGAAACTACCTTGCAAAATATTAACGCACATTTAATTGGGATATATAAGGACGGTGAATTAGATAAAAATCGAACTATCAAGAAATCCTTGATAGTTCAAAAAGAGGGTGGTAGAGCTGTGAAAAGACCAGTTGAGCTCTACAACCTCGATGCCATTATCGCAGTCGGTTACCGCGTCAATTCCAAGAAAGCAACACAATTCCGTATTTGGTCTACTGGCGTATTGCGTGAATACCTCAAGCAGGGATATGCTCTTGATCAACATAAGTTGGGAAGATCAGCGGAAGCTCTGGAGGGCCTTGATGTTGCCCTAGCTCTTATCGAATCAAAGAAGTATCCTGGCAAACTCAAAGGAAAGATTGTAGTAAAGCTGACGAAGAATATGGAACCCAAAAAGTAGTATGCAGAAATTTGCGATATAAAAAACTCACGCACACCCCACTTGGAGCGTGCGTGATGTGACAAAAGCATGGAGCTAACGGATTATGAACTTGGCGGCCTCTTTGTTAGGTCGTGTTCCCTCTGGTATTTGCTCATGATCTTTTCATCTGATGCGCAGAGCGGCCTGATGCCGTCCTTTGTGTTAGGAGGCATGAGGAACAATTGTGGTACCCCGTACGTTGTGATTTTGATTGGGGCAGCATTCCAGCTCCAAAGTCCAGAACGCTCTCGACTGATCAGGAAGTCGATGATGAACTCGACACCGATTTCTCTGCCGATATCGACCCAAACGTGAACCATGGTTTGAAGATCGATTTGGCGATCAGCGTCGTCAACATCAGAAAGGTTCACAAATCTGATATTGAGTTGATGGGGAGGGCGTGAGTGGCCGTTGGTAACGCTGCTTATGATGTTATTTACTGCATACGTTACGAACAGGGTCGATGCGGTTTGAGTTATCGAGGTTCTTGTTTTACCGGACATATTTCCTCCATTTCATGGAGTGTGCCTGTGCGTTCTGCGACAGACAGTTCACCGTTCAGATGAACAACAGTATTTAAACATTAATACAGTGACATTGTCAATATCACCCCATATGGTTAACTGTACGGGAATCACTTGGGGCTATTTGGTATACTTACCTTGTTAATTCCTAACTTATTTTAGTTCGCCCCTAGAAATTCTCCTCCATACAATTAGCTACTCCGGCAACATATGTGGTTGCGGTGTTTTTTATTAATTAAATTTAGATATATGAAAATAGCTGACAAAAATTTTGATGTATGGAATATCAAAAAGAAGCTCGTTCATCTTGAGCAGTCGCGACTTTATACTGTGCGAGAAGTCTGGTGGTGCAGACTTGGGATAAATATCGGTTCCGAGCAAGACGGGAATGGTAACGAGTTTTTACGACCTGTCGTGATAGTTCGGGGATTCGGGGCTGATGTATGTATGGTCATCCCTCTCACCACATCAACCCATCGACATTCTTTGCGGGTACCTGTTGGAGACATACAATGGAAGTCTGCATCAGCTCTTTTGTCTCAAGTTCGAGTAGTCGATACCCGGCGGCTGGTTGAAAAGATAGGATTTCTTGAACAGGAGATATTTCAGCACCTACGAAAATCCGCCAGAAACTTGTTCTGACGGATTTCCCTGATGTTCTCCCTCTTGCGAGGGTAAGGCCGAAGCCACTTGTATCGACAATAATATCAATTGCGAAGCATAAGTCAAGGCATTTCAACGGCCGTATTTCAGTTATTAGAGAATCTCTAATAACTGCCAAAGATAACTAGTTTATTGCGTGAATATCTCAAGCAAGGTTATGCACTTGATCAATTGACGAGTATCAAAAAAACACACAAACACCATCACTGGCGCTGTGTGTCGCTGACAAGCACTCAGTCGCATCTTATATTCTGAGCACATCCTTTGCAGATGCATCTGCATGACGTTCGTTGAATATGTTCTCCAAGCAGGTTTGCCCGCATGCGTAGTGAGTCTCCACAGTTCCTGTCGTAGTATCTCGACTTTCGAAAGGTAGTGCGTCTGATTTGGTTACTTCGCGCTCACATTTCTTGCAATTGATCATGTCTGGCATAGGTCCTGTCATAGATTGAAGGTTAAAAAAACCGCTCCATGTATAAGACGCGTGAAAAGGTGTCTTGTTGCAGATGATTGTCAGGTATAGATTTTTTGTTATACTCAAATCTAGTTAGCAGAAAGGCAAAATATGAGCACTGAACATGAAGCGGTTATTTGCGATGGAGACAGGGAAGAGCTGATCCGGCTCGGATACCAGCCGGCGGAACTTCGGGATATCGAGCAATTGTCGTGCCGACTGTGCGAAACTGCCCGATTGTACTTGGCTCGCATTTTCGTGAGGGCACGAATCTGCAAAAAGTCCCATGCGGACGTCGTGACGGCTTGTCAGAAGATGTGGCAAGAAACCTGGCAGTTTGGCACTGCAGAGCGGCTCGGTGATCCCGATGACGTTACGCCACCGGACATTGGTATGCGAAATGCTGTGGCGTTCTACTCAGTTTACAAGGTACTTGGTCTCACTAGTCCAAAGTTTCTGTTTTGATCTGAACCCCCACCACTTCTTTTGCGCGGCAACCTACGGGTTGCCATTTTTGTATATAAAAACCCCGCCGGCAGCTCGCCAGCGGGGTTGTGAAATCCAGTCATTATCTCTTGGTGAACCAGCCTCCCGACATTTCAACACGCTGATCTCCAGCGTACTCGATAGCTACTGCCAGTGGATGGCCGCCGTGTGCCCGCGCCTCATTGGTGTGGAGCCGGATAGCAACAACTTGGAATGGGCCTTCACCATATTTTTCTTTCATTTCCGGAAGCCCGGAGGGGAGGCATCCAGGATTCCAATCGACGAGGTCATAAATATGGAATAATTCGTACTGGGGCAATCCTGCTGCAGGAAGCACATCGCCAAGGCGGTTTTCCTTGAAGAGTTGATGTGCGCGGACAAGCCTTGCAAACATTTCCTCAGTTCGTTTATGGGTTCGGACGAGCTCCTTGCTTCCAGGAAGGAGGGCAATATATTGCCTCCACGTGTTTAGCCCGAAGGCTGAAAGGTTTGGTTCTCTGGTCTTCGCAGATGATTTGGTCGTAGGCATGTGACTCCATAGTGGTTGTGTCGCACCCGCAATACGGAAATGGTATTCGCATCGCCGTTTTGCTTGGCGTCGGCCAAGCGGTCAATGTGCAACTAAAAATATAGTAAATTACAACTTGATTGCTGTCAAGAGTTAGTATTTTCTCACCACATTCCATCTTAGTGCCGGGGAGAGGACTCGAGTCTTACAGACTCGGTACAGGTTTCGCATTTTCTCACGTTGCTGCGCAACGCTCGAAAATATACTCAACCTTTTCGAGTCCTCTCACGCAAAGCGCGAAGGCGCTTTGCTCCCGTCACCTCACTCGTCGCTATGCTCCTCATTCGGTGTGAAGCGTACCCCTTTTAGTAGACACTTTAGAAACCTCTAACCTCTACTTGCCA
>CAZRRZ010000026.1:6960-9498 GCA_964602725.1 uncultured Candidatus Saccharibacteria bacterium | reverse complement strand
AACGGTGCAACACGTGCCAGAAAACGTTCCTGAACGGTGACGATTTCTTTTCGATCCGTATAATCCATGACACTTTCTGCTTTGCGGGAAATTTCCCTCAATTGAATATCATACTCAAGCACTTCCGGATGCACCTGAAGTGCGCTCTCGTTCATACCCAGAATCGAGAGGCCGGCCAACGTTCGCACACGAGACAGTGCCACGTAGCCCATACCTGGCTCAAACGCCTTGGAGAGATCCACCTCGACCGCATCCAGGGACATTCCCTGACTCTTGTGAATAGTGATGGCCCACGCCAAGCGCAATGGATACTGCGTAATCTGCGCCAATACTTTTCCATCATCTTCAATGGTCCAATCCGCAAGCTCGATCGTCACCAATCTACCATCGGGATAATCAGGAGTGCTCGCCGTACGAATGACCGGGTCGACACCATAGCCACAGGAGATCACCACACCCAACGTGCCATTCACATATCCTTGATCAAAATTATTCTTCACACACATCACACGCGCGCCTTTTTTGAGACGAAGCTTCTCTGGTGCCAGGCAGGATTTTTTCAAGGCATCAACCAGCGGCTTCTTTCCTTTAAAGGCCATTTCGTAGGTTATTTCGTGCTCATCCACTTTATCGAGTTCTGTATCATTAATACTATCAACATCAATATTGTGAGTATACAGACGAGTCTGTTCGCTGGCACCGATCCATTCTCCCAGATTGTGACGACTCTGCAGCTGTTCACGGGCTTCATCAGAGACTTCCCCGCTTCTGATTTCATTCAACACAGTGACGATGGGGTCAGTTCCTTGACGGAAATTTTCTTCGAGATAACAGACGGTGAACTTACCATCACGCCAAGCTTCAGATCGATAGATAAAATGCGTATCCGGCTCGCCATAGCGCGACACTGGTGGCAATTGGAAAAAGTCGCCACACAAAACAATCTGCAGTCCCCCAAACGGCTCGGTGTTCTTACGGATATATTGTGCAATCGTATTCAAGGTATCGAGACGAAAATGGTGCAGCATAGAAACCTCATCAATGATGAGGACCGCCGCTTCACTGATGCGCCTCATGACCTGCGGTTTGTCCTTGAGTGCAGCAAGGTCGTGATCGCTCATATTGTTCTTGATGCCCATACCCGACCACGAATGTATAGTCACCCCGCCCATGTGTGTGGCCGCAATACCCGTCGACGCAGTAATACCAATCGGCACATCATGCTCTTTGAGATATTTGATGTACTGATTGATAACATATGTTTTACCTGAACCTGCTGGACCCGTGATGAACACATTGCGTCCCATTTTGAGGATATCGAGTGCCTGAGTCTGGGTCATGCACGTGAGTATAGCAGATGTGCTGTGGCAGTTCTTACAAAATCTGCGGATTTCGTGGGGACATCCCGTGAGCAAAAAAGACCGCCCACGCGGACGGCCCGAAGTAACACTGCAAGACGAATCACATCGGAGGCCACGTTTCCTCTAGCAATTTCTGCTGGAGGACAGGCACCGCGCTTACGAGCGCCCGCTCGCGATGATTGAGAATGGCTGAACCGATCTTGTCGGCGGCATCCATGGCCACCATTTCGTGCAGCACCATCTGGTATTCCGTCGCAAAAAAGAGCGACTCGAACGGAAAACCTTCAACACGAACGTCTGATGGCTGCTCGAGAATACGACCACTCAGGTCGCCTTCAAAGGTGACCAAACTGTTGATGTGACCAGCCTCATTGACACAGACCATACTCAAGGCCGTCTTGAACTGGGCTGCGCGCTCGTCACCAATCAGATGAAACATGCGTAGAAGCGTGTAGCCGATGAGTTCTTCATCATTCGCGTAATGCCCCGGCCACGTACGGACGTTCATGCCCGGCTCGCCATTGAGGCCGCGAATGAAGACTGCTGTGTCATCGCCAAGGATTATGAACCGACTTCCACGCAACCGGGGAAACGTGCGCAGATGTTCGGCATGAACCCGGACTTTGAAGATGGACCGGTCCAGGAGCGTATGCTGTGTCCGTTCATCGAGATGTTCAGGTATCGGCGCAAAAGCGCTGTAGAGTTCGGCGTTGAAGCCGTAGGGGGCGAGGAGTTTCGCAACTTCCGCGCCCTTGGACGCGTTGCCAGTGGCACAGACAATGTGAGTTTGCATAGATAGATAGTTGTTCAATGAGCCTCACCAAACAATACTCTTTGGTATGAAAGTGTCAACATATAAAAAGCGAAACCCATACAAAATGTATGGGCGGGCTAGAGAGGAAAGTGGCGAAAGAGCGGTGAGTGAAAATGGGATTTGAGAGGAAGGTGAGGATTGGAGGTGAGTGATGTCGGGATAGGGGGCTGAAGGACTTGGGATTGGAAATCATGGGAAAGCCGAACATCATCACACAATCTACCTTCTCAAAAATCTCAATGATCAATCTACCCTACGCACACATTATAGTCCCAAACGACAAAAAAGTCAAGTGACATGAGTGCATTATCCTGTTCTACTGCATTTCATTGCCTAGAATTTCCCCAAATCCAGCACCTCATC
>CAZRRZ010000026.1:4119-6860 GCA_964602725.1 uncultured Candidatus Saccharibacteria bacterium | reverse complement strand
TGATTTTTGCGGCGTAGACGCACGTCGCAGGTTCTCCTTACTATCTTATGCGTATCCGGATTGAGTACAGAATAGGCTTTGATCGAAATAATGTCGCCAATCAATTCCTGCTGTGCGGGAATTTTAAAAGGTTTGATGGTCTTGTCCTCCTTTCGCACTTCAACGATCTCCTCTTGGAGTTCCTCAGCTTTCTCACGCATACGTTTTGCCACTAGACGCATCTGACCTCCTTTTTGAGCAAATAATCCTGCCTGATATTTCTTTTCTGCAATCTCCTTTTCACGACGTGCATTGTCCATGTTTTCCTTTTCAATACGTGCTGAAATTTGTTCGACTACATCATGATAGTCACCCACATATTGCTCAATTTTTTTGGTATGAACATCAAGATACAAGACACCGTGAGTAAATGCATTCAAAAAGTCAGCATCGTGGGAAATGACCAGACAGGTTTTCTTATAGTCAACAAGAAACTGTGTGAGGTGTTCGATACCGGCTTTGTCGAGATTGTTGGTAGGCTCATCAAGAAGCAGGATGTCCGGATCTTGAATAAGTGCAGAGGCCAAAAGCAGGCGTGCCTGCTGACCACCGGAAAAGGTTTTGACGATGCGGTCTTTGGTATCAACGACCCCTTTGGCTCCCGCTTTTGCCGTCTTCAGATTGACGACTTCAAGGACTGAATCTATACGGGGATCTATGTCGTACATTTTTTCTGTAAAGCAATTGGCAAAAAATTCACGCACGGTGAGTTCGAGCTGGTCTCGTGGGATGACTTGCCGAGCAGTAGCGACAGTGGCGCCCTGAGCAAGGTGGATCTCACCTGACTCCTGTTTGTAGTCCCCGAGGATGAGTCCAAAAAGCGTGGTCTTTCCTGCTCCATTCTGACCCATAAT
The DNA here is from genome assembly GCA_964602725.1 of uncultured Candidatus Saccharibacteria bacterium. Lineage (GTDB taxonomy): Bacteria > Patescibacteriota > Minisyncoccia > Phycocordibacterales > PALSA-1337 > C7867-002. Next base: position 5,967 of record CAZRRZ010000026.1, on the reverse strand, counting down.
AGTAACCTTGGTACCACGGCGAATGTTAAAAGAGACCTCATCGAGAATGGGTTTGTTGTGTCCCCATTCAAAAGAAACGTCATCAAAACGGACGACAGTATCCCCAGTAAAAGCTTTTGTTGGCGAAGTAGATTGTACAGATTTCTTGGCCATGGCGAAGATTCAGAGTACCTTATTTTTGAGGAAATGGCTAATTTTCCTACCCAGGAAAATTCGGATCGAGAGAATTTTACTCACGCTAGTGAGGAAAATTTCGAGACGAAAATGAAGGGCTACTCCAGTTTGACATAAGTCACAATTTGTTATAGTCTTGTACCTGGACCATATAACAACTCAACCAACCTTATCACCTAATAATGCATACATCGGAGATCTACAGTGGCATGACCTTCAGACATGGAAACGTGTCCTTCACAGTCATTCAGAAGAAAAAAGGGACCTCAAAAATTTGGTTTGTAAGATCATCTGTCTTCCTTGGCACGCTGAAGCGCCGCAAGCCAGGCGAACAAAAGAAGCCTTTCAAACCGATTGAGATGAAGGCCAAAGACATCGTCAAATATGCCGGCGAACACATCGCTGACATCGTCATCAGTCAACTGCACACAGTCGGCGTGTGTGAAGGATCCAATGGCCGAAACCCGACCAACCAAGAAATGCGGGCCAAGTTGGCCGCCGCTCGCTCCCGATCATTTTCCCAAGGAAGCCGCGCCACCATCGGCGCACGCACTGCCGTATAGTCCGCTCTTTCAGTGCTCGCGAGATGCTGCGAACCCCTCAGTTCGCGGCATTTTTTATCCTTCATAAGTGACCCTTGCCAATTATATATTTAGAGCTAGTATTATAGCCAGAATCTCGGTACCACTCACCTTATGAAAAAACTCCTCCTTGCAGGGTTCAAGCCGTATGGGAACTACCCGGCCAATTCATCTGAAATTGTCGTCCAACAGCTTCACGGAAAACACCACGGGAGATACATGGTAGAAGGGATAGTCTTCCCCGCCACAATCCCACATCGCGTCGAAGGACCGATCGCTCACGTGTTCAATCTGGTAACTGGAAATGGTCACATCGAGAATCGTGGTGTTTTACTCTTTGAGCAGGCACTCAAGATCGGCGCCCATTGTATTGTCTGTCTCGGCATGGCCTCGGAAGCTAGTGGGTTCCGCATCGAGCAGGTTACACGCAACAGGGTTTGCAACGAGCGCTACTGCCCAGAATTCCCGCCAAAATCGCGGATCAGCAGTGCTTACAACTACAACGACACACTTTCGATCAGCCTCAGACGCTGGGATTTGCACGGGTTCGCCAAAGTCTGCCGACGGGAACAATTGGCTGTTCCTGTCACATATTCAGAAGATCCGGGTGGATTCTGTTGTAACCACCTCATGTGGCAACTTGCCGAAGCGCAGGAAGGACATGTCAATCGCTACGATCACATTAGTTGGATATTCATGCATGTTCCCTGCTGCCATGAAGCATTGCCGGTGCCTCCCACGGAGTTTCTCGGTCTCGGTAAAACCGTGATTTCGAAGGAAAGGCTTATTGAGGGAACGCAACGCTTTGTTGAACTGACGCACATCTGAAATGATGGGAGTGTTTCGAAGGAGAAACTATGCACTATGCACTTTTCGTCTGTCTAGCCATTCCGTTTTACGCATGCTTTGTAATCCACATGCGAGCGCCTTACCTAGTCTGCAACATCCTCAAAGAAGACTCGTGGACCGAGGATGGAGAGATCCGGGCAGAACTCAAACGCCGCAACAATTGGATCTGCGGTCTGCACTTTCATCTCATCATGGCCAATTTGGAACAAGCACGGCTTATCGAAGGTGCCCAGGATGAGGACCT
>CAZRRZ010000026.1:2260-4019 GCA_964602725.1 uncultured Candidatus Saccharibacteria bacterium | reverse complement strand
TTTTATACCCTAAGTAAGTTTCGTAATATCGCGCGGATAGAACATATCGAGCGTCCATTCAAAAGCAATGCGCGTACGCTTCTTCCATGAAGCAAATTTGAATAGGTACACCGTGCGCCACAGCCACCACGTCAGACGTCCTGAAATAGATAGCGAAAAAATCTCGCCAAGAGCAAACCACTGTCCGACGGAGACCATGCTGCCTTTGGAATGAAAGTGAAAATCAGTAAGAGGCTTTTTTCTGATGCTTGAGATAATGTTGCGCGCGACAGTGGCCGCTTGGCGCTCTGCTACTTGGGCAAGTTGCGGCAGCATCTTGGTTTTGGTCGGGTCCGCCTGCAATGCGTCGCGATCGGCATACCCTGCCACGTCCCCAAGAGCAAAGATATGATCATCACTCACCAAACGAAAATATTTGTCTACCGCGAGACGTCCCAGAGCAAGAGCAGGCATATCAGCTTCGAAGTGAGGAATGGTTGGTTTGACTCCAGCCGCCCAGATAACGGTAGCTGAAGGAATCAGTTCGCCCGAGGTAAGTTTGATTCCCTGTGTGGTGACTTCCGTCACGGTAGCGTTGAGCTGAACGTCGACCCTGTTGCGGCGCAAGCGTTTTTCGGCTGCGACACGCAAAGCGGGTTTGAACATTTGGAGCAGTTCCGGACCTGTATGTACAAGCGTAACTTTTGGTTCTTGCGGTTTGCATATCCGATAATCCATCGGATCACATGGCTCGGTACCGCCATAATAGCGTTTCGTCATGCCTTGGATAAATTCACCAAGCTCGGCAGCTGTTTCAACTCCAGTAGCGCCGCCGCCCACCACCACGAACGAGAGCAGTCTAGCGCGTTCCATTTTGTCAGTGGTAAGTATGGCCTTCTCAAATGAATCTATAACCTGTGAACGAATATGCACCGCATCCATGAGACTCTTGAGTGCTAAGGTGAATTTTTCGGCGCCCGGAATATTGTAATAATTGGTCTCAGCGCCTGTCGCAATCACTAGGTAATCATATGAGAGGTTGCACGACGAACTGTGTCCAGACAATACGATTTTCTTTGATGCTCGGTCGATGGACTCAGCTGTTCCCTGCACGATGCGTATACCTGTTCCAGAAAATATTTCGCGCAGCGGCTCAGCGACGCTTGTGGGACTGAGTGAGCCTGTCGCCACTTCGTGCAACAATGGTGTAAAAAGAAAATAATTTGTACGATTTACGATAGTAACCTCAACTGCACCCTTTTTGACGTAGTGCGCCAACTTCTTGGCGACATAAGTACCGCCAAATCCAGAACCCAGAATGACAATGTGGGGCTTCAACATACAATTATTTTAACACTAATTAGACTGAAGCAATACTGACAATCGCATACAGGAGGGCTGCACCAAGGAGCGTCATCACTGTTGTGAGGATTTTTGAATGGCTGTGATGCCCTTCGGGGATAAGATCGCTGGCACCAATGTAGAGAAAGAATCCGGCAAAGAGTGCCAAAATGATCGCGAGGGTCGAGTCGGAAACTGCAAAAGCAAATGTAAGCGCCGTACCGATCAGTGGGGCGATAGCAACCGCAGCCAGCCACTTGTGCGCATGAACATCTTTGCCGCGGTGCTTGAGGATGACACCAACGGTGTTGATGCCATCAGAAAATCTATGAGCCACTACAGCGATCGCTACGACAGCACCAATGGTGCTCGAGGCTTGGAAAGCTAGACCTATAGCAACACCATCAATGAGGCTGTGCAGACAGAAACTAGCAGCGCC
>CAZRRZ010000026.1:0-2160 GCA_964602725.1 uncultured Candidatus Saccharibacteria bacterium | reverse complement strand
AAATATGGGTATATTAGGATTTAGTTGCGAAAGTTTCGCAACTAGTACCTATCAAAAATTGGCAAAATACCCCCTCCACCACCACCATCACCATCGCCATCGTCGCCACCACTTTCTTCTTCTTATTTGTACTCACCTTGTAGTATACTTAACCCAACACTATGACCCTTCGCACTCTCGACCTCGACATCATTCACGCATTTAGAAAACTGAGCGTACCTGTCGCCCGCATCGGTCTTTTCATAGTCTTCTTCTGGTTCGGCATTCTCAAAGTCATCGGTGTCGGACTCTCCCCTGCAACTCCACTCGTCGAGCAACTATTCAACGTCACCATGCCAATCAGCATGTCTTTCGGGACATTTATGGTACTGTTTGGCCTCTTCGAATGCCTGATCGGCGTCCTCTTCCTCATTCGCGGAGCAGAGCGTGTGGTCATCCCCCTCCTCATTATCCACATGATCACCACCATCATGCCACTCTTTTGCATTCCCGAGGCGACCTGGTCAGGATTCCTAGTGCCAACACTAGAAGGTCAATATATTATCAAAAATATTGTGATCATCGCCGCGGCCATCGGCATCGTCGCCCACGTTCACCCCCTGAAAAAGTGGCACCGATGAAAGTACACAAATCAACGCATATACTCTATAATGCTCTGATGGCTATCAAAAAACAGTTTGCACTCTGGTATGGCATTCCCCTGCTATTTCTCGTGGCAATCATCTGCTACAGCGTCATCGGCCTGCATATGCTGAATACCCGTACCACCGAATTGTCCGGCAAAGTTGATGCTCTGACGGACACGCTGGCCTCAACAACAGCAAGTCTGCGATCACTTATCTCTCAAACTCACATAACACTCTCGAGCGAGCTCAATCAAGAGCGTCAGAGCGTTGGTGCTATCAAAGAGCAACTAGGTACATACCAAGAACAAGTTGGCTCGGTATCCAGCACCGTAAGTACGCTCCAGAAATTAAGCAAAACCGATCCACAATTATTGCAAAAATACTCAAAAGTATTTTTCTTAAATGAATACTACGCACCAGCGCGTCTCCTCGAAATTCCAAACGCATATCAGTATAGCGACTCAAAACATCTCAAAATGCACGCCGATGTATGGCCGTACCTTGAAAACGCCTTGAGTGATGCTGCCAAAGAAGGGATTCGCATCTATGTTCACTCGGCATATCGATCATTCAACGAGCAGCAGGCACTCAAGGGGCAATACTCCGTGATCTATGGAGCCGGCTCGGCAAATCAGTTTTCCGCTGACCAAGGATATTCTGAGCACCAACTTGGAACAACTGTCGATCTCATAACCACCGGCCTCAATGGCCAGCTTGATGGCTTTGATGGCACTAAAGCTTACGCATGGCTCGTCGCCAACGCCTATCGGTATGGATTGGTTCTCTCATACCCACAAAATAACAAATTTTATGTATTTGAACCGTGGCATTGGCGCTTTGTCGGCGTAAAGCTAGCAACATCTCTACACAACCAGAACATGAACTTCTATGACATGGATCAGCGGAGGATAGACGAATACCTGGTTAATCTATTTGAATAAAAAACGCAATCCCACCTGGAACTGCGTGCGCATAGTACCTCGTCACAACATCAAGCCAACAAGTCGGCCAAAATCTCGGGGTACAGTTCTCGCTCCACCTTTTTGATTCGCTCATGGAGGGTAGCGACCGTGTCACTCTTCCTGACCGGAACTTTTCGCTGAGCGAGAATGGCGCCGTCGTCGAGCTTCTCTGTCGCCCAATGGATGGTCGTCCCCGTTTCCTTCACACCGGCTGCCAGCGCATCAGCAACAGCCTTGTCACCTTTGAATAGCGGTAGGAGTGACGGATGGATGTTGAGGACCGCACCGCCAAAATTCTCCGGCGTGAACATTTCGGGCGAAAATACCGTCATGAAACCGGCCATGGCAATCAAATCAATCCGGTTGGCCTTGAGCATAGCGGCAACATTCCGCGTGTAGTTTGGGCGATCGAAACCTGCACCGAAAGTGCGGTGCGCAACTGCCGTGGGAATACCAACTTTGATGGCAAAGTCCAATCCCGAACAGGCCCGATCGGCCAAAACCAGTTCGATGGGAAGGCTTTTTTTGATCATGGCATCCAGGAGTGATCCTGTGCCGGAAATGAGGACTGC
>CAZRRZ010000025.1:0-9558 GCA_964602725.1 uncultured Candidatus Saccharibacteria bacterium | reverse complement strand
TGTTGTCGAGTTGGAGTGTTGCCATTCGCTGACGGAGCCGGTTGATCTTGCTGGACTTACTCCTCCAGCTGCTCAAAACCTCGCAAAACTCAAACCGTACGATGCGGATACCGCCTACAAAGCTCTCATGCATTTTGTCGAGGCGGCAACCGAACCGTTCGTGGTTTGATTTGCTTGTTCTTCACGACCCGCGCGGGTATACTGCGCGGGTTTTTTGTATAAAAAATCCGGCAGGGGTTGGGACCCTGCCGGTGACTTTCTTCTCACGAGTACGTTCTTCTGCTTGCCGACTTATGCCGGGCTGGCGTCAGACTTTTGTTTACGACGCACACGCCGCAACTTTTTTGCAACCAGGTCTTCTCCTGGGTAGATGACGATCTGTCCATCACCCATGGCTACGTGGAGTTCCTTGGTCGCCCTGAAAAGCCGGGTGAACTCTGCCGGCTCCAACGAGCTTGCCTGATCGGAGCCAAACATGCCGCGTTCAAGCGTGACATGAACTTCGATCATGTTGGCACCCATCGCTACAGCTGCGTACACAGGCATGATTCCGCTGTAATGGCTGGAGAACCCAACCGGAACAGAGAACTCGCGGGCCAGCGTGTCTATGCCACGAAGGTTGACCATGGACAGGAGTTCGTTGCCGAATTCCGTGCCCTGTGGATAGACGCTGGTGCAATGCAGAATAATGAGGTTGTCCGTGCCAAGTACTTCAACCGCGGCCCTGACCCCTTCGAGGTCAGTCATGCCAGTTGAGAGTATGATGGTCTTACCAGTGTCCCGTGCCAGTCGAAGGAGGTCGTCGTCTTGGTTACAGGCCGACGCAATTTTGTGGCAGGACAGGTCAAACTGTCCCATCAGTTGGAATGCTTCGGTGTCCCAACACGAGGTTGTCCACAAAATGTCCTTGTCGGCACAGTGCCTGTCCAACTTGCGATATTCTTCGATGGTGAACTCGAGCAGGCGTTTCAAGTCTCCATTGGTCGAGTTTTCGAAGCCTGATCCTTGAAGTCGTGCAACCGCTTCCGGGGTCTGGACACCGCGCTTGATCGAGTTTTCAAGCAGGGGTCGTGGTACCTTCCTGGGTGTCGCGAGTTCGGTAGGCGTATAAACGACGTCAACGGTTCGTGTTTGAAACTTGACCGCATCAGCACCTGCTTCAGCGGCCGCGTCAATGAGTTTTTTGGCGATTTCCAGATCGCCGTTATGATTGATGCCGATTTCCGCGACAATGAAGCACGGTTGACCCGGACCGACTGTCCGGCCGTTCAGACTGACTGTTTTCATATTTGCTCCTGGTTCTTGTTATTACTGAAAAATTCAGTGACTCAAGGTGATGAATCCGTTCACAACCTATCACAACGCAACGTCTGTGGCACTATTGACGAATCTATGTATTCATTTCACTTCTTTTCCAGCCAGATCCATAAATAGCGTTGTCCCTCACCCGCGGACTGTATTATAGAAAGGGGAAGGTCACTGATGAGGCTTTGCGCCTCTGAAACGGTGAATGAAGGCCCGTAAAACCAGCGTCTTTTGCTTGTCGGTAACCCGCGGAGTTGTATTTTTGCTATGCCGCGAGGACGCAGAGTACGGGCTATCTCAGCCAGATTTTTCTTGACTGTGTCTTTGTCGGGCATGTGCTGAAAAACAATAAAAGAGAAAATAAAATCAAATGAGGAATCCCGAAAGGGAAAACTGATTCCAGTGGTTGCTTCGAATGTTACGTTTGCGAGTGTACTCAGACGCTGTCGTGCCTGCTCGATCATTTCCTCTGAAATATCGATTGCCGAAACAGATCTAAAATCCTTCGATAGGAATTCAGTTATTCTACCAATACCGCAACCAATCTCCAGAGAATCTTTGGTTAATGTAGGTGACAGTTTTGACTGGAGAAGTGCGTCATGCCGTATCAGTTGATCGTAGTCCTTCATTCCAGAAGTTCTGAACTGCTCTTCCGTTATACCTTCTCCGTAGTCTGTCATCACAAAATATGGTGCATTCTTTGCGGCTAGTGAATTCCACTTTTTCTTGCTTTCCACTAGGTTTTCTGTGGGCAAAAAGTAGTTGACTAGAGCCCTGAGATGTCTTTTGACACTGTGCATAGGTGTGCGCTATTGTATCATAGCATTTATGAATGTCACTCCGGCTACTGAAAAACCACGGCTGTTGCTCGTACCACACTACACTGGTAGTCTCCGCTACTACGAAAAACTCGGCATGTATCTCGCTCCAAAATACGAGGTATCTTTTCTACTGATCGAACTGCTTCAGCCTGATGGCAAACGATACCATGTATCACATTATAACTTTGAAGAAATGGTATCTCATTGCACGGATAAAGCCTTGTCGTATTATGTGATACGACAACCAACAACCCCGTTTCTCACAACCATATTTCCATTTTTGCAATTTTTGAAATCAGCTCGCTCCTATAAATCCAAGCTTGCAGTGATACTTTCGGATCAGCGTATCAAGAAAATAGTTGCCATTAATGATGTTGGTTTTTATTTTGGTTCACTTTTTAATGAGGCAAAAAAACGCAGTATTGATGCGTTAGTCCTTCAGTGGGCGCTGACGTATAACGGCCAGACGGCCAAAGCAGAAAAATTGCCCCCAGCATGGAGACTTTTTCTCTACAGAATTCGAAGGAATATTATCACCTTTATTCGCAGCTCTCTTCTTAAGGGTGTGGCAGGGTGGGATGTGAGTAATCGTAAGACAGTATTGGGATCAGGTACAGCCGGAAAATTTGGTGTCATTAATGAGCAAGCTTATAAATACTTTGTGAGTCGAGGAGTCTCAAAAGAAAAAATGACGGTAGTCGGTTACTTGGATTTTTATGAGGTAGCACACACCAGGGATACATTTGATACCAATGAACAATTGTGTCATGAGACGGCTCAGCGTCTTGGGATTGATCGAGCGAAAAAGAATATAGTCATATTCTCATCTGCATATAATTCCGCTATCGTCCGCGAGCTTGATGATGCTGGTCAGCTGGCTTTTTATGAGGATATGGTGAAAATGATTCGCGTCTCCTGCCCGGAAGAGTTATACACTATTTCGCTCAAAATCCACCCGATTGAAAATCTTGCGCTCTATGCACCACTGAAAAAGCATGGAGTCACTTTGTATGATAAATTTACCAATAACAGTGAGCTGATTTATTTTTGTGATCTCTACATTGCCGACAGTACCACGGTCAATTTTTTGCCGATACTGATGGACAAGAAGGCTATTTTCATCAACTTCCTTTCCTTGCCGATCATAGAAACATCTAGGGAGTATTTCGGCATAACACGTTATATTACTGATAGGCAGGAATTTTGCACGTTGATCGAGGATTATACCAAGGACCGACTTCAGAAGCAGTATATTCTCGATAAGACCATTTTTACCGACAACTCATTACAAAGGATACTTGAGTGGGTTGGATAAAACAGTACATGATCCAACCTTCTCCTACAACTGAATTGACGATTTGCACCGTGTCATTTGGTCACCGCCCTTTGGTCGAAGCCAACATTCAGCTCGTCAGGGAGTTGAATCCCGAAGTTTCTGTCCGGTGGATTATTGTCGAAAATGGAACAGAGGGGATGAATAGTCGATTTGAATTTGGTGAGTTTCCAGATGGAGTAGTGCTTTCTGGTGATGCAAATACCTTTCAGGGCATTGCCTCGGCTAGTTATCACCATGCTTCTGGACTCAACAAAGCCGTTCAGGAAGCTACTACACGTTTTGTTCTCGTACTCGATCCTGATTTTTACATCACTCGGAACATGTGGGTTTCGGAGGTACTGACGTACATGAAAAGTAACAGCATTGGATTTTTTGGCGTACCCTACAACCCAAAGAGATATATGAAGTATAGATATTTTCCCTGCATTCACGCTATGTTCATTGATCTCGAACGTGTAAAAAAACAGGAACTCGATTTTTCTCCAAGGTATGATCAGACTCGGCTACTCGTCGGACGGAAAAAAAGCATGGAGCAAGGTGTTCGATCTGCTGGTTTGCCAAAGGGTTTTACCCACCTCAAAAAATGGGCGAAGGTTTGGATTAAACGAGGAGGGATTATCGGATCCTCCAGAGATACGGGATATGGAGTATATGAAAAGTTTTCGTGTGCTGACGAGACGGAGTATCAATGCGTCCAGCCGGTTTTTAAATACATGGAAAGTGATATTAACCCAAAGTATGTAGCTTCTGTTTTCAATCGCCTTGTAGAGAAGTTTCTTCCTGAGAAATGGTGCTATATTCCCAAAAGAAAAGACTATTTTACGAAGAGAGGTTTCAAGGAGAGTGGGTATCCAGATGTACTTGGTCGTGGCTGGGATGAGTTTATGTGGAAGGGGACACCTTTCGGCTTTCATCTACAAGGGGCACGTAAAGACGGGACTACAATAGATCATACTTCGCGACTTTCTGAGCTTCAGATAATCTTCAACATGTGTAAGAATATGAGCATATGAAGACATTGTTTGTAACCATGTTTGAGGGAGTGGAGGCAAAGAACATTTTGCGTACGGGAATTATCGATAAGATTTTACACCATACCCAAGATGTTCATATAGTTTTTTTTGTGAAAAACCAGGAGCGGGCTGATCATTATGCACGGGAATTTTCCAATCCCCGCATTTCATATGAAGTAGTCACTCCGTATGCTCCCCAAGGCATCCATCGCGTATTTAGTTCTCTTAAGTTCAATTTTTTACAAACCACAACGACTGATTTGCGAGCGCAGATGGTAGCCGAAGATCGTGGTCAGTTCTATTATCATTTCTCGCGCATCCTTCATCGAGTATTGTCACGACCGCTTTTCATCAGTATTTTTCGTGCCGTGGACAAGATGCTCTCACGAAACCCTGCGTTTGATTCGTATTTTTTGAGATACAAGCCGGATCTGATCCTGCTGGCCAATCTGTTTGAGGATTTTGAAATAGATTTCCTAAAATCAGCTCAGCGTCATGGGGTGAAAAGTGTCGGCCTCATCAATAGCTGGGATCGTATTACGGCGCGGTGTATTCTTCGTGCCTTGCCAGAGAAGGTCATCGTTTTTAATGACACTCTCTGTGATGAAATAATCACACATAATAATGTGAAGCGAGAACATGTCTTTGTTTCCGGTATACCCCAGTATGATGCTTACTTTTCTCCGGCAAGTGTCTCACGGGAAGAGTTTCTTACATCCATCGGTGTTGATCCTGTAAAGAAACTTGTCGTGTATTCTCCGATCGGCGGCATGTTTAGCAATTCGGATTGGGACATTATGGATCATTTGCATGAATTACACATGGCTGGAAAGTTTGGCAATGAGGTTGAAATTCTAGTGAGGTTTTCTCCCAATGATTTTATCAAGGAAGCCGATTTGAAAAAACGTCCGTACCTGCTGTATCAAATCCCAGGAACTAGGTTTTCATCTGTCCGCTCGAGTGATTGGGATATGAATGGCCGAGAACTTGAGGAACTGCGCAACACCCTGCACCACATGTCTCTTATTATCTGTTACGCATCGAGTATTTCAGTTGATGCTGCAGTTTTCAACAAACCGGTCATCAATATCGATTTTGAAGTAAAGGATAATGGCAGACTTTCAAAATCTCCTACGTTGTTTTATGGCATGGCACATTATGAGAAGGCACTCGCGTATGGAGGAATACAATTGGTAAAGAACACAGAAGAACTGGTGACATGGGTCAATGCATATTTGAAAAATCCTCATATTCATGAAGAGGAACGAAAGCGACTGGCTAAAGCTCAGTGCCAATATTTGGACGGTCAATCGGCGGAGCGGATTGCCCAATTTATCACTTCACAACTCTAAGTTCGAAGGTCAGTGTTTTGATAATGTCCCAGAAAAATCTAGCAAAAAAGCGGTTAATCCCCGGTACATGGCGAAACCAAGGAGTATAGTATTTGTAGGTTATCTTTTGTACTCTGACATCACATTTCATCTGATAGTCTGGTAGATGGCCGGCGTTGAGTAAACTTTTATCAAAGTATTCAAACGTGCGCTCGGTGAAGAATTTCTTGTGAGTAGGATCTTTGAATGCGGCAGTTGATTTTACATAAGGTACGGTAATGATAATCTTGGCATTGCTCTTTGAGACGCGACACATTTCTTCCATGATATATACCGTGTCTTCCAAATGTTCAACAATACTCAGTGCCAAAATCTCTTCGACTGAACTATCTGGCAACGGAATCCCTTTGGTGACATCTGCTACGATGTCGACTTCTGGGTAGGCGATAATGTCGATGTTGACGTAGCCCGGTTGTTTGTTCCTGCCACCACCCAGATTGATTTTCGTGCAGTCTTTCATGGGGTATAGTATAGTATTAGTCGTATGAAATTGGCAATGACACAAATAGATTACCCGAACATTCTGGATCAATCAGGAGCTGACATTGTTGTTGGCGTTGATCGACATGGGAATGAGATTTCTGTGCTCGCACAGCGACAAGGAGTGACTCGAGAGACGGCAGGCAGGATATTTCCTCTTGTTATTGATGAGTATGAATGGTCACGGGAAGAGCAGGTGAAGCGCGCGCAAGAATTTCGTGATCGAATAGAATACATCTATTCTCCCGAAAATGATTCTACTCATCCAATGCTTGCAACATGGAGGCTTGATGACACGGCACGCCTCAAGACGACATTGGCGCTTCCTTTCGGTAAGAAAGTACTCGAAACCGGATGTTCGTCTGGTACAGTTGCCATCGAAATCGCCAAACTAGCTGGTGTTAAGGAAGTCGTTGGTATCGACCTTCGGCCAGATGCTATCTCTACGGCCAATGAACTTCTGAATACTTTGTGTACACAGGGGAAAATTTCAGCCGAGGATGCAGCCAAAGTTCGTTTTGAGGTTTCGGCTATCGAAGATCTCAAGTCCGCTGACGGCTATTATGACAGTGTTTGTGCGTTTGAGGTCTTGGAACATTTGACCGTCGCCGATTTTCACAAGGCTATGGCCAACATGTTGCGCCTGCTTTCTCCGAATGGTGCATTTCTCATGAGTGTGCCGAATAGGTATCCTGATGTCTTTTATACCGATGCAAAACGTGCTCGCTGGAATGCTCCTGATCACAAGGATTATTTTAGTAAGGAGAGTTTGGAGTGGCTACTCAAGCCGTATTTTAAAGAGGTGACATTTCATCCGGTCGACAATCGGCCAGTCGATAAGGGGGTGTATTTGTTTGCCGAAGGGAGGGGAAAGAAATAATCGGGTAGGTCTTTACGACTACCACGTAAGTGTGGTAGTGTAAGTTTTCTCATGAACGCACGATATAGCCCAAAAATAATTGCGGAAATCGCCTCGTCACATAACGGAGATATTAAGCTGGCCAAAAAGATGATTTGGGCTGCAAAAAAGGCTGGCGTTGATATTGTAAAATTCCAGTCGTGGCAGAGCAAAAATGTCGACGAGTCTGATCCTGACAAAAAGCGCTACGCATCACTCGAACTTTCAGACGACGCCCATATCATTCTCAAAAAAGAATGCGAAAGAGCCGGCGTCGAGTTTATGACTACCTGTTATGACGCTGCTCGCATCCCTTTTCTAAAAAAACTTGGCCTAACAAAGATCAAGGTCGCTAGTACGGATCTAAAGCATCACACGTTTTTACAAAAACTGCGTGATAATTTTGAGGAGGTTATTGCTTCAACCGGTATGACAACAGAAGACGAGATCAAAAAAGCCCTCAAGATACTGAAAAAAGGGGAGTTTACCATCATGCATTGTGTGTCTGTGTATCCGTGTCCTTTGGAAAAAGCTAATCTTGGAAAATTGACTTGGCTTAAAGAGCAGACGCCTCATGTAGGGTATTCTGATCATACTCAAGGATCTACTGCGGCCATACTTTCTTTGGGTATGGGAGTCAAATATATTGAAAAGCATTTTACGCTCGACCGTCAAACACCTCAGCAGGGTCACACCGTCGGAAAAGGCATGAAGCCCATCACTACTCATAGTATTGCTGATGAGCCGCATGTTTTCGCGGAACTTGTTGAGTGGCGTGACCATCATGTTACAGCGATGGGTACCGGTAGTCTTGATCTTCTGCCAGAGGAGAAATTGACTCGAAAAAAATACACAGGCCGACTAGGGAAGAACAACTAATCTCATGAAAAAGAATATTTCACAAAAAAGAAAAATCTGTTTTGTCATAACAAACTTTATTCATTACAGCCGTAATATGCTGATTTTGAATGAACTCAAAAAAAGAAAAGACGTGGAGCTTCATGTGGCGGTAGGGGGAAGCGCTCTTCTACCAAAATATTCATCCAGGTACGCTCACATAAAAGAACTTTTGCAGGCCGATGGTATCAAGAATGTTCATGAGGTCTTTTTCAATCTTGAAGGAGATACTACCGTCGTCAGAGCTAAAACAGCCGGGCTCGGCATCGTCGAGTTTGCCAATCTTTTTGGAGAACTTATGCCTGACGTTGTGGTGGTGCGCGGGGACCGTTTTGAGGTCTTGTCGGCAACTGCCGCGGCGGCATATATGAATATCACTGTTGCCCACATTGAGGGTGGAGATGTGTCTGGAACCCTCGATGAAAGTGTGCGACATGCCATTACCAAACTCTCACATATCCACTTTGTAACCAATGAACCAGCCAGAAAGAGAGTTATTGCTATGGGAGAAAATAAAAAGTATGTATTCAATTTTGGTAGTCCCGACATCGAAGTTGTTCATAAAATAAGCGGTGCTGGCAAGATGATCGATCTAAACGAAACGGGAAGTGGTGCATCTTTTGATCACTCAGGGGAATTTCTCATTGTGTTGTATCATCCAGTTAGTACAGAATTTGATACATTGCCAGAACAGACGAAGCAAGTCCTGAAAGCGGTTTACGAACTCCATATACCTACTATTTGGTTTTGGCCGAATGTAGACATTGGCGCTGAGGAGATTTCTCATGAGCTTCGTGTTTTTAATAACGAAGTCAAGGACCATAAGATACGTTTTATGCGCTACTTACCACCTAAGAAGTTTATTTCGCTCCTCAATAATGCCCGGTGTCTCATCGGTAATTCCTCTGCTGGCATAAAAGAATGTTCATATTTGGGAGTGCCAGTTGTTAATATCGGATCCCGACAACGGAATCGTCTTCGTGGCGCCAACGTGGTGGATGTGAAGTATGATTCTTCCGCGATCAAGCGAGCGATCTCACTACAGGTTAGCAAAGGTCGCTACGAACCATCCCATGTCTATTTTCTAAAGGATACAAGCAAGAACATTGCGGCAACACTAGCTACCATCCCCTTGTACATACAAAAGAAATTTCATGAGAAAGTGAGCGATAAGATAAAAGGTAAAAAGTAAGTATTAAAGACATTCACTCATCGACACGAGGTTGTCAAGGGCATTGCATTTAATGCGCTATTCGTCATAATAGCGACATGAATATTCTCGCTGTTATCACTGCTCGTGGAGGTTCGAAGGGTACCCCAGGAAAAAATATTAAAATGCTCGGCAATAAACCTCTTATTGCCTATAGTATTGCATCTGCGGCTCGTAGTAAGCTTATTACCCACACGATTGTCTCGA
>CAZRRZ010000024.1:0-9850 GCA_964602725.1 uncultured Candidatus Saccharibacteria bacterium | reverse complement strand
ACCTAACTCGCCTCCGGATAGGCAGATTTGAAACGACGCAGACCCACGCCACAGTGGCCAACTATGCGCGATTCATTCAAAGCTGAAATCTTGGGGCGAACACGAACTATGAATAAAAAAGAATACTCGATCGAACTCGGCGGCAAGACACTGACTGCTGAGTTTAACGATCTCGCAGAAAACGCAAACGGATCGGTGATGTTGCGCTACGGAAATACCACCGTTCTCGCCACTGCCGTCATGGGCAAGCTCAAGGATGGAGATTTCTTCCCGCTCACTGTTGATTATGAGGAGCGTTTTTATGCTACGGGCAAAATTCTCGGATCGCGATTTGTTCGGCGTGAGGGTAGGCCTTCCACCGAGGCCATTCTCGCTGGCCGCATCGTCGACCGCACCATTCGTCCGCTCTTTAATCAAAAGATCCGCAACGAAGTACAGGTCATTGTTACAACACTTTCCATTGATCAGGACGATCCAGATGTAGTTTCTGTCATTGCAGCATCGCTTGCACTCGGTGTTTCAGATATACCCTGGAACGGCCCTGTATCAGCTGTACGCATCGCAAAGGACGGTAATTGGCTCATCAACCCTGACTTCAAAGCTCGCGATGAAGCTGGCGTTGTGCTCGAAATGGTTGCCTGCGGAAAAGATGGCATGATCAACATGATCGAAGTGGGAAGCAAGGAAGTTGGAGAAGATGTCGTCAATGAGGGTCTCGCTCGCGCGTCAGCTGAAATTGAAAAAATTCAGGGGTGGCAGCAATCCATTTTCAATGAAATCGGTAAAAAGAAAACTGAGGTTGCATTACCAGAAGCAACTCCTGGCACACAGGAGCTGTTTGATGCAGAAATTGCACCCAAGCTCGCGAAGTATGTCATGAGCGGCAAGCCAGGACATGAAGGTATCAGCGAAATCAACGGTATGTGGACCGAATTATTTGCCGAAAAATTCCCTGAAGGAAATTCCGCAATGGCACAAGAAGTGTTTGAGAAGGCAGTCAACGATCTGCTTCACGAAGAAGCTATCAACAACAATAAACGTGCAGATGGTCGTGGCATGGATGAAGTTCGGCCACTTTTTGCCCAAGCCGGTGGCGTTTCGCCTATCCTCCACGGTTCAGGTATTTTCTATCGCGGCGGTACTCACATTCTTTCTGCCTTGACTCTCGGTAGTCCTGGCGACGCGCAGGTCATCGATGCACTCATTGTCCAAGAAGACAAGCGCTTCATGCACCACTACAACTTCCCACCATTCTCGACCGGAGAAACTGGCCGTGTCGGCAATACCAATCGTCGCATGATCGGTCACGGAGCTCTGGCGGAAAAGGCGTTGTTGCCTGTTATTCCTGCAAAAGATATTTTTCCCTACACTATTCGTCTCGTTTCTGAAGCCATGGCCTCAAATGGATCGACTTCTATGGGATCTGTCTGTGGATCGACGCTCGCACTGATGGACGGAGGCGTTCCCATCAAAGCGCCAGTTGCAGGTATTGCCAGTGGACTGATGATGAAATACGACGCAAAAGGTAAGCCGACAGAATATAAAGTTTTGACAGACATTCAGGGACCAGAAGATCATCATGGTGATATGGACTTCAAGGTTGCTGGCACACGAGCAGGAGTTACTGCGGTGCAAATGGACGTCAAAGTTGGCGGTATTCCACTCAAGATCCTTGCCGAAGCATTTGAAAAAGCAAAAACGGCACGATTCAAGATTCTTGATGTGATCGAGAAAGAAATTCCCACGCCTCGCGCCAAGATTTCTCCAAACGCACCTGAAATCATCGTTATGAAGATCAAACCTGACCAGATCGGTCTGGTCATCGGTACAGGCGGCAAAACCATCAATGAGATCCGTGACGTCACACACGTAGATGATATTACCATCGAAGATGACGGTTCAATATTCATCACTGGAAAAAATGAAACGGCCATGAAAGCCAAGGAGATCATCTTCAACATGACTCGCGAATATATGCCTGGTGAAAAATTTGAAGGTGAAGTAGTCCGTATGATGGATTTTGGTGCCTTTGTAAAAATTGGTCCAAACGCAGAAGGTCTCGTCCATGTCTCGGAGATCGCACCATTCCGTGTTGAACGCGTTGAAACCTATATTAAAGAAGGGGATAAGGTTCCAGTTGTCGTCAAAGAAGTCGATGAAAAAGGCAGGCTCAATCTTTCGATTAAGCAAGCAAACCCTGACTTCTTTACAAAAAGAGAGGAGCAGCCTCGACCCATGGGCGACCGCGGACCACGCAAGGATTTCAAGAAGAGATACTAATACGCTATAATCGCTTCGCTCATGTAGCGACGACGTTCGGATCTTATGAAAGCCCTCATGCGAGGACGGCTCCGCTCGCAGCTACATTTTGCTCGCGGGTTGCGAACTTTCATAAATCCTCACTTGTCGCTATAATGGTCTCTAATGGAACCTCAAAATCCTCAACCACAAGAACCAGAAGTTGGAAACACTCCCAACCAAATATTTGATATATCTGAGGACAACATTTCTCCCATTTCTACAGATGATCTCGCTGCGTCCCCAATTGTGCTCCCAATTCCGCCGCAAGAATCATCAATAGAGAACGAAAAGCGATCGACCCCTCCACCAGAAGAAGAGTTGCTCGACCGGAAAATTGGCACATTTGACCCAACACCGTTTGCGCCTGCGGCACGACAGGTAGCACCTCAAACGCCCAGCCCCATGCCGATTGTCCAAAAATCTGACACTCCTCCGCAAGTACCATATCGAACAACTATTAACCAACTTGGTCTAGTACAACCAGCTTATGTCCCGCAAACACAAAAATACCCAGTAAAGAAGCCTGCGCCCATAGTACTCCAGGATAAAGTTAACCCACCGATACCCTTGGTAAAGACGCCTGCTCAGTCTCTGCAAGCAGAAATAACCGCAGCACTCCCAAGAAATTTACGGGATCAGCAAACAGAAATAAACAGGCCCATCACAGGTGCGCCTGTATTGAACATCCAAGACCTTGGACAAAATATCCCCCAAGAACAAGCTCCTACACCATCCAGCTTGAGGCCAAATGATTTTCCTCGGCAGGAAATCAAACCTGTACGTACATACGAAAGTGATGTTGCCGAAGCCATGTCACACAAGAGAACATCCAAAGCTTCTATTGCAATCGCTGAAAGCAAAAAACAAGACGGAAATGAGACCCTAGGCAACAACCCTCCCAGCCACGCAGGCAAGAAGATGGCCATGCTCTTGCTGGCACTCATTCTCCTTGGAGGAGGCACGTATGGAGCCTACTACCTATACAGCAAGAGTGCTTTGGCACCAGTTGCCCCACTAGTCCAAAAATCGCAAGTGGCACCAAGTATCATCCCACAAAATGCCCAAGTTGTTGTGACTATCGAAACACAAAGCCCACTCGCAATCCGTCAACATATTACAAATGAGATCAATAAAACCCAGGCACCAAACAGCATAAAAGAGCTCATCATCGCAACAAAAGATTCGATGGGAACCCTCACCCGTGTTTCTGCACAAGAAATGATCAAAGCTTTGGATATGAATGTCCCAGATATATTGAGCCGGTCGCTTACCGCCAACTGGATGTTAGGTGTATATAATGACCCTGATGGAGTTACGAGTGTTTTTATCGTATCTACCACCAATTTTTTCCAAAATACATTTGCTGGCATGCTTCAATGGGAGCGCGTCATGGCTGATGACTTGAAACAATACCTATTTCCAAGCACAGTGGAGGGCATCTCCAACGAGCCGAGTAAAACGAAAGTCCCCATAGTTACCAATCCGCTCGATAATATAAACTCCATACTACCTCGTACCGGCACCACTACTGCTACGAGCACGACTCCAGTAATGAATACGGCTATGGCTACTACAACCGCCACCTCCACAAACTTTTTGATCGCTTCAACAACAGAGATTGTCGAACCACTCCGCACATACATCACTATAAAGGGAAAATTTGAGGACCGTATTGTTAAAAACAAAGATGTTCGCGCATTCCGAGCTGACACAGGCGCAATCCTATTCTTGTATTCATTTATTGACAATACCCATCTTGTCATAACAGACAGAGAGTCTACTTTGGCCGAGATCCTAAGTCGACTTGAAAAACAGTCTTTTATAAGATAGGATTGGTGCATGAACAAAAAGATGCTCGAACAATTCAAAAGTAAGTTACTTGCCGAAAAATCCGACTTGGAAGCACAGCTCGGCGGCATTGGAAGGCAGAACCCAGGGGCCGCCGGAAATTGGGAAGCTACGACAGGAAACATAGAGGTTGATTCCGCTGACGAAAATGAAGTTGCTGACAAGCTTGAGGAGCTCGAGGAAAACACTGGCATCGTGAACCAGCTCGACAAGCAGCTTGGTGATGTCATAGCAGCACTTGAACGCATCGACAAGGGAACCTACGGTATCTGTGAGAAATGCAATAAACCCATAGAAGAGGATCGTTTGCTTGCCAACCCGTCTGCACGCGAATCAATAAAACACGTCCACGCATAAGGAATACAGGTCTACACTTCGCCACACAAATAAATATTCAGCGAATTTTCAGTGTTTCTTCATCATTCCTTCATCTTCTCCTGATAAGATGGGCCCATGTCCATCACCAAAACCTATAGCGCCCAACTCACCGGCCTTCAAGTAAGTATTGTCACTGTTGAGGTCGATATTTCAAACGGGCTTCACTCATTTTCCATCGTCGGACTCGGAGACCGTGCAGTTGAAGAGGCAAAGGATCGCGTATCAGCGGCAATCAAGAACAGCGGCTACGTGTCGCCAAAACAAAAAAATCAAAAAGTGACCATATCCCTAGCCCCTGCTGATACTCGCAAAGAGGGGTCCTCATTTGATGTGGCCATGGCTCTAGCCTACCTTGCCGCATCAGGTGATATAGAAGTTACCGGTGAGCAAGTACTCTTTCTGGGAGAATTATCCCTTGGCGGCAAGGTCCGCAAAATAAGTGGGGTTTTGCCCATCATGTGCCAAGCCGCCAAGCACGGTTTCACCTCGGCATTCATACCTATAGATAATATCACCGAAGCTTCTCTGGCTCGCAACATCGTAATATATGGCGTCCATACGCTACAAAATATAGTAGAACACCTGCGCGGGATCCGGCAACTTGAGCCAACACCTTCCATATATACCACAACATGCGACACGCCGTGTGCGCATGACATGGCGAATATTCGCGGCAACGAACCGGCAAAACGTGGCCTCGAAATTGCCGCCGCAGGTGCGCACAATATTATTATGTGCGGACCGCCCGGAACTGGAAAGACCATGCTCGCCCGAAGTATGCACTCACTGCTTCCTCCACTGTCATATGAGCATTCGGTCGAAGTCACCAGTATATACTCGGCAGCGCATATTCTGACGAGCGGGCTCATCTCACAGCCACCATTTAGATCCCCGCACCACACTGCTTCATATCCTGCGATTGTCGGCGGTGGCAGTTTTCCGAAACCAGGCGAGATAACACTTGCCCACCGTGGCATATTATTCATGGATGAATTTCCCGAATTCGGTCGGGAAGTTATCGAAGCCCTCCGACAACCTCTCGAAGACCGTCAGATTACAATTTCTCGGGCACAAGGTAGCCTTACATTTCCAGCTCAAAGCATCCTGGTAGCATCAATGAATCCGTGCCCATGCGGTTTGGGTAAAGACGCTGGATGCATATGTCCGGAGCGGACACTATTGTCATATTGGCGAAAACTGTCTCGCCCCATCATTGATCGTATAGATATATGGGTCCCTGTAATCAAAGTCGATTATCGAGAACTGATTCGCCAAGATGTTATAGCAGAAACTTCAGCAGCAATCCAAAAACGAGTTGCTCGGGCACGGAGTATTCAGGTACGACGTTTCCAAAGCAAAAACATTCCAATATGCTATAACAGCGAGATGGGGCCTCAACATATTGACACCTGCGTCAAAATGACCGATGGAGCACGTGCACTTCTCGGGGTTTCGGCAGAAAGACTAAAGCTTTCAGGGAGATCCTTCCACAAAGTCATCAAAATCGCGCAAACGATTGCCGATCTCGCCGATAGTGAGAATATCCAAAAAGAATATGTTTTAGAGGCCTTGCAGTATCGCCAGACTCGATGATTTAGAAAGGGTTTTTTGCTCCACGTATCTCAAAATGGACATGCGGTCCGGTTGAATTGCCCGTACTGCCAATCGAGCCGATGACTTGACCCCTGTCCACATGCTGACCAACAGAAACGAGCGTCTTCAACATGTGCCCATACACCGTCTGTGTACCATTGTCATGCGAGATAATAACATAGTTTCCATATCCACCATTCCAACCACCCATTCTGCTTACAATGACTCTTCCGCCGGCCGATGCATACAGTTTTGTGCCTGATGGACCAGCAAGATCGACGCCATTGTAGCCGTGGAGGCTCTGGGAATGGTAGCAGAGATCAACATCGCACGGACGTATGTAGTATGAGCCATAATCAGGGCCATTTGTATCATGCGCACGGTTATCTTTAACATACCCTTTAATTTGAGCCTTGGCCACAACAGATGTTTGCAATTCAACATCAGGAATAAGAATCGTTTGTCCCGCAATCAGCGTTGACTGCAATGTTAAATCGTTATATTGGAGAACCTCATCGATATCTGCTCTATATTTTAGAACTATACCTTTGATCGTATCACCTTTTTGTACGTTATATTTGATACCCGTTACTGGGAGAATAAGGAGAGTTTGACCGACGGGTAGGGAAGAAGTGCGGTTGATGTTGTTTGCCCAGATAACAGTGTTGATAGAGACACCAAACATCTTGGCTATACTAGAAACCGTGTCCCCTTCACGAACTACATATGAGCTGATCTGGGTACTTGTGGTATCACTAACCGTCTCGGACAACATCACGTCAGCAACGAGAGTATTGCCTACGATTGGTGAGACATCAGATGCTTTTTCTGGGTTCGGATCAAAGCTAACTGCCGGCTGAAGAAGCGCAAGATCCTGGGAACCAAGATGCTGTCTATTTTGGATGACTTTGGCAGAAACTTTACCGCCACCAAACACGGTTTGCATATACGAAATGAGACCTGCGTGGGCGGTCTCTGAATAGATAAATATTCCTGCGATAAATAGCACAAAAGCCACGACCCAGATCATGAGGCGCTTTGAAGTGGATGAATATTTAGTTGTCGGTGAGGACGAAAATTGCATAACATTTGCTCCGCTTCGGCAAGTCAATCGTGATGGTTTGTCTATCCTGTAGTGCCCTATAGTATAAAGAATAAATGGCTCTGTTAAGCCATATTACATCACATACCGTTTGGGGTACTTATCTAGAGTAGCAGGTGCGGAACTATTGTCAATGAACGATATACACAGTCACAAAACTTGCTGTAATGTCAATAAATATTGAGTAGTAACACTACATAAATTCACCGCACGCTCATATGTTGCCTGAAAAATTCATGATTCTCCATTCTTCTGATACACTAGCCCCATGAACACGCTGAATGAGGCACAACAGCGCGCGGTAGAGACCCTCGAGGGGTCGGTTTTGATTATTGCTGGGGCTGGATCAGGAAAGACTAAGGTCATCACCCATCGCATCCTCAATCTTATAAAACACGGTGTTGCTCCTCACAACATTCTGGCCATTACCTTCACCAATAAGGCGGCAAAGGAGATGCGTGAGCGTGTTGGAGCACTGCTTTCTGAAGACAGGGGTCTCAATTTGCCCATATCAACACGTGAGCGGCCCTTTGTGAGCACCTTCCACGCGCTCGGCGTGTGTATTATTCGTGAAAATGCGGCACTCCTCGGACTGACAAGACATTTCACTATCTTTGATCGCTCGGATTCGAAGCGTGCGGTCAAACAAGCTATGGAACAGTGTTCTGTCGACCCAAAACAATTCGACCCAGGAACAATACTCAATATGATTTCTCGCGCCAAGGGAGATAATATCGGTCGACTCGAGTATTTCGATGCCGCAAAAAGCTACATCGAGGAAACAGTGGCCCAAGTTTGGGAAAAATATGAGTGCTTAGTGGCGAAAGAGAAAGCCCTCGACTTCGATGATCTTCTCTGGAAAACGGCTCAATTGCTTACTAAAAATGAGCCGATCCGAAAACGCTATCAGAACATCTGGAAATATATTCACGTCGACGAGTATCAAGATACGAACAAAGTCCAGTATACAATCACCAAACTATTGGCAGGCGATCACAAAAATATTTGCGTGGTTGGCGATGCTGACCAGAATATTTATAGCTGGAGAGGTGCTACCATTGATAATATTCTCAATTTTGAAAAAGATTACCCAGATACAACCGTTATTGCCCTAGAAAAAAACTACCGCTCAACGAAAACTATTCTCGCTGCGGCAAATAGTGTGATCGTGAAAAATGTGTTGCGCAAAAAAAAGACTTTGTACACGGATAATGCTGACGGGGAGAGGATCGGGCTCAACGCGGCCTATACAGAAGTCGATGAGGCGCGAAATATTGCCGACACTGCACGTGATCTTATTGAAAAAGGGGTACCGGCGCGAAATATTGCCGTCCTGTATCGTGCAAATTTTCAGTCACGCGCACTGGAAGAGTCGTTTATCAAAAAAAATATTCCGTATCAGCTCGTCGGGGTGAGGTTTTTTGAACGAAAAGAGGTCAAGGATGTACTTTCGTACATTCGTGCAGCCTTGAATAGGGAGTCGTGGGGTGATATTGGTCGTATTATCAATATACCAACGCGCGGAATCGGGAAAGCGACCATCGCCAAGATCATGTCCGGGAAGCCAGACCTACTTCCGCCTGCCATGAAGGTGAAAATTGCTGGATTCTGGAAACTTCTTGACGACATTCGTGCCGAAATCTTGGAAAAGAAACCGTCAGAGGCCGTGAAGTTCGTCATCCAGGAATCAGGCATGGAGCGTATGCTCATGAGTGGGGACGTGGAAGACGAGGAGCGGTTGCTCAACGTTCGAGAATTGGTGACAGTGGCTGCGCAATATGACGACTATGTTCCAGAAGTTCCACAGCAGGGAGAATCGACCGCCGAAGCTCCAAAATCCCCAGAAACCCTTATTCCAGGCATCGAACAGGCTCCTGGTATCGAAAAGTTCCTTGAAAATGCTGCGCTGGCCAGCGACCAGGACGAACTCCAAAAGGATCAGGATGCGGTCAAGCTCATGACCGTCCACGCCTCAAAAGGCCTCGAATTTGACCACGTATTCATTGCCGGCATGGAACAGGATCTCTTTCCGTTCAAACATATGGATGATGCGGGCATTAGTCCAGCAGAAGAGGAAGAAGAGCGTCGTCTGTTCTATGTCGCATTGACGCGCGCCCGAAACAAGGTACATTTGAGTCATGCACTTATTCGT
The DNA here is from genome assembly GCA_964602725.1 of uncultured Candidatus Saccharibacteria bacterium. Classification (GTDB taxonomy): domain Bacteria; phylum Patescibacteriota; class Minisyncoccia; order Phycocordibacterales; family PALSA-1337; genus C7867-002. The sequence continues at coordinate 476 of CAZRRZ010000024.1, read as the reverse complement.
ACAGTGTATGGTGCCCAGCGAGTGAATACACCATCAGAATTTATTGATGATATTGAAAAAAATCTGATCGAAGAACAGGCTCCACCCGAAAAACCGACAGGTGCGAAAGCGTTATTCATTGATTTTTAGAAATTCACGCGCGCCATTTATATTTCCCGCAATATCTTATGAAATTATTTGCAAAAAAATCTCTCGGCCAACATTTTTTGAACTCAACCCACGTGTTGGAGCAGATTATTTCTGCTGCCCAGATCAAAAAAGGGGAGCATGTGCTTGAGATCGGGCCAGGAACTGGTGTTTTGACTCGCGCACTGTTGAATTCGAGCGCAAATGTCATCGCAGTTGAAAAAGATCAGCGCGCCATCGGCATGCTCGAGCAAGATTTTTTCACTGAGATACAAAATGGCAGTTTAAAAATTATTTCCGGCGATGTGTTGTACGAAAATACATTAAAGACTGAATCAATTTCAAATGGA
>CAZRRZ010000023.1:0-9899 GCA_964602725.1 uncultured Candidatus Saccharibacteria bacterium | reverse complement strand
GCCGCGATGAAAGTTGAATTCGAGATTTTGTCGACATCCAATCGATGAGCTGTATAAGTTCGGTTGTTTTATCCATATAAATTTAATTAGAGTACTAATAAACAAAAAAGCACCCAGCATGCGCTGTCAGTGCTTTTGTTTCGGAAGGGAATTTCTAGTTGAGGTATTATAACAAAGGAAATCGTGCGGAATCAAGACACATTCTTGCCAAACCCCAATAGAAGAGTAGGATTATATGTACCTATGGAAAAACCAACAGTTTTAGCCCTTGTTGTTGCAGGTGTGGTTATCAAAAAAGACGGCAAGTATCTTCTTGTTCAAGAAAAAAAGCCGCAGGTATATGGTCAGTGGAATCTTCCTGCGGGAAGAGTTGACGTGGGCGACAGTCTTGAGAAAACGGCAATTAAGGAAGCAAAGGAAGAGTCGGGATATGATGTGAAGATCTTGAGAAAGCTCGGCATCTATCAGAACGAAGCAACAGAAGCGGTCAAGCATGCGTATCAAGCCGAGATTGTTGGCGGTGAACTGGCTTTTCCTCCAGATGAAATTATGGATGCTCGCTGGATGACGTTTGATGAAGTCGTTGCATTGAAAGATACGTTGCGCGGCTCATGGGTGTTGGAGGCGATAACAATGGTGGAGGAGGGTTGAAAATGGAGCTATAGATGCGCTTGACTTTTTCATTCAGAAGAATATAATTTCTCTAGGTGTTTGGGGGGTTCGCCCCTTCACGGCCACATAAAAGCTGTAGCCAAACACCAACAAAGAACACCACGAGAGTGGTGCTTTTTGTTTATGACTCTTCAGGTAATCCACCGTGAAGGATTCTGCTCATGGTTATTTTATTCATTTTCCAATATGGTATAAGGCTCCAAAAGAATTTCTCCCCGTAGTCAATTTGCTTTATGATTATCTTAACTCTATCCCTTTTAATAACTGCAATAAACTCAAAATAGCTGACTGGTTTTAGAACAGTTTCTGTACGGCTATGTATATGCACCTTTTCAAACCCTTTCGTTTCAAAAATGCCTTGAAGGGTGTTGGATGAGCTGATGATCTGTGGTGCCAAATGTAGTAGCTTGAAACGCATGTACTGATCTTCGGGAGTTCGTGGTTTTTCAAAACGTCTAAACTTTAAATGTTCTAACCCTTTTGAATTGAACGCTATTCTTTCTTGAAAATATGGGCAATACACATCAGTAAGTGACTTGTAGTATTCAACTCCATTATTTTTTATTGTTTCGAAATCTGAAATGTTTATCATATTGTGTTAATTAGATAATAAAAAAGCACCCAGCGTGCGCTGTCAGTGCTTTGGTTTCGGAAGGGAATTTCTTGTGAGGGTATTGTAGCAGAGGGGATTGTGGGGAATCAAGACATATTCTTGCCAAACCCCAATAGAAGAGTAGGATTATGGCATGCCCCTCACCCTCATCTTCGAAGCTCACGGCACTACCTTCGACAACGAAGCCCATCTGTCCTCGGGCTGGAATGATATCGCGCTCTCGCCCCTCGGCGAACAGCAGTCGCGAGAAATGGGTGAACGCTACAAGGACGACCACTTTGACGCTATTTTCTGCTCCGACCTGCAGCGCGCCTACAAGAGTGCCGAGATCGGTTTTGGCTCCCGCTGGCCCATCATCCAGGATGCCCGCCTCCGCGAATGCAATTACGGCGATCTGACCCAGAAGCCGAGCGAGATCATTGATGAACAAAAGCCGCTGCGCATCAGCCAGCCATTTCCCAATGGTGAGAGCTATACCGAGACCACCGTCCGCATGAAGTCGTTTCTCGATGATCTCAAGAAGAACTATGACGGCAAGCGCGTCATGGTGATCGGTCATCGTGCCACGCAGTATGGCATTGAGAACTATGTGAACGGGGTACCCCTGGAGACGTTGGTGACCACGAAGTTTAAGTGGCAGCCGGGGTGGAGGTATAATTTCTAAGCTAAATGAATGTAAATATCCAACACGACACTAGTAGTGATCCGTTATCAGTTAAAGATTATATTGCAATACTTAATGCTGTGTTGACTAGTCAGGGTGGACGGATTATTGGAGAGACTTCTGAAGTGAAATTCTTGAACGGTCATGCCTATTTTTCTTTGAAAGATAAATCTGATGAGGCAATTCTGAAATGTACCATTTGGAGATCTGCTTATGCTCGTGCTGGTATTGAACTCGAAAATGGAATGGAAATTATAATAGAGGGAGTACCAAATGTGTGGGCTCCTAAAGGAAATTTTAGTTTTATTGTTAAAACAATCGCACTTGTAGGTGAGGGTGCGTTAAAGAAACAATACGATAAGTTAAAGGCTAAACTAACCGCAGAAGGTTTATTCGCGCCTGAACACAAAAGAGAGCTTCCTGATTACCCTAAAACAATAGGAGTAATCACATCGCAAGCTGGCGGAGTTGTGTTATATGACTACAGTAATAATTTGGGGAAATTTGGTTTCATATCAAAAATAGTTGATTCACGGGTTGAGGGACCTGATGCAATTAAAGAATTGATTGATTCTGTCAGAACTTTGAGAAAAGAAGAAGTTGATGCGTTGGTTATTATTCGAGGAGGTGGGTCACTTGAATCATTTGCCGCCTTTAACAATGAGTCGCTTGTTAGAGAAATTGTTAATTTCCCTGCTCCAGTCATAGCTGGGATAGGACATCATGTAGATGTTTGTTTAGTGGGATTAGCTGCAGATAAAATGGTTTCGACCCCAACTGCAGTTGCTGAACTGCTGAATGAGTCTTGGGAAAGGGCAATAAATGAATTAAAACTTCATGAACAAGGTTTAATAAATAAATATTCGACAAGACTTTCAAATGTAAAGTTTGAGATACAAAATGCATCTTCTGCTATAAGGGATAAATTTAGCTTGATTTTCGAGAGCTTTAGGTCGAGCGAACGAACCTTATTAAATATTCTTAGTAAATTTGATTTGTCGTTACAGAGAAAAACAGACGCACTAAAGGTTAATTTGGATAGCATTTTTAGAGAATTCTTGAAGATGATTGAAGATAAAAAATATTTTATTCAATCTTGTTGGTCTGATAAGCTTAAACAAAGATTTACCTACTCGTTACATCATCTAAGAACTGTTCTAGATTATAGTGAAAAGAGTGTGCGTCAACATGATCCCGAAACACAATTAAAACTCGGGTATAGTATTATTTCTTCTGAAAGAGGGGTGATAAAGAATATTTCAAGTTTAAATATAGGTGATCAGGTAAAATTAAAACTATTTGATGGGGAAGCTGTTTCAGAAATTAAAAATATAATATAATAAATCCATGCCAAGTAATAAAAATGAAGCTAAAATTAATCTCAATGATTCTCTCAAGGAATTGTCTGGAATCGTAGGATGGTTTGAAGATCAGCAGGAAATTGATGTTGAGAAAGGTCTTGAGAATGTTAAAAAAGGTGTCGCGCTAATTAAGGCGTGTAAAGAAAGATTATCTACAATAGAAAATGAATTTATAGCGATTAAAAGAGAGATTAGTGAAGATTCACAGTCCCCAGTGTTACCTGGAGAAAAAGCAGATGTTGCGCATGTCGATCCTGACAATATTCCTTTTTAATAAGACCCTCAAAATACTGACGAGAATATAGATTGTTCTGCGAAGGTTAGACATTCTTTTTTACAAAGTACATCTGACCATCGTTCGTGATGACATAGGGGATATATAGACATCCAGCGATGTATCCGTAACGCTTCACCTTAAGGTTTTTAAGATTTGAGAGAGCAATCCAGTGAACAGTAACTTTGCGGTTCTCCGCCTGTTTTTTGCCCATATATGGATTTTTCTGATTGGCTTATAAATAGGAAGTTCGACTCTTTACACCTCCCCCTTCAGAATTCATAAAAATCCTGAAGAGGAGGGTGAAGAAGATTAACTCCTAAACCAAAGCAGGTCCCCCACTCGTTCTCGTCAGTATTTTAAAGACCTACAATTCGATTGTATCACTATTTATAAAAAGTCAAAGTCTTTACTTCACTTTTCTGCGGCGTATACTGCTTGGTATGGAACCCCTCGCCTCAAAAATTCGCCCACAAACCCTCAAGGACTATGTCGGCCAGGAACACTTGGTGGGTAAGGGAAAGGCGCTGTATCAGGCGACCAGAGCACGGCTTGTTGACTAAGCTTATTAATTATTGTAATGTTGTTTTGGACTCGAAAACTATCGGGTATAACAGACAAAAACAACAAAGAGAAAGTAGTGAGTAGATATGCAAACTAGCACATCGAAATCGACAGTGATGGGACTTTTGAGTGGAAAAAAACGAATTCCACTACACAGCCTCGAGCCAAAGGATTGGGTTGAGCTCATCCTTGAGGCTATACGTGATATGAAGGAAAAACTTCCCGAGTACCGCGTGTTCAAAAGACTTGGCGAAAATCTGTACAAAGGTTTTTCCTACCCCCACTATCTTGGCTGGAACAACGAGATCAATCATGCTTGCAGCCAGGCAAACAGGAATGCGGCTATGATGAAATTCGGGTTCCCAAAGGGGATCAGTCTTGATACAAGGGTCATCAAGTTGTTGGACCTGAGTGAAACAATGCCGCCGTCATGTAATCAAGAGATTCTCCTTACTGACTCAGGCGTTCTGCTGACATGGTTTCGGCGCCGACAAGAGGGTACAAATTGGCTCGTGGAGGTGATTGAAGCCTCGCACATCGACTTCCTTTCTGTCCAAAAGATGTATGGTCTTTTTGCGAGTGAGATGACCTTTGCATACACAATCTATTCTGGTTTGTGCCATCTGCCTTCGCTTCATGCCGAAGACTTACGTACTCGGTTGAGGTTTGTTGATGAGGCCGCCGCCATTCTAAACAACAGGTTTTGTATGTTGGAAATTGCTACCTATGGTCAGGGAAAGTAATCACGACGGTCAGGTTGGGAATAGGAAGTAGTTTTTCATGGGTCGAGCGAGTAATGTCGCTTGGCTCTTTTTGTATTCTTTTTCCATAGGCGTATACTACCCCCATGGAACCCCTCGCCTCTAAAATTCGCCCGCAGACGCGTAAAGATTTCATAGTTGCGTAATTATTAATTAGAGTTAGTATATCTGCAGAAACGGAAAAACAACTGACAAATCAATATGAATACGAAACCAGTAAACATTATCCAGCTGGCTCTTGATAGTGGCCAGCAAGTTGACGATTTAATGAAGCTTCTGCATGGTGATCGGACACCCTATTTTCTGGACAAGCCGCTTCTCTTGAAACATCTAAGGAATGGTCCGCGTCAAGATGTAATCAAGTATGCGGGCAATTTTCACAGCATGCCAGTTCTGGTCAAGTTTCCGTGCGAAGTCGAGATGCACGAGGCGATTGTTGCATGCTGGGCCGCTCGATTCACAATCGATCTCGAGCAGGAGTCGTTCGCCGAGACCGTCAAGGATATGATCTCGGAATCACTTGGTCAGCCGGTTCAACATCTGGCAGCTGTCAAGAAATGGATCGAAATCAAACGGCCCATGTTCGCGTCTGCTCAGACACTCGAAGAGTTGCGCAAGCTGTTTTATTTACCGTGTGGCGTGGAAGATCAGCATGACCCGGTTATCGAAGCCGCTTTCGAACGCTGGTCGGAACTTTCACGCAAAAAGTTTGCGCAGGTACATGCGCCGGACGAACTCAGTGCACTTCTTCGGCTTGCTCCACCCAACATGTGGGAGCGGATTCAGAGGAAATTGAGTGACGTGGTGTGCGCTCGCATCAGGGAGTGCACGTCATTCAGGGAATTGGAGAAGCTCAAGCAATTTGCACATGAGAGCTGGGATCGGCAGATGTTTGACTCTCGGCGGTTTTCCATTGCCCACGCCAGATTGGAGGCTGCGCGCACTCAGTCCGCTGTGCGGAAGATGATGGAGAGCCCTACCTATTACAGTCTTATTCGAGATGCCATGATCAGGAAGCTGGCAGTGTTGCAAGCTTGATACATTCACCTTGAATTCAGAATCGCCGGCGCAGATGCTGGCGATTTTTTTGTATTCTTTTTTCAAAAGCGTATACTACACCCCATGGAACCCCTCGCCTCAAAAATTCGCCCTCAAACACTCAAGGACTATGTCGGCCAGGAACACTTGGTGGGCAGGGGAAAGGCGCTGTATCAGGCGATCACGGACAAGCATCTCTTCTCATTCATCCTCTGGGGACCACCGGGCACGGGCAAGACAACCTTGGCCAAGATATATGCCGCGGCCTTGAATGCGCGACTCTACGAACTCTCTGCGGTCTCTGCGGGCAAGGATGACATTCGTGCCATTGTGGAGGAGTCGGACACCTTGCTGGAGAATCGCCCGAAACTCTTGTTCCTCGACGAGATCCATCGCTTCAACAAGGCTCAGCAGGATTTTCTTTTACCTTATGTCGAGAGTGGTCGACTGGTCTTGGTGGGTGCGACGACCGAGAACCCCAGTTTTGAAATCATCCCCGCACTCTTGTCACGTTGTCGGGTATTTGTGTTGAAGTCACTCACCGAGGCGGATCTGCGAGCCATCGTCAAGCGCACCAAGATCAAGATGCCCAAAGCAGCGCTCGACTGGCTGGTGTCGCTGGCCAACGGCGACGCGCGTATCGCCATCACGGCGCTGGAGAACTGCAAGCGGCTCTACGGCTCCATCAGCTTGGAGAATCTCAAGAATACCTTCGAGCACGCCTTCATCCGTTTCGACAAAAAAGGGGAGGAACATTACGATACCATCTCGGCCTTCATCAAAAGCATGCGTGCCGGCGATGCTGATGCGGCCATCTATTATCTGGCACGCATGATCGAAGGTGGCGAGGATCCAAAATTCATCGCGCGGCGCATGGTGATCTTTGCCTCTGAAGATATTGGTCTGGCGCAGCCAACGGCGCTGGTGGTGGCCAATGAAGTCTTCCGAGCGGTGGAGTCCATCGGTCTTCCGGAAGCGGGCATCAACCTGGCACATGGCGTGGCGTATCTGGCGCTGGCGGCAAAAGATAGGAGTGCGCATGATGCGTATTTTGAGGCCTTGGATGATGTGAGGAAGACGGGCAATCTGCCGATACCTCTGCGGATCAGGAATGCACCGACGAAGTTGTTGAAGGAGTTGGGGTATGGCAAAAATTATACGAAATATCCGGACAAGCCGGGGAGTGACGAGGATAGTTATTTGCCGGAGAAATTGAAGGGGAAGAGGTATTTGAGGAGGAGGGAGAAGTAGGGGACGGCGGTATACGCAGTGGTTGACTTTTCTACATATTTATTGTAGCTTTCTGATTGAACCCTCAACGAAAGATATAGAATGAAAACGAACGCAGCTCCTCAAAAAGAAGCAACGATCATTGTAGTCACTGGCCGCGATGAATCCAATAGTCCCGGTTTCGTGGCACTGGATCTTGGTACCGGCGATACTTTTAAGCATTTTGGCCGGGCACTCGATTCTCGTGAGTCTGCCGCTGTTTGCGCTAACTTTGCCGCCTGGAAAAAATCCCTTGGTACGACGGTCAAGACAGTCGAACTCCACCGAGGCGTCGCTTCCGTGTATTTCGTGGAAGAGCTTGGTTTGCCTGCTAGCGAAGGTGCCAGCCAGGTTGATCTGACCAGCATGTTCATTGGGATCTCGAGTATTATGGGCGAACACTTTGACGTGAACGCTCGGATGAATACCTATGTGCGTGAGCATGGCTTGCTTGAGCATGCTCGACTACAGGGTGTGGTTTACTTGGAGGTTCTCAAACTGTACAGCACGGTGGCAAGAATATACGAAGGTGCTTGTCGAATCAGGATGGTCTATTTGGGCGACTTGAACGAGGTCGGCCCCGGTAGTTGACTCCCCTGGCATCTGATGCCAAAATACCCTCGGGTGTTGCAAGCGTGCTGCTGAATTGGCAGAGCGAAACAGAGAAGTGTCTCGAGTGTTCCGTTACCCTGAACATGGGCCGGAGCTGTCGTTTCGAGATATGGTGACTGTTGAGTAGTTAGCGCTAATCAATTTTGCACCTGACCTCAGGAAGTTGACAACAACTTGTACATTGCACGCCCCTCACTTTCCGCGGCCGACCATCCTGGTTCGGCCGCATTTTTATTTGTATTTTTTCTTGTATAAAAAAAGCTGCCGGAACTCCTCAAGGAAGTTCCGGTGCGTGTGATTGGGTCAGGCGGCAACTTTGCGCCTGTGCTGGGGTTCGCTTTTGAAGCTAGACCTCCATGCACGAATGTGCTGGGCGATTTCCGCGGCTGAAACGGGGTCACAATGGAACATGTGACTGCCATTTACTTCCGCATAAACCGATCCATTGTACTTTGCGATCGCTTCCTGAATCCCTTTTGATCGGGGATAGAATTGATCGTGCATGGCCGCAAGCACCAGCGAAGGGCATTGGACCGGCTCAACGGATTCTAGTTGAAACAGGATTTCCTTGGCCACCAGTCCACTCTCGACACCGAAGTTCACGGCAATACCACCGCGTACGAAGCGCTCGTCTTCGGCACTCAAACGGAACTGTTTGTTCCGCAGGAGCTTCCAAAGGTATTTCACGAAGCGGAGCTGCTTGGGTACTGCTGGTACGACGTTGCCGACAGTCTTCAAAGGACTTCCGGCGAGCATCACCATGTCCGAAATTTGCTCGGGCCACTGGTTTTCGAACTTCTGGAAGGCTGCGACTCCTGCAGAGTGTGCAATTACCGAGATGGGCACGTCCATGCGGACTTGCTTTCGGATTGTTTTCACCCAGTCGTTAAGCGAGACTGGTCGCTGATCGTCGGGAGAATGTCCCGGCATTTCGATTGGTCTAAGAAGGTACTCCGGAAGTAATTTCTGAAGCAGTCTCCATTGACCTGTTTTTTGCCAAAGCCCTGAACCGCAATAAATCGGCTCGGGCTCATCGATGATGATAGTCGGCGGTTCAGCTTGCGCTGGAGGTCGCGGACGAGCCACGTGAAGTGGGTTCACCCAAGGTTTCAATTGGTTCATAACAAAGAGTTCCGTTCGATCGTTTGGTCACGAACGGGCTGTCAATACTATACCATCTATTTTCTATAAAATCAAGCTTTATTTAACCCAGGAATTGAGCCACGGAATGGTGAATTTGTTCACGGTCGGTAGGGGCGAACCAGGTAATGCGGGTATCGCGCTTAAACCACGTCATCTGTCTCTTTGCATACTGCCAAATTTTTGTTGAAAGGCGTTCTATAAGTTCTTCGCGGGTCAATTCATTTTTCAAAAAATATCCCAGATATCTATATTCAAGTCCCAGTTCGTCCATGCGCTCGTAAGACAGATTCATGCCATCAGCTGCATGAACACGGCGCGCTTCTTCGATCATGCCGGTATCGAGTCGCTGGACGAGTCGTTCGTGAACGCGCTCTTTAAGAATTTCGGCGGGCAGATTGAGACCGATCATGCATACATCGTACGGAGCTTCGGTTGGTTGAGTGATGGGCGGAACAGCACCGAGCGCACGAGCAATGATGATGGCGCGAGCCAGACGGCGCTTGTTCCTGGGGTCGATGGTCGAAGAACGGTTGGGGTCAACTTTTTTAAGTTCAAGGAAAAGGTCGTCCACGGACATTTCTTCTAGTTTCTTTTGTTCATCGGTATCAGCTTCAACTTCGGGAAAGCCGAGGTTGTCTATGAGCGTTGAAATATAAAAACCAGTGCCGCCGCAGATGATAGGAATTTTGCCGCGTGAGGCGATATCGGCGATAGCTTTTTCTGCTAATTCTTTCCACTGGATTGCGGTGAAGCGATCTTTTGGATGGGCAACATCGAGAAGGTGATGGGGAATACCGCGCATTTCTGTAGTAGTGATTTTGCCAGTGCCGATGTCGAGACCGGTGTAGAGCTGGCGTGAATCGGCCGAGATAACCTCACCATTGAATTGTTCAGCCAAAAATACGGCAAGGTCACTTTTGCCCACGGC
>CAZRRZ010000022.1:7310-10129 GCA_964602725.1 uncultured Candidatus Saccharibacteria bacterium | reverse complement strand
TACAAAAACTTCTTCACCAACCGTATCATTCTCTCTAACAATTTTTCGGTGAAAAATCTCTTGCGCCACTCTTCGAGTTTGATCTCGCGAGAATGTTGAATATCGCGTACAAAATGTGCGGCAAGCTCCTCGGCAAATTGGCTGTTGGTGGTGATAATGTTGGCCTCAAAGTTGTATAGCAGACTGGCATTGTCGAGGTTCATAGAACCAACTGTTGCCCAGGTACCGTCAACATTGGTAGATTTGCTATGAATAATATTGCCACCATAGAGGAATATACGTACCCCAGACTCAAGAAGGGTGGTGAAATATGAACGAGCGGCATAGTCGAGAGTTGGATAATGATCTGTACGTTCTGGCAAGATGATCTGCACATCCACGCCACGATGTGCGGCAAGTTTTATAACACGAAGCAGTCTGTGTGTTGGGACAAAATATGGAGTAGTGATATATACATAGCTACGTGCGCCACGGAGTGCATCGATCAGTTGGGCATAGATGTGTCTACGTCCAGGTGCAGGAAAGTTGGTAATATAGCGGAATTCACGATCACGCGCCTTGGTACGTTTGGGTAGATTTTTTTCTTTGTTTGCTCTGGCCCACATACGGTCAAAAGCGTTGGACATTTCTTTGACTATCGCACCTTCGAATCGGGCATTGGTGTCACGCCAGTTTTTCATACTGTCTCTGACAGAGATACTGCCGGTGTAGGCTATTTCATTATCAATAACTAATGTACGGCGATGGTTGCGTAGATACCATGAGCGGAAATTTGGTACTTTGAAGTAACTAGGTATGAGTGTTTTCCAGAATACAAGTTCGATGCCTTTTTTCTTGAGCTCACTTGCCAGGTCTGACCCGAAGATAGTGAAGCTACCAGCGGCATCCCAGAGGAAACGAACTTTGACACCAGCTTGTGCACGCTCTGCGCAGATATCGATAAGTTTTCGGCCAAGTTCGTCATCTGTGAAAATAAATTGTTCCAGCGAGATGCTGGTAGTGGCCTTGGCACAGTCGGAGAGCATGGCGTCCCAGGCCTCTTGGTTAGAGGCATAAAGGTTCCATGAGGTTGGGGATGCGGGCATGGAGAAAGTGTACTACAATATTGGCGTGAAGACACTCTCCTCGTTTCTTATACGAAATGTTCTCGTCGTGGCGGTATGTGTGTGCGGTGCCCTTGGACTGCATTATTATGTGGTTTTTTCTGAGTCACCAGCCACTACGTCACTTTTTCCTGCACATTATTTTCAGGATATGGATAGATCAAATACCTCGCTGGTATATGCAACCGGGCACATTATGACAGAGATACAATTTGCTCCCTATGCTGAAAGGTATACTCGTAGCACACTGGCCACTATTACTATCTTTCTTCTCGCATTCTCGATTGGGTATCCAACATATTTTTGGATCAGATATCGAAGGAAGTTGGGTCTACGCCAGAAGATTTTCTTGTTCCCTGCATCGCTCGGGCTATTCCTCATCTCAGTTTTTCTACTGGTACTCTTTCCGAAATACGCTCTCACTCCTGTCTTGAAACATGCTATGCAAAGACTTGAAACACAGGTGGTGAAAGCTGATGGCGCAGAGGCAGTCACTGATCCCAAAAAGATTATCGTTCTTCTTCAGAAGAATGAAACACCTGTCCACATCATAAGCGGATACGGTATGTATAATCTTGCCTTGCATGATCTTGTAAGGAATCCTCATCAGCATGAGTTGAGCTATTATGAGGCTTTATTTCTGCCTACTGCCGCATATGCTTTGATGATCAATGAAGAAGGGCAGGAGAAGACGAATGCTGATCGGGAAGCGTTGTATTATTATCCCGAAACTCATCAGTTGGTTATAAACGAAGTTCTCGAACAGGATGAGTTTTTGGAGGGCCTTTCTGTCGATCTGATCAGAGATAGTGGATATGTATCGCTTAATAAGACTCTGCTGGCAAAAGGGATGCCCCGTGAGTATCGTATTGTAGATGGAACACGTTTCGCACAGTTCTATATACAAAAAACCATAGAAAATGATGAGAAGTCTATTCGGACTGACCAGGCCATTTATGCAGAAAATCTGGCTGTACTTGCTGAATGTGCCGATATACAGAAGTCCAATAGTAAGCTGGTAGCTGAACAGACAACAGACTATCAAAGAGAATGTGTTGATTCGATTCAGTACAGTAATTGTGGGGAAATAAAGGAAAGGCTTGAGGATAATAAGCGCATCGCATCTGAGGCAACCCTTTCGTGTCAGAATAAGGCCCGTCTGATCGCAGGATATAACCAAGGGATCGAGGAGGCTGTAGTTGTCGCACGCAAACGCATCACAGAAGCCAGCACCGAAGGTACTCTTGAACGAAATAAGTCTGAATCGAGTGATGGTGTCTTTATGAAGCCTTCCATGATCTATCTCAAAGGAACCGGTTTTATACATTCGACACTCGTGACTTCTGTTCACGAATTTCTCCATTTCAGTGTGGATAGCAGCACACGTGACTTACCGACGTTCATAGATGAGGGGATGACAGACTATTTGGCCCGCTCGTCCTTTGGTTATACTAAATATCAAACGGTGGCACTTTCGGGTTATTATGCCGAGGTTCAGATTCTGTTCTCCTTATTAGAAAAGATACCGTTTCAGGAAATGTTGGATGTGTATATATCAGGAAGTGAATCACGCTTCAAGAAATTGTTTGAAACTTATTTTCCTGGAGTGTCCTATGCCGAGTTTATCCAAATGGGTACAAAGACCTACAACACTACCTATGCATTTGAATCGCAGGCCAGAACATTTAACTTTAGCTCTACGCAACGCGAATATGT
>CAZRRZ010000022.1:0-7210 GCA_964602725.1 uncultured Candidatus Saccharibacteria bacterium | reverse complement strand
TCACTGGATGGTTCCTACGTGATTATTCGAGGTGGGGAAGCCTATGTCATGAACCTTTTTATACCTCCATATCAGGAAAATAATACACCAAAGGGCTATGAGCCACGCAGGAACCGCCGACTGTTGTTGACCAAAAAAGATATTAGGACGCTCGCAGACAAGGAAGGGGGTAAAGGGTTGACAGTAGTGCCTATTTCAGTATATAATAAGTCCAACCTCATCAAGGTTTCCGTAGCAGTCGTTCGCGGCAAGAAAAAATATGACAAGCGCGAAGCGACCAAAAAACGCGAGACTGATAGAGCGGTGAGGAGGGAGTTTAGTGATCGTTGAAAACAGGTTTTGCAAAAATGTCACTTCGATCGGGTCCTGCATATGCGGGTCTGATCGAAAATTTTCAGCCGCTTACGCGACAGAAAATCTTTCGATCTCATTTTTGCGAAGCCAAAAATGAGGGGATGATCGGCTTCGACAGCAGATCATGTTCGTTCGTGCGGCGCGAGCACCATTAACTCGTAAATCTGATGGAAACTCTAAATGCTAAAACAACCTCACCGTATTTTACGGCCAAGGACTTTGCATTCGCTCTTGCATAAAGGGCGCGCCAACCTCGGGGGATTCTGACTCGAGGACCTGGTGTTATAACCTGAATGTAGGGAAGATGGGGACTCTCGACCCATTGCCTGAATAAAAGAGATCGCAGTTGAGTGTTTTGTTCGCTTTAGAGCTCAACTGTTAAATTTCAAAGCTTTCTACCGCCGTAGAGTCGTTCGACGCATATCAGTTGCACCTGGGTTCGATTCCCAGCATCTCCACCATTGATAAAAAATGCCAGTGTATGCTGGTGTTTTTTAGTACCTGTTTTTAAGAGATAAATACCGTATCAACACTATTATTGACGTTATGTCTATATTATGTTAGATTCCATTTTGGACCGTTTAACCAACCTCTCATAGTTCACCCTCAACACGTTCCTTTACATGACAGAACCAACCAGACAGAGAACCTCCCGTAAGGGAAGAGTATCCTGGACAGAACATGAACTCCAGTTGATGATTGATGAGGCCGTTCTCATCTCACTAGAAGACACCGAACATATTTGGTGTTATCTGGCTCAAGCACAATCACAAGTGCTTGGGGTCGATCGTCACCGCCGAATCGGAGGCAAGCATGTTGTCACCCCCGAGATCCTCGCTCGCTTTGAAAAGGCGCGTAAGGAATTCTTGGGTCAGATGAAACAGCCTACGGAAGCGGCTGAGGCTCCCGCATCGGCATCTGTACCCGCGCCTGCGCCACCCTTAGATCGGACTGCGATCATCGAAAGTCTTACCAACGCGGAAATCTTCGATCTCATCGCACGACGGCTCGGCCCATTCTTTGCAGGAATCCAAGCCTTTGCTGGAGTGGTGGAGGCACATGTCCGCAAACCCGAGCCTGAAGTGAAAACACTGGCTCCAGCCACGAATGGGCAGGTAGCTCCACTGGCTCCTACAACGAGTGCGCCGGTACTCCCAACCAAACCGAACCCTTCACACATCAAGACCAAAGTGCTTATGTTCGGCTGGGAGTCAGCGCACGAGGTCGAGATCAGGCAAAAAGCGGCAAATTTCGACCTCGAACTGCTCTTTACATCCCAACCGCTAGGGCAGGCGGTTCCCCACATTCCGGTTTGCGATTGGTGCATCGTAAAGCGTCCTCTTGACATGACCCGCAGAGCTAAAGAGGCTTTATCGAGGCGGCCGGGGACAGGACGCCAGATCAACGCTGGCACAGTTGATACCGTTCTTCAGAAGTTGAATGATCTAAACTCACGCAAAAAATAGGCATCGACCTTCTGAGTGACGCTTGAGACAAAACGACCTTCGTGAGACTGAGCCTTCGGGCCATTCTCACGAAGGTCTTTCTCATATCCCGTTTTCGGTGGATCCACCATAGATTTTTAATACACACACGATATCATTATAATGATTATTAGTTAATCTTTATAAAACCTATGGCAAATGACCAAACAAAAGATGCAGAAGAGCGCCTAGATCAGGCAAATGAAGAAAAAGCTGACGCTGAAGCTGAGCTTGCGCGTGCCCAGGCTGATGAAAAGCAAGCGGAAGCCGGCGAGGCAAAAGAAAAAGCCGCTGAAGCTGAGGAAAAGGCGAGTTGACATTTTCGTAAATCTACAGTAGATTTTCTTCAGTTTTGACAACATACAAACCACATTCGCCTCAACAAAGGCGGACCAACCACGAAAGTGAGTCATGAAAAAGAAGAACACAGAAAAGACCGGCAGCTTAATGGCGAATCTGCTCGATGAAGCGCTCAAAGCTAACCAGCAATTTGCTGCCGACACTCGGGCGGCTGCTGCCAAACTGGAAGCGCGTGAAGCAGAATTCGCCGAGACGCTGCTTGCTCAAGTTTATGGCATCAGCGGTTACGGTGATTTCGGTAATTATCTCGTCCGCCTAGGCATCATCCAAGAACTTCTTCACAGCGGGGTGGCAGAACGGATAATGCTCATCCACGTCAATAATGGCATTTCGACAATGACGTGGGCGCGTTATCGGTTGAAGATTCTTGCTTCACTGTGGGGGATTCAGATTGAAGTTGTTCGAAAGACTCCCCCAGAGCTGAAGGTGCGTTTCGATGCGCGCAAGAAGTTCTCGTACGCCGCGTGACACCGTGTAGCCTCTCGTTCTGGGATTTGTAGTGCCCTCCGCGACCCTCGTGTCGCGGAGGGGCATTTTTATTTGGGGCGGCGCGTGATAAAATTCAAGGGACAATGGATCTTCATCTCATTTTACATAATGTCGTATCGGTTTTTTCCGCAGTGATCATCTTTGGGATGGCGATCTTTATACAAATACAATGAATATAGAACTTATCATCACTAATATTGCCTTCGGATTTACATTCCTCATATGCATGGGTCTGGGCATTTTGGTGTACGTTCGTCGTCCAAAAGAAAATGCTTCCGTTAACATTATTTTCTTTGTTAATATGATTGCTTTCTGCATCTGGCAGTTTTCGTATGTATTCGGCATCAACCTTGTTGATCCGCTCTGGTCTCGATTTGCGCTGATGTTCAATCTCGCCACATTGTTCGTGGTCATCATGAACATTCACCTTGTTCTCGCCATAACCGGTCGTTTCGAGAAGCAGAAAAGGATCATCTGGTTTTTTTATACCATCGCGACGGTCTTTGTGGTGTTCTTTGCGTTCAACCCGGACCTGTTTCTGCTCCCATCGCAGCCACAATTATATCTGCCGAATTTCTTTGTGGTAGGTCCGCTTTATGCAGCGCAGGATACTTTTTTTGTCATAACACTGCTCTATCTTTTACTGCAAATGATTATTGCCTATCACAAAGCGAACGATCAGATGCGCAACCGCCTCAAGTATCTTATCGGCGGCTTGGTTTATGGATATATTGTCGCCCTTATTCCTGAATTTTTGCTCTATGGCATACCTGTTGACCCTATCGCTACATCGCTTACGGGTTTGTATACCATACCGTTTGCTTACGCAATCCTCAAATATGAAGTTATCGATATCAACATCATTGCACGGCGGGCGCTGGTGTATGCGTGCGGCACGGCGGGCATTACGTTCTTCATATTGTTCATCGGATATGCCAACGATGCCATCGCAACCATGATCCCTGGTTTTCCTCAATGGTTGCTGCCGCTTCTCTCAGGCGTTTTGGGCGTGACGGTCGGGTTCTTTGTATGGAAAAAAATACAAGAAGTTGATTATCTCAAATTCCAATTCGTCGATGTGGTCACGCACAAGTTTCGCACACCGCTCACTCATATCAAATGGTCGGCGGAAGTTCTGCGTGCTGAGACTGATCCGCAGGAACGCGCGCGCGCCGTCTCGACGATCGAAGACGCTAACGTCCGTTTGTTCGAGATGACTAATAGTCTTGTCGGACTATCGCGTTCCGATGAAAGTGAATATCAATACATATACAAAGCGGAGAATATTGTCGATATGTTGAACGAGACGTTGGCGGCGATTGAGAGCCAAGTTCACACCAAAAAAATATACCTCAATCTTCATGTCAGTGCTGATTTGCCAAACGTGTTTGTCGACAGAAAGCGCGTCCAGTTTGTCATGCAGATGATCATAGAAAACGCGGTTATTTATTCACGCCAAGGAAGTCGCGTGGATATCACCGTCGAGCAACGCAAAGCGTTCATCTATCTTTCAGTGCGCGATACCGGCATTGGGATCGATCCGGCCGATATGGACCATCTGTTTTCTCGATTCTTTCGCGGCTCAAATGCTACCGAAACGCACACGGAAGGTCTCGGCATCGGTTTGTTCGTATCTCGCGACATTATGAAGCGTCATGGCGGCGATTTATGGGCCGAATCGGCGGGCGTAGGAAAAGGCTCCACGTTTTATATGAAGATGCCAGTCGAGAGATAGCTTGACTTCACCTTATTATTACTGCATATTGTAGATGGAATGGAGTAATCGTATGAATGCATTTGAAATCTTGGCAGTTGTTGTTGTAGTGTTTGTCTTCGCTGTTTTCTTGCGTAGAAGACGCACTGAACGTCATCGGGAAGAACGCCGGTGTACTTGTCCGCGGAACGCTGATGGATCAGGTGGTCCTTGCGGGGGATATACGCATCGCGTGTACAAGATGGTTTCCGACGATGAACACCCTGCCAGTCGCTTTGGCGGGTGGTTTATATGGTACATCATCGATGCTGGTGTCACCTGCGGCCATGTCACACATGTTGCCGGCGGGCCTGATTTTACAAAGTTCTTCAACTCGTGGAAATTGCTGTGGCGTCGATTTCTAGATCCGAAGCAATTTGTGCCAGATGAGGAGCTGCTAGTTAAGGCAGGTATCATCTCGGTCGCCGTACGCTCTATAAGTCACAGGGCCAGATTGGCCGCTGAGGCGGCAAAGGAACGGAGAGGCCGTCTCCGTGCCCGTCTTGACCAGCCACTCACTGGTACTTCGAACACAGAGACGCATACTTCTACCACACCCCTACAGATCTTGACTTCGGCGAGAAAGCCAGCTCCTCCTCACCGGAAGTTGCCAAAACCTTGATGTGCCATCTGTGGTGTGCGTCCGCTCCTATAACGGGGCGGCTTTTTTATGTATATTTGCTTCGCTCATATATTCTCCGCGCTCGGATTGCGTAAATACCAGAAGGCATTTACAAATCCTCACTTGTCGCTATAATCAGGCCTATGGCTACAAATCCCCAAAATCCTCAACAAACAGGCAAACCTAATGGCCGTGGCCTGATGCCCCCGCGCATGAATTTTGTGAACGTAATCCTCATTGCTATCCTTGTATTTTTATTGATTATCGGAGTGTATTCGCAATTTGGCGCTGCCGGCACGGTCTCCACAGCGGTTTCAATCTCAACGTTGGCAGGTGATGTGGAAAAAGGATTGGTTACTTCGCTTAATATAAGTGGCGACACCATTACTGCACAGTATAGAGATGCTTCAACCAAAACTGCCCAAAAGGAGGCCGATGCTTCTCTGTCGGAAAGTTTGGTTCGTTTTGGCGTTTCCCAAAAACAGCTGGCATCAACGACTATCATGATCAATGAACCGAGTGGGTTTGGCTACTGGGTTGGACAGCTCGCTCCATTTTTGGCACCGATCCTATTCCTAGTATTTTTCATCTGGTTGTTATCACGTCAGGTAAAAGGTGCTGGTGTTCAGGCTCTCTCATTCGGCCAATCAAAAGCTCGCATTACCATGCCCGATGACAAAAAGCAGAAAGTGACGTTCAAAGATATTGCTGGTGCAAAAGAGGCAAAGCAGGAACTTTCCGAAATTGTCGACTTCCTCAAAAATCCAAAAAAGTTTATCGAGATTGGCGCGGAGATTCCAAAGGGAGTTCTTCTTATGGGAGCGCCGGGAACAGGTAAAACATTACTGGCACGTGCAGTAGCGGGAGAGGCCAACGTAGCATTCTTTGCTATTTCCGGATCAGAATTTGTGGAAATGTTCGTTGGCGTCGGTGCGTCGCGTGTACGTGACCTTTTCAAGATGGCAAAAGAAACTGCGCCAGCTATTGTCTTTGTTGATGAGATAGATGCAGTCGGTCGTGCTCGTGGTTCAGGTATGGGAGGAGGAAATGATGAGCGCGAACAGACGCTGAACCAGATCCTTGTGGAGATGGACGGATTTGAGCCCAATGAAAAAGTTATTGTCATGGCCGCGACTAACCGTCCGGACGTTCTTGACCCAGCACTTCTCCGTCCAGGCCGTTTTGATCGTCGTGTCGTCATCGATCTTCCTGACCGTGGTGATCGCGAGGATATTTTGAAAATCCATGCGGCAAAGAAGCAGTTGGCTGAAGATGTAAACCTAGGGATTGTTGCAGAACGTACCCCAGGATTTTCTGGTGCTGATCTGGCTTCAATCATGAATGAAGCCGCTATTCTCGCGGCTCGTGAGGATCGCACCAAGATCGGCCAGTTTGATCTCATTCGTTCTATCGAAAAAGTCATGCTCGGTCCCGAGCGCCGCAGTCACATTCTTTCTCCGGCGGAAAAAGAGATCACGGCATATCACGAAGCCGGTCACGCTATCGTAGCTTCGGTTCTTCCTCATGCAGATCCGGTGCATAAGATTTCTATTATTTCTCGTGGCCGTGCCGCAGGGTATACACTCAAGTTGCCGCTCGAAGATCGCAAGCTCCAGTCACGCAAAGAATTTCTCGATGATATCGCTGTTTCACTGGGCGGATATGTGGCAGAGCGCATGATCTATGATGATTTCACCACTGGTGCTTCAAATGACCTCCAGGTTTCGACCGCACTGGCGCGTGCCATGGTCACGCAATATGGCATGTCGGAAAAGATTGGACCGGTTGCTCTCGAGAGTCCGACTGGCAAGGTGCTTTTTGGTCAAGGTGTCGGTGACCGCGAATATTCAGAAAAAGTTGCTGCGGAGATTGATGCTGAAGTCACACGTATCATGACCGAAGCTCGTACGCTTGCCGAAAAAACTCTCAAAACTCACGAAAAGATATTCGAAATTGTGGCACAGCGACTGGTTGAGAAGGAAACTATTGAACGCGATGAATATGAGTCACTGATCATGGCGCAGGGGATAGTCTTGAAAAAGAAGCAGGGGGAGGTGTAGTTCAACCCCAGTTGGTTTTTTGCTATACTTATGGCCATGAACACTGAAACTATTTCGGTTATCGTTGAGGCAGTTTTGATTTTGGTTG
>CAZRRZ010000021.1:1284-10219 GCA_964602725.1 uncultured Candidatus Saccharibacteria bacterium | reverse complement strand
TCAACATAGTGCACCGGATATTCCTTGCCGTCTGTCCACTTGGCATTTTCCTTGGCAGCGATAGTTGAAGATACGAGAAACTTGGCGCCGCTTGAGTTATCGGCGAAAATCACTGGACGGTACAAGCTTGGGTGAATATCCTTTTTCATGCCTCCGAATATAGCATACCCGAACGATTCCTGCAAACGCACAGGGAGTCATGCTATAATTATGCAAAATCATGTCCACTCACGCCGTCTCTCGAAGCCACACGATCTACACCATTGCCGTTATCGGCTTTATTTATACCTTGCATGTGGTACTGCCGATGTACTCGAACTCAAGCTTCCTCTCCCTTTTCGCCGATGAACGAACGTTGGGCATTATCTACATGCTCGAGGCTGCCATATCCGTGTTCGGTTTCCTGATTGCGCCCCACGTCATCAGGCGCTTCGGCAACTACGCTACCGTCATCGGGCTTATCTGCGTGCAAATCGTTCTTTTTTATTTATTGGCCACCTCCATGTCGCCCTACGTTATCGCCGGCGCATTCATCGTCCAATCTGCCGTGATCGCGCTCATCGGTCTCAACCTCGACATTTTCTTGGAAGGTTACACCGACAACAAGCACGTCGGCTCCGTACGCGGACTCTACGCGACAACACTGAACGCCTCTTGGGTCATCGGGCCACTGATCGGTAGTATGCTTATCAACGGCATGGACAATTATAGAAACACTTACATCGCTTCGCTGGCTATGCTCTTCCCACTCCTCTATCTGATCTATCGAAACTTTCCTCGGTTCAAAGATCCAAACTATACACACCTGTCGCCATGGCATCTTTTCAAGCACATCTCGACAAACAAAAATTGGACCAAGCTCTTTTTTGCCAACATCATTCTGCAAACATTCTATGCCTGGATGGTTGTATATAGTCCTATTTATTTGAATAAGACTATCGGCTTTGGTTGGGAGGAAATCGCTATCATCCTGACCATCATGCTTATCCCATTCCCGCTCATCCAATATCCGCTAGGCAAATTGGCCGATCGACGGTTTGGCGAAAAAGAAATCATGGCCATCGGTTTTGCCATCATGGGACTTGCGACTATCGCTCTAGCATTTATTGATATAAAAAATCTTGCCATCTGGGCGCTGGCGTTATTCCTGACACGCGTCGGTGCCGCCGCGGCGGAGATCATGATTGAGACCTATTTCTTCAAAACAGTATCGCAGCGCGACTCGGCAGTGCTTGGCTCGTTTCGTGTGACTCGTCCGGCAGCCTACTTTATTGCACCTCTTATTACTGGCGCAGGACTTATCTTTACCACGCACCAATTCCTCTTCGTTATTATTGGTATGATTACGCTGGTTGGCCTCGTCCCGGCTCTCACCATCAAGGATACGAAGTAAAAAAGACGGTCGCCTTTCGACAACCGTCTCGCATAAACTCACTGGGAGACCAGTTTAGGACACTTTGACTTCTTCTTTGAGAAGCCGCTGAACCTCGGCGACAGGATCTACTGCGCCAAGGATCTGTCTCCCCATGACGAGGAATGACGCTCCCAGCGCTAGAGTTGCTTGGGGAGTCCCAATTCGAGCTTGATCCCCTTGTGCCGCTCCTGGAGAACGAACTCCTGGAGTAATCAATTCCAGTTTTGGATATTCAGCTTTAAGCGTAGCAACTTCTTCCGGTGAACAAACCAAACCATGAGCGCCGGCTCGGCTGGCAATGGCCGCAAGCTTTCTCACCTGTTCGAGAGGTTGACGGCTGTAAACTTCTTCGGAGTTAGCTGCGTCCATTGAAGTCAGAACTGTTATCGTCAGAACCTTCGTCGGCGTTCCTTCGAACGCCTTCACAACAGCCTTGATCATCGCTTCACCTCCGCTCGCATGAACGGTCACAGCCCATGGCGGATTGGTAGCAAATCGCTTGGCAATATTATCCAACGTGTTGGGGATATCGTGCCCCTTGAGGTCCACCATGACGCGTCCGTACACCTGCAGATCAGGAATCAACTCACGATAACCTTCCCAGAACAAGAGATCATTGACCTTGAGAATGCAGCCCGTCGTACGAAGCTGATCAGCAATCGGCAACACTTCGGACCATGGTTTGCCATCGAGGGCGACAATGATTGGGTTCTTTGTCTCGACTTCTTTCCTGCAGCGTTCCATAACGCCACGGCTGATCAGAAACTTACGGACATCGTGAAGGGTCATGCCAGACCACACCTCGAGGTTGAGACCCTCATCGCCGAATTTCTTGAGCCAACCTTGTTGGCGATCAACGAGCACCACCAGCGGACCCAAATCTACATCAGCAGCAATACAGGTACGCGCCGGCGCGATTTTCGAGGCGCCATCAGTGACAACATCGTCAACCAATGCGAACCGCTCACCACGAACCAAGCGACCAATGACACTCGCTTTTGACACGCGACCTTCTTTGGGTTGCTCACGGATAGTGGTAAACGGGATATTCATTTTCAGAGACAACGGCCCCGCAAAACAGCTTACCGCATCCGGAACCTCGCCGAAACGTTTGACTTTGAGGCGCGAAAGTGGGTTTGCATACAATTCCGTAAACAGGGCAATTATCTTCGGGTCATTTCGAGCATTCCGAAGGTTCATGTAGATGTCCGTCTTGCCGCCACTCTTGAGGGGCAGATTCCGGCCATTGTCGCATTTCACAAGATCTGCGTCTGACTCGATCAATGCCCTTATGACAGCATCCTGTTCCCAGGGCGCAAGCCAATGAGAGTTTCCTATTCTATTCACAGGTTTAACCTTTGGTTGGAAAAGTGCCATCTGGGACCGTGATTGGTACCAACACACTTCTAGGGGTAATGCTACACGTGCACTATTGAAAGTCAACAACCTTTAATTTACTTACGGCTATTGAACACGATTGGAAAGATTATACCAGCACTCACAATACGCAATACGAAATAGTGACAGGCTAGAACCCCGGATATCCTTTTTCTTTGAGATGCGCGGCAACCTGATCTTTATCAGAATCTGCCAAAATCTCTCCATCAATATCCAGGGTTGGCGCCTTTGATTGCTCTGACTTGGTAACCATTTCATCAAAATAAACTTTGTTGCTATAAACTTCCCTCTCTTCGAACTTCACGTTCCTTTCTGCAAAAAGGTCGAGAACTCCTTTGCACCATGGGCAGCCCTTTTTTGTATAGAGAATAATATTCATGAGTTAATTTTTTAGCGCTTCTACACAAACGAACATGGGAATCTCTTTCCTCATTCTATCCTCTTCTTCTGCTCGCAGGCCGGCCTGACTCTTTCGATGTGAGATCCATTCTTCAAGACGAGTTACCGCAAAACCGGATTTACTCAAGGCTTTGAAATACGACTGGAGTGGTCGATGGAATGAAATGGTTGTCTTTTTCTTTGACGCACTCTTTTCTCCCGGAGTCATATCAATCTCGACTCGCGCATCGGACATATAGGCATCAAGACGGCGAAATTGTTTGCCCGCTTTTTCGTCCCAGCCCCAGTCTGATCGCTGTGGAATACGAAATGCTGGATGGTTGATGACCATAATGAGGCGTCCTCCTTTCTTCAAAACGCGTCCACATTGACTCAAGGTACCGGCGAGGTTTTCAATATTTTGTAGCGCCAAGACGATAGTAACCACATCAACCGCTTCATTTTGCATAAATGAAAGGCTGTCTGCGGGTGTGACATAGAACTGAATCTTCTCCTCGCCTTCTTTGCGCTTTTTTTCTTGTTCAAGGGCAAGTGCAATCAACTCTTTAGAAATATCATAGCCAATAACCTTGGCGCCATTTTGATGAAATGCGCGCGAGAAATACCCCTGTCCGCAGGCAAGGTCAAGAATTGTCATGCCTTTCTTGGGCTCAACGATGCGAATCAAGTTGGGCATGAGGACATTCTTCTGAAATGAGTCAGCATCCTGCTCCACCAGATCGTCATACCATTCAGCCACGCCGCCCCATGAAGTTGTTGGTTTCATGCCTATAACGTAGCATAGATATGGCTTGCCTCCAAACCAGCCTTATGTTACAATCTTTTACCTATGATAAATGCAGAAGTAACTCGCAACGCGAACGAAAACGCCCTCGGCGTTATTCGACGTTTTACTAGAAAAGTCCAGGGTTCTGGCATCATTCAGCGCAAGCGCAGCATCCGTTTTGCTACCAGGGTCCAGTCTCCTTACAAGGTCAAGCAGCGCACCCTCAAACTCATCAAGCGCCGCGCGGATCTCGCTGAACTTGTCAAACAAGGCAAGGCCCCGGTCAAACCAGAGCGTGGTGGTGGCAAGAAATAAAGAGGTGAAGAAGAGCGATACAACCTTCAATCTTATTAACGAAACCGACAGCACCATTCCTGCTGTTCATTTTGTTGATATTAAGAATGCCGCACTCGGCACTAGGTACAAACTCAACCTCATTTTCACCACTTCCACCAACATCAAGAAACTCAACACCATTTATCGTGACAAGGAATGCGCCACCGACATCCTGAGCTTCCCTCTTTCAGACAGTGAAGGCGAGATCTACATTTCCGAAAAAGAAGCGCGCGCTGAAGCAGTCAAATTTGACCGAGAGTATGAGAATTTCATCGCCTTTTTGTTCATTCACGGTTGTACCCATTTGAAAGGACACGACCATGGCAGTATAATGGAAGGTATAGAACTCGAACTTCGCAAGAAATTCCGAGTCTAGCTTCCACTACATGGCACGAAATATTATTACCGGAATTGATGTCGGCACCTATCACGTCAAAGTGGTTATTGCCAGCACCAAAGAAAAGACCGAGCGAGGTCTTCCCAAAATCATTGGCGTCGGCATCGCTGACTCTCGTGGTCTTCGTCATGGATACGTTACCAATGTAAAAGATGTTGCTGACAGTATTCGCGCCGCAGTTTTTGCTGCTGAAGAAAAGGCGGGCATCAAAGTAAAGAAAGCATTCGTGGGTGTTGGCGGTATTGGACTCAATGCAACTGCGGTGACAAGCTCCATCATCACCTCTCGCGCTGATGCTGAGATTACCGAACTTGATCTCACCAAGCTTCGCGAACAATGCGAAAAGGATTTGCCCACAAACGCAAAAGCCAACAGACGCATTATTTATGAGATCCCTGTTCAGTATAAGGTTGATAACTTCCCTTCGCTCGGTGCGCCCTTGGGCATGACCGCAAATAAGATTGAACTGAAGACCCTCTATATTACATCTCTTGAACATCATGTCGCAGACTTGATTACTGCTGTCAACGAGGCAGGCATCGAGGTTGAAGACATCATGGCAGCTCCGCTTGCCGCAGGATTCGTTACACTCACCAAGGCCCAGAAGATTGCTGGCTGTGTGCTGGCGAACATCGGTGCTGAAACAGTTTCTATTGCTGTATTTGAAAATAATATTCCTGCTTCACTCGAAGTGTTTCCTATTGGTTCGACTGACATCACCAACGATATCGCGCTCGGTCTCAAAGTCCCTTTGGAAGAAGCAGAACAGATCAAAGTCGGTGCTATCACAGGCGCCTCATACCCACGGAAGAAACTTGAGGAAATCATCAGCGCGCGCTTGTATGATATTTTTGAACTGATTGAAGCTCATCTCAAAAAAATGGGCCGCAACGGTTTGCTGCCAGCTGGCATTATTATTACCGGCGGAGGTTCTGCCTTGAATTCTATTGATGATCTCGCCAAGGCCGCGCTCAAGCTTCCTTCACGTATCGGATCCATGGGTCTCGTTGATGGCAAATCATCATTCAAAGACAACCCCCTATCTGTCGCTTACGGTCTCTGCATCTGGGGCGTTCATGCTGATGAGACACCTGAGATCGATGCTACTGCTGATTTTTTCAAGAAGTTTGGGAAGCGGGTAGGCAGGACGATCAAGCAGTTTTTGCCGTAAGAAAAGTCCGGTTACATATTTCGGATAAATAAAATGCCCCGCAGCTTGCACCGCGGGGCGTTCGAGTTGTTGGGTGAGGCACCAACGTTACTTCTTCAATGCCTCAATAAGCACCTTGGCGGCACCGACCATCTGGGGCAAGTCGTCCAACTGGCCCTTAAGAATGGTTCCGACACGGCCGATGACCGCATACAATTGCTCTTCGGTCATCTTGGCAGCTTTTGCCAACGCGGCCGCCTTTTGTGGAGTAAAGTCCTCCATTTGCGAGATTACGAAGATCGTCATCTCAACGTAGGCAGTGCCGACCATCGTCGATGCAACCAGTGGTGACGTCGTTTCAGCCGTTGTAGATTTCAGCGGTTTTTCACCTTTCGGCTCACGTTTCTTGTAGGAGCGACGTTTCGGACCAAGGTCGGCAGCCGAAGAGTCTTTCACGACAACTGCGGAACCCGAAGCCTTGCCACTGCCGGTGTCAGCTTTCAACTTTGGCAACCATTTCTCAGGAATCTGCCCCTTGACCTTGTTGACTTTTTTTGCAAAGTCAGTCTTGCCATCACTATACGCCTCCTGCGCGATCCCGAACTGCGTCGCCACATTTGATGCCAATGTCGGCATGCCGCCGCACCCGTTGATTTCACTCGACCGGAGACCGATCGTTTTAGCGATATAAATGGTCGCTCGTCTGGCAAATATGCAGCAACTGTTATCGCCGCGCTCGCCGTTTTCCGCCTGACTCAAACTTGCGCCAAATTCATGACAGCATTCTTTGAGCAGGTACCTCACCAATAATTTCGGGTCTTTCATGACTTCCGTTGTTCCTTTTTCTTGTGGTTGTGCTGAAGGTTCATGACTCACACCTGCAGCAATTGTTGGTTCTGTGACTTGGTTTTCGACCGATCTTGCAGCTGTTACGTCGATTCGACGCTTGATTTCCGTCGGCTCGTCGGCAACATGGACTATAAGTCTCTGGGCATCCCCATCAGTAGCCGATGGTTTTTCCTTGAACACCGACTCGGGGACGATGACAAGCTCACCTGAGCTTCTGCCATTGCCGGCTTCCCCTTCGTCTGATTCTTCCAGTGGCGGTACAAATTTCTTTGGCTTGGGCAGAACAGGTTCATCTGCCAACGCTTTCTTTTCCGCCGCCTTTTCTGTCGTGAGGCAGTGAAAAAACCACTTCATTGGGTGCCGCTTGCTTCGACACTCGAAAACCAGCATGTCATCGTTATCCAAGGACTCAGGTGACACGAAGACGTCACCATCGTCAATCATGTTCATGGGTTTGTCTTCCTCACTCACAAATCTGAAGTCGCGTATTTGTCCTGCGCAATGTTGACCAAGAATGAGGAGAAATGTTTCATCTCCACTGAACGAGGCCGCGGCTCCCGCCTTATCTGCAGGGAAAAAACTGTGGCGAATACCTGCTTTATGAAGGAAGTGAGCCGCCCGAGAATCTCGGCCGACCTCAACACCATCGGAGACAAGGCGAACAGTATCTACCACCAAAACAACCTGACTTAATGGAACCAGCTTGGGCTTCATAGAGTTCATGCTTATGATCTTTCATTTTCAGAGACCCCTTGATGAGACCTCAATATGTCTGAAGAAAAACTACCATGTGACGAACAATGTGACAATAGTCTGAACAAATTTACAAAATAAATTTTTGTGTCCTAATTAAGTATTCAGCTTTCACCCTCCTTGCACCCTTTTCATAACTTGATATGATAAGGAGCGTAACACCTACACGTATCGTCCAACGACCTACGGAGCTTGCACCCTGAATTTACTGTCCGCACGCAATCATCCACATAGGCCGTTTTTGTTTTCCCTGTTCACAGCCCGCCATTTTTTCATAATCACGTAATTACCCACCATGCCCAACATCACTCCCGACATCGAAGCATTCGCACGCATCAAAGTTCTTGGTGTTGGCGGTTCTGGCGGTAACGCAGTCAACCATATGATTTCCTCAAAAGTTCGGGGTGTCGATTTTATTGCGATCAATACTGATTCGCAGGATCTTCACCGCTCGATGGCCAAGAAGCGTGTTCACATTGGCAAAAATATCACTCGCGGCTTGGGTACCGGTATGAATCCCGACCTTGGACGCCGTGCCGTCGAAGAGACGCGCGACGAGATCCAGGAAGTCGTCAAGGGCGCAGACATGGTCTTCGTCACCTGTGGACTCGGCGGAGGAACTGGTAGTGGTGCTTCCCCTATGGTTGCACGCGTTGCAAAAGAGCTGGGTTGTCTCACTGTCGCTGTCGTTACCAAGCCATTCTTCTTTGAAGGCCGCCAGCGCTCGCGTATCGCCGAAGCTGCGCTCGATGATCTCCGCAAAGAAGTCGATGCTATTATCGTTATTCCAAACGACCGCCTTCTTTCTGCAATCAGCAAAGAAACCAGCGTCAAGAACGCCTTTGCCATGTGCGATGAGATTCTCCGCCAAGCTGTCGAGGGTATTTCTGACCTCATTACCACCCCAGGACTCATTAACATCGACTTCGCAGATATTCGCACCGTCATGGAAAATGCCGGCTCAGCACTCATGGGTATCGGCTCTGCTTCTGGCGAAAACCGTGCCATCGAAGCTGCCAAGGCCGCTATCAACTCGCCACTCCTCGATGTTTCTATCACTGGCTCCAAGGGTGTCCTCTTCTCTATTGCCGGCGGCGAAGATCTCACCATGTTCGAGATCCAGGATGCTGCCAAGGTCATCACCGAGTCCATCGATCCAGAAGCCAAGATTATCTTCGGTACTGTTCGCGATGACAAGCTCAAGAAGAACGAGATCAAGATCACTGTCATCGCTACTGGTTTTCCAGAAAGTAACACCGCCGCATCACGACCTTCAACTCCAGTTTCTGCCGAACCTACCATCGCCAGTATCATGAAGTCTGCCGCCGAGAAAGGTGACCGCGGCGAGCGACCAGAGCGCAACAAGATTTTTAACTCAATGTCAGATGTAAAGCGAGATGCAGTTCCTGAAAAGAAGGCTGAAAAGGAAGAAAAAAAAGATGATGACGATGATTGGGGTGCAATACCGGCGTT
>CAZRRZ010000021.1:0-1184 GCA_964602725.1 uncultured Candidatus Saccharibacteria bacterium | reverse complement strand
CTCGCAATCATCGGTGGCGGACCAGCTGGAGCAGCTGCGGCAGTCTATGCAGCTCGCAAACGATTACGCTCGGTGTTTATCACCAAGGACTGGCTTGGGCAAAGTAATGTATCGGAGAAAATTGAGAACTGGGTTGGCACCGTGGCTATTTCAGGACTCGATCTCTCAGAAAGCCTCAAAAAGCACGCCAAGGCATATGCCGACGGTGTAATTGATTTTAAAGAAAATGAGTTGGCAACACTCCTCACAAAAACCGGCGCGAATTTTACTATCACTACGGCCAAAGGAAGTTACGAGGCAAAAACCGTTCTGATAGTTTCCGGTAGCAGCAGACGCAAACTCACCGTCCCTGGTGCAGACACCTATGAACACAAGGGTCTCACCTATTGCGCATCATGTGACGGTCCCATGTATTCCGACCAAGATGTCGTTGTTGTTGGCGGTGGAAATGCTGGATTTGAAAGTGCTGCCCAGTTGCTCGCCTACTGCAAGAGCGTAACTCTTCTCTCGCGCAGTGAATTCAAGGCTGATCCGGGTACTGTTGAGAAGGTGCTGAAGAACCCAAAAATGAAAGCTATTGAATTTGCCTGCCCAAAAGAGATTAAGGGTGCCCAGTTTGTCACATCTCTCGTCTATACCGAAACTAAGTCAGGAAAAGATTCCGAAATTCCAGTTACCGGCATCTTTGCGGAAGTTGGATCTGTGCCAAATACAAGTTTCGCCAAAGACCTTATCAAGCTCGACAAGATCAATCGCATCATCACCGACCCAAAGAATCAGCGCGCATCAGTAGAAGGTATCTGGGCGGCTGGAGATTGTACGGACGGGCTCTATCAACAAAACAACATTGCCGCTGGAGATGCAGTAAAGGCGATTGAGGATATTTATCTGTACGTGCACGCGAAGTAGTGGTTGACACAAAGGATATTTTTGCTACACTTTGTGGACTATCGGTTGCTGGATGGGAAGGATGCATGCAACCAGCCGAGGTACCCTTCGCGGGAGAAATCCTGTGGATAGAGGGAAGCCGTGAAGCCCCATGAAGATGGGGCTTTGAAATTTACGGCTGACTCGTAATTACTCCCACAAAGCATTTTCTAATGGCAAGAAGTTCACTGTCTGAAATAGTACGCACATATCGCTGAAACCTTTGTGTACTTACTAATCTAACTTGAGACAATATA
>CAZRRZ010000020.1:4608-10859 GCA_964602725.1 uncultured Candidatus Saccharibacteria bacterium | reverse complement strand
TTTTGGTTTGAAAACTCCTTTGATTGCCTCCGTTACCTTCGTAAAAACACTTTGAATTGGTTGCGGTGCCTTGGAAATCACTCCTTGATATGAATCAAGGAATTTTTGCCGCAGGTCAGTTGAGGTTGCAATATCAATGACTACTTGTTTTTTTATGAGAGCGAGCGTATCAGCCCCAACACCTTTCTTTTTACCAACAGAATCTATAGCCGCCAAAAAAACATCGAGATTTTTTTCGTTGGGGTTGGTGGCAACCGTGCTTTGCAGGATTGTTGCAGAGGGAACAATGTCAGGTACCGGCTGTTGGACCACAGGTAAAGATCCTTGGGCCAACTTATTCAAAAAAGAGAGCGTTGCCGGACCAACATAGCCAGTACCTGCACTCAAACCGCTGGGAACAAGGATTTCATTGCTATATTTCTCCTGAAAACGAACGACTGCGGCATGTGTTTTGACTCCAAAATAGGCTGTTTCCTGGCCAGGAGACCCTGGTCCGACTTCTTGAACCCGAGTAAAAGTGTCACTATTGAGGATTTTTTGTAATTCTCGGACATCCTCACCTGTGATACCCACTTTTAGGGGACGGGTAAAGGTCGCCTCTGCTGCTAAGACGGTTTGTAGGAAAAAAATACCGGACAACAGCGTGCAACAAGCGAAAAATGATACTGTGTAGCGTGACAATTTCATCATGAATGCAATTATAGCACCCGATACGCATAACACGGATATTACTGTCCACAGAACCAATAATAACCACATGATTTTCTGCTATAATCTATGCATCATGGCGAGTTACTACCCGCATAAATTGACTGCTCTTATCAGTGTTGTGTGCATCCTTGCAGTTCTAGGTACTTTTGCGTATACACGCTACACAGAAACTTCAAAAACTACCGAGGCAACGGCCGTGGATATGACTTCGCAAGAAAATCCAGCAATAAACGCTTCAACCGATTGGAAAAAACAGTTTTCGAGCGGGAGTTCGACAAGCCCTTTGAGCACTCAAGCAAAAAAGAGCGCTGTCGTAGCTCCTCCAGAGAATCTGACCCTGACAGATAAGGTGGGCAGAAATTTCCTTGTAGGATACGTGCAACTTGAACAGGCGGGTCTCATAAAAGATCCCGCGGCTTTGCAGGACGCAGCTGATTATATGATCCAAAATACAGTTCTGAACGCCTCGGCCCCAAGACAATACACAGCCGCACAAATCCATGTGACCAGCGACACGGTCGCATCAGTTCGTGCATATGGAAATGAAGTTGGAGCGGCTTTTGCTACCTACAGTCCACGTGTTGATGCCGCCAATATCGCTGTTGAAGCTTATGAAAAGGACGACATGAATCTACTTGAAGGTATTGACCCGATCATTTCGGGGTATCAAAAAACAATCACGGCTCTTCAGAGCGCACCAGTACCAACCTCGTTGACCCAACAACACCTAAGTCTTCTCAATGGCTTGAGCTCGATCGTATACGTCGCGCAGGGCCTGCGAAATTCCGAAAAGGACCCGATGCAAGCTATGATCGCACTCGGCACTTACGGAGCGGCTCTCAATGTCCTGCAAAGCGGACTAAGGGATCTTAAAAATTACTTTACAACTAATAGTATTTCATTTGCGGCAGGGGAGCCTGGCGCATCTTTTTCAACAATATAATTACTAACCATATGATTACCTCCGTACAAAAAATTGTCCTGCTCATGTGTCTCTCGATGCTCGTGGTCGTCGGAGCATTTGCTGTGCCAAAACAGAAGGTGGCACATGCTATAGGAGGCGTCTGGGTTGATACCAGCTTTGATTTCAACTCGATCATGGACAACCAGAAAAATTTCGTCTGGGACCGTCTAGCAACACTGTTCGCGAAACAACTCCTGCATCAAATGACCGCGAGCGTCGTCAACTGGATCAATGGCGGCTTTCAGGGAAGTCCGGCATTCGTGACGGATCCAGAAAGCTTCTTCCTGGATGCGGCCGATCAGATGACTGGCCAATTTATACGCGAAGGTGGACCGCTGTCAAAACTCTGTTCTACCGGTCTGAGTAACAGTATTCGTCTTGCACTTGCACTTGATCAGACTATATCGGCGTCAAAACGATATGAGTGTACGCTTGGAAAAATGGTTAACAATGTGCGCGGAACCGTGGAAGGGTTCACGGGCGGGGACTTCTCGCAAGGTGGCTGGCCAGCATTCGTCTCTTTGAGCATTGAGCCGCAAAATAACGCATACGGTTCATATCTCCAGGCGCATAGCGAACTCCTGACTGCTATCGGTGTCAAGCAAGATTCCATCAACATGGATATAAATCGCGGCCATGGCTTCCTGACTTATCCAAACTGCAAAGATGTCACAAGTCAGATGAGCGATCCATCTTCGGTAGGGCTCAATGACACTGACTTTGATCAGCTCACATCGACTGGGAGAGCAAGCGCCGGCTATGGTGCAAATGGCGCCTCGATAAGCGTGAAGACAAAGTATGATTCTAAAACAGGGAACACCACCGTCCAACGATGTACAAATGAAACCCCTGGTTCAGTTATTTCCGGACTTCTGGGAAAACAACTTCAAGGACCAGCTACCGAACTTGAACTTGCTGACAACATCAATGCGGTCGTTAATGCCCTTGTATCGCAAATGGTAACACAGGTCCTTTCGGGCGGTCTGCGCGGATTGAGCAAAGGCGGTTCGGGAAGCCAACCTTCATACACCGCTCAGATCATTAGAGAGTTGAATACCTCTCAAGAAACAGAGGTACAAAATGCTGGCGGACAACTTTCTACCGTATTTGATCCAGCCATCCAGACGCTTATCGAGTACAAGGGCATATACGATCAAGCTATTACTCTTGCATCAAGCACTCGAAGCACGTATATATCTATACGCACATGCTATGCCTCAACTTCAAATGTGCGTGGATCGGGAGCACAATATCAATTGAATCAAATAAGTCAGATTATCAGCGGAACTTTGAATCCACTGATCACGCAGCTCATCGAAAAACAAACCGATGCTTCCATCAAACTTATCCAGATCCAAAACAGTAAATCCCGAGTAACCGCAACCACTAATGGCGTGCAAGGACAGCTTCCGGGATATCAGGCGAGTGTACAAAGCGCGATTGATGTCAACACACAGACAGCAACAAAAATACCTGCCGCCCAAAAAGAGCTCGCTGACATTCAGACCCAAATGCAAAAACTTAACAATGATGCGATTGGCTACCGAAGCCAGTGTAGAAACTAGTACTGATGATTAACCAATGAAGATTCGTTCCTATCACATAGCACTCTTCCTCCTGATCACTACCGTTGTGGTCGCATTTTCGGGACACGTGGCGCACGCTCAAGCCAACGCCATATCAAGTCTTTTCAATTTGGATCTGGCCGGCTTTTTCTTGGCAGCCCTTGCCAATCTTGCATACTACGCTCTCACTGTAGCTAGCTGGTTCCTGACCGTCTGCGGCACCCTATTGAATGCCTCCATAAACCTAACGCTCCACATCAGCCAACTCTTGGTGACAGTCCCTGCCGTTTACACAACATGGGCATTGATACGCGATCTTTCAAGCATGTTCTTCATCTTCGCTCTTCTCTATGCGGCCATCATGATGATTTTGGGAGTTGAGAAGCAAGGTTTCGGCGACTTGGTAAAAAATATCATCATCGCTGGTGTCTTGATAAACTTTAGCTTCTTTTTTGTGAGTGTCATGATCGATGCGTCGAACATTATTTCTTTGCAGCTCTATCGCGCCATCGCTCCAGGAAAAGAATACGGCCAAGACATCAACTCGTTAAGCTCACTTGCTTCGCAAGCATTCAACGACGGCGGCATTTCCAATGTCTTTATGCAGGCGCTTCAGCCACAAACGTTCTATGAGAACAAAGGTCAATTGAGTGGCAAGGATGTAAGCATGCAAATGCTCATCGGTGGCGTCGGTGGAACCGTGGTCATGATCATCGCGGCACTGAGCTTCCTCGTGGCCGCGTTGGCATTCTGCATACGCACCGGCATGCTGCTCTTACTGCTGGCATTCTCGCCGCTCTGGATGGCGGGGAAGGTCATACCACAGATCAAAAGCGAGATTGCCGATCCGTGGTGGAACTACTTGTACTCAAACTTGGTCTTTATGCCAGTTTATCTGCTCTTGTTGTACGTAGCTATGCGCATGCTCTTGGGGGACAACCCGCCAGATACTGCCATCTCTCATATTCTCAACAAAACGGGAGGCAAAACAAGTGACGGTGTCCTCGGTGCCAGCTATTTTGGCATGATACTAAACTATGTCATCGCTATCATGCTCATCAACGCACCACTCCTTGCCGCCATGAAGGTTGGCGGAAGCGTAATGGGACTCAGTAAAAAATACAGCGGTATGCTCACCTCGAAGATGGGTTCATGGGCAAAGGGGGGAGCGATGGCGACTGGGGGATACGCTGCGAGAAGCACTATAGGTAGAGCGGCTTCGATAGCCGATAAACATCTAGCAAATACATCATGGGGGAACAAACTTATCTCCAGAGACTTACGCGCAGCAACTTTGGGCAAGGTTGCTAGTAGTAAATTTGGTACAAAAAGGTCATACGGTGACACTCTCAAAGAACAGAAGGATGTTGACAAGAAACAACATGAGATTGAACGTACAAATGAATTCCACGCAAACCTTGTTGAATCTCGTAAGCCGCCGGTTATCGATCCTGCAACAGGTAGGCCAGTTCCACCAATTATCGATCCTGCAACAGGTAGGCCTATGGGTATAGCTTCGACGTTCGACAAGATGAGTGTGAAAGAAAAACTTGCTTTGGGTGCAAAAAATCTTAAGGATCCAAATGTTGTCAAACATCTCAAGAAATCTGACTTTGAAGCAATCTCCAAATCGGATGACTACTCTGTTGACGACCAGAAAGAAATCATGGACGCACGACGTGCTGCATTTGTCGACGCGGCAAAAAATGATGAGGCTGATACAATCAAATTCATGCTTAGTAATATGAACGAGGACGACAAGAAGGCTATGTCGGACACGAGAGCGGCCGCTTTCACAGAAGCAGTTAATAAGGCTGCACTTAGAAGCTCAAAAACTCTTGAAAATATGGTCAACACTATGACGGGTAAAGACCTGATGGCTACCCCTGAAGTCACGAGACCTGAAGTTGTTAAGTACCTGAAAAATTCACAATTGAAGGAAATGGCCGATGAATCGATCGATTCTACAAGAAAGACGGCCATAGGCAGAATGATCCGAAATTGGGCACTGGCTACAACATTTAGTGGGGGGGCCACCCACAGAGCAAAGTCATTTATTGACGATCCTCGTAACAGCCACTGGTTGTAATTCAAAAAATTATGAGTGACACAAATGCAACAAATTCAATTCAAAATTTCCTAAGTTCGCCGGGATTCTACGGTGGGGTAAAAAAGATCGCTGACCAGTTCAACCTACACGTAGACCAATTCGGGGAACTCTACGCAGAGATCAATGATGTCATCCGAGAAGTGAGTAGCTCCTCTGACTTTATTGAACATATTTCTAAACGTCTTGAAATTGAAAAGGATTTGGCAGCCCATATTGCCACGGAGGTTAATAAGGAGGTATTCTCAGCTGTAAAAACTAACCTAAAATTACAGACATCTACTGATGATGTGGAAAATATTGGGCGAGCTGGTGGCTTTCGTGTAGAAAAGGAAGCTCCCGAACAAGGCAACGGCGTAACACCAGCAGATCGCGGCAAAATACTGGCAGGACTAGAAAATCCGCCGCCAAGCGTGCCTTCTTCAGGAACAGCTCTTCCACCCCAAAATCTGCCTACCGACAGCCGAGCGACAAGCATGCCATCTGCTCCGCGACAAGAAGAAAACCATACTGAGCCGCTTGTGGACTATTTGTTGAGCAATCCTGCAAGCAAGACAGTCGAAAAAGTTGTTTCCACGCCTCAACCAGCAGCACAATCAAAGCCTCTGCAGCCCAGTACCCCTTCAAAACCTGTAATCGACCCATACAAGGAGCAAATATAGTAGAAAAACGACAAAGACGTTATAATCGCTTCGCTCATATAGCAACTGCATTCGAATCTTATGAAAGCCCTCATGCGAGGATAACCGGAAGTGAGTTACTTCCGAGCCATCCTCTGGTGAGGACGGCTCCGCTTGCAGCTACATTTTGCTCGCGGGTTGCGAGCTTTCATAAATCCTCACTTGTCGCTATAATAATGAGTGATGCGATTTCAGGTTCCCCAATTCATCGAAGTCGAAGACAA
>CAZRRZ010000020.1:0-4508 GCA_964602725.1 uncultured Candidatus Saccharibacteria bacterium | reverse complement strand
ATCAAAGAAAGCATGTACTCCAATAAAAACCAACGCTAATGGCCAGCCCCCAGAAAACAACCCAGGACTTCATTCCGATTCAGGAAATACGCGATGGCGTTATCATCCTGAAAAGTGGCGGCATGCGTGCAATCATCCTCGCATCATCCCTCAACTTTGCTCTCAAATCTCAGGATGAACAAAGTTCTATCTTGATGCAGTTTCAAAATTTCGTAAACTCATTGGATTTCTCTATTCAGATATTTATCCAGTCAAAAAAGCTTGATATACGCCCATACATAGCGCTTCTCGAAGACCGATACAAAGAACAAGTGACCGAACTCATGAAAATACAGGTTCGTGAATATGTCGAGTTCATCAAAACGTTTGTAGAGAGCACCAATATCATGTCAAAAAGTTTCTTTGTGGTCATCCCTTATGATCCTCCACTTCTCGGCGCAGGAAAAAATCCTCTTTCCGGCATGTTCCCAGGCAAAAGCACCAGCAAAGAGCGCACAGCAACAGCTGATGCGAAGTTCCAAGAATATCGCAGTCAACTCGAGCAACGTGTGGCCGTCGTTGAGCAGGGTCTAGTACGCTGTGGTGTGCGTGCCGCGGAACTCGGTACCGAAGAAGTGGTAGAATTGTTCTACAAACTCTTCAACCCTGGCGAAACAGAGAAGCCAATTCAGATAACCTAACAATATATGTCATTTCTTGGAAATTTATTTGGAAAAAAAGACGAGCAATCACCGATTGTTTCCATTTTGCCTGAAGAAATATACCAGGCAGGAGTCTTGGAACTCAAAGACGTCATTTCTCCATCGGCGCTCAAAATCAGCCCAAAAGACCTTAACCTAGGGGAAAAAGTCGGTCGCACACTGTTTGTCATTTCATATCCACGCTTTCTCGATGAAAGCTGGTTTGCTCCTATCATCAACCTCGACAAGATTTTCAATATTTCTATCTTCATTCACCCCGTAGAGACGGCCAAGATCCTTCGTCATTTTCAAAAGAAGGTCGCCGAAGTTCAGAGTCAGATATCGCGCAGGGAAGACAAGGGCTTGGTTCGTGACCCTGCACTCGATACTGCCTACCAAGATCTTGAACAGCTCCGCGATCAACTCATGCAGGCACAGGAACATCTTTTTGACGTCGGTGTGTACATTACCTTGTTTGCAGATTCCGAAGGGGACCTCGACAAACTCGAGTCAGAGATCAAATCCATACTCGAATCAAAGCTTGTATATGTAAAACCAGCGTTATTCCAGCAAGAACAAGGCTTCAAGTCAGTTATTCCGATTGCTGATGACCAGCTTGGTGTTCACTCGAAGCTCAACTCGTCCCCACTATCATCATTATTCCCATTTGTCTCATTTGACCTTACTTCAGACAAAGGAATCCTCTACGGTATCAATCGACACAACTCGTCATTGGTGCTATTTGACCGATTCTCACTGGAAAACTACAACTCGGTTACCTTCGCGACAGCCGGCGCGGGCAAATCATACGCAACCAAGCTTGAGATCTTACGTACACTGATGTTCGATACTGATGTCATCGTCATTGATCCTGAGAAAGAATACGAGTACATGGCCGAAGCCACAGGAGGAAAGTACTTTAACATTTCTCTGAACTCCGAACACCACATCAATCCGTTTGACCTACCGATCCCACGCGAAGACGAGTCTGCATCTGATGTTCTGCGTTCAAATATCATCAACCTGGTCGGCCTATTCCGCATCATGTTGGGAGGTCTGACACAAGAGGAAGACGCCATCATCGATCGTGCAATCAGCGAGACCTACGCTCTCAAAGATATCACTCCAGAAGCAGACTTCCGCACGGTTGAGCCACCACTTCTCTCTGACTTTGAGCTTGTCTTGGCAGGAATGGAGGGAGGGGAGTCACTAGTTCAACGCTTGAGCAAATATACCAAAGGAACCTGGGCTGGGTTTATCAATCGACCTTCCAACGTGGATATCAACAAAAAGTTTGTGGTGTTCTCTTTGCGCGACATGGAAGATGAGCTCAAACCGGTTGCTATGTACATCGTCACACACTATATATGGAACGCTATCCGCAAAAATCTCAAAAAGCGCCTCTTGGTCATCGATGAAGCGTGGTGGATGATGAAATCCGAAGACACCGCTTCGTTCTTGTTCGGCTTGGCAAAGCGTGGCCGCAAATATTTCCTTGGTTTGGCGACCATCACCCAAGACGTGGATGATTTCTTGAACTCACCATATGGCTTGCCGATTGTGACCAACTCTTCCATCCAGATCCTCCTCAAACAATCGCCGACAGTCATCGACCATATCCAAAAGACATTCAACCTGACGGATGAGGAAAAGTATCTCTTACTCGAATCAGACGTGGGGGAGGGTATATTCTTCGTAGGACTAAAGCACGTGGCTATCAAGATACATGGCTCATATACAGAGGATCAGATCATAACGACCAACCCTGCGCAGGTCCTAGCCATACAGGATGCAAAGAAACAGTTGGAGCAGGCGGGGTAGCTAGAGACAAACCGCGGCACACCTGTTTTTTGCTATAATACTACTCATGGACGAAGCGAAAAAATACCGGGTAACGCTCATTTGGGCAATTATATGGATTCTATTGGCCATTATTGCTGATTTATTGAGCCTGATTCCATTTGTAGGCATTATAACTGGCCCTTTGCTCTGGATATCCTTTAGTTTGTACCTATTAAAAGTGGGCTGCGGCATCATAAATGGACGTCGTCTGGCCACGAGCATACTTTCAACCATTGGAGAAGTAATTCCTGCTATTCAGGCATTGCCCTTGGCCACTGTTGGCGTGGTGATTGTACTTCTTTTTGTTTATTTTGAGGATAAAGCAGGGGTATCTATTCCACTGAAAGCCAGTGGACCGAAAGCAAATGTCGCCGGACGCAGAGAAGCTCCACCGGTCATTCCAGTAAATGATGGCGATGTCCGTCCCCCAAATGGCAGTCTGGCGTAGCTGTATTATTCAGCCTCGCATGGTAAAATATCAGTAATGAAATCTCGTTTTGTCATACTCCTTATTTTTGCTTTTTCTTTCCTCATTGCCTCTGGAGTTTCTGCACAAGTCCCCATCTCGATCGGCGGCCTTGAGCTCTCGGCGTCAACCGACAATCCTGCACCAAATCAAAAAGTAACGCTGACCGCACGAAGTTATACTATTGATATAAATAGCTCGAGAGTTACCTGGGTAGTCAGTGGAAAAACAGTTCAAAACGCTGTGGGTGCGACCGTCCTTGAGATAACTGCACCAGCATTGGGCAAAAAGATATCAGTCAATGTTACGGCCACCACTCCGGAGGGTCGCGTTGTTTCGGCTTCAATCACGATAGGATCAGGGTCTGTGGATCTCATTTTGGAATCTGACGGCTATACTCCATCATTTTATAAAGGAAAGATTTCGCCCGTATACCAAAATGGCGTCAAAATCATTGCCATGCCGCATATCGCCAATTCGAGCGGCACAGAATACGACCCTAGAACACTTGTGTACCAGTGGAAAAGAAATGACCGTGCACTCGAAGACCAATCCGGGTATGGCAAACAGTCAGTGTTCCTCGTAGGAGATCTTGTTCCTCGACCCTATACCATCAGTGTCGACGTCTGGTCTCGAGACAACACTGCCCATGCACAAGCGGAGTGGGAGGTCGGCGCCGGAGATCCTGATATTCGCTTTTATGTAAATGATCCGCTCTACGGAACACTATTCAACAGGGCAGTCGGTTCGACCATCGGCATTGGTTCGCAAAAAGAGACTTCCATCCAGGCGGTTCCATTTGGCATGAATGGTATTACAAACAATGAAGGGACTCTTTCTTTTGCTTGGTCCATCAACAACTCGACCCGAAGCGAGCTTTCGACAAGTAGATCCATTATTTTACGCGCACCCGAAGACACAACTGGTTCGTCCGAAGTAAAGCTTGATATTCAAAATACTGATAAAATACTACAGCACCTGAGCGACGCCTTCACCGCTTCATTTATCTCCAAAAAAACCACGGATGAACAAGTGACATTCTAATATTCCATGACTGCAACATCTACACACAAATCAATAGGGGTAAAAATAGTGATTATTGCTTGTCTTGCCATCATGTTGACATCAAGCGTGCTTGTAGTAGCACCGACTGCCACGCGAGCCCAACAGGCCAATCCTATTCAAGAGTACACCTTGCTCGAACCTCTGCCATGCATTCCAAACAAGACAAAAGATTCGACAGGAAAAGTGATCGATGACTGTACCGCCGGCACGCAGATCAAATCAGTCAAGTTTGAAACGTATGTGCAGTATATATTCAACCTAGCGATTGCCATCTCTGCTGTAGCCGCAGTATTCATGATTGTATTTGGCGGGTTCCAGTATATGACCACAGACTCCTGGCAGGGAAAGACGGCTGGGCTCGATAAGTTCAAAGGGGCTGTCACGGGACTTTTGCTGGTACTATGCTCCTATTTGATACTGCGTACAATAAATCCAAAGCTGGTTCAGATCAACAC
>CAZRRZ010000019.1:0-12074 GCA_964602725.1 uncultured Candidatus Saccharibacteria bacterium | reverse complement strand
TTTTCACCGAAAAATTGTTAGAGAGAATGATACGGTTGGTGAAGAAGTTTTTGTAGGCGATCAAATCTCGTAACCCTGAATCTCTAAGCGGACACCTGTCGCATCATTAGCCGACTCACTTATCTCCCATTGCAAAGCTCCAGTTGAATTTAGAGGTATCCAGGCCGAATTATCAGAGCCGTAAGCGGCATCATTAATAAAAACCAAGCGTTTCCAGTTGGTTTGTCCTGGATGTTTAAAACGTATATATTTTGTCAGACAATAGTTACAATCCCACATACCGTACAGCAATACTCCTTTAGCATTAGCTGGCACTCCTGTAGTAACTCCGGCTTGAATCGTACCACTTATCACTGCAGGAATATTTACAACAACAGGACCTGTAGGATAGACATAAAAACCCGCCTCACCACCAGGATTACTCAAGATGGTTGGCGCATCCAAGAGAACGTGGGAGTTACTACCCCCTCCCGTAGGCGCCTCCCACGTTCCAACACCATTACCGAGAACATCAGTCAAAACTCTACCTGCACCTAGAGGGCCATTCAGCATTTGTATTTTTCCTCCAACAATAAGACCCACAGGCGCTGCAACAGGAAGGCTTGTGTTAACTCGTATTGGTCCCAGCTTTATCTGTTCACTCAACCCCACATTGATCGGTGCGTCTACATTACCATTTGGTGGAGACGATGGAGCTGGTGTCCAGACTCCCTGCGCAGCGACAGCTAGTGCAAAAGCTCCGAGAGCAAATCCTGTGGTAGTGAGAACGCGGGTGATACGTGATGATTTCATGATGTGGGTTATTAATATGGTAATGATTA
Source organism: uncultured Candidatus Saccharibacteria bacterium (assembly GCA_964602725.1). Classification (GTDB taxonomy): domain Bacteria; phylum Patescibacteriota; class Minisyncoccia; order Phycocordibacterales; family PALSA-1337; genus C7867-002. Next base: position 11,253 of record CAZRRZ010000019.1, on the reverse strand, counting down.
ATGATTTCAAATATCTGACCTATTGCGTCAACAACTTTTTACGCATCTCCAATTCTTCTGCTGAGAGTTTAGACGGCGTATTTGAACTACTCAATAATGCTTGCCGAACACCAAGCTCTGCTGAGGAAATAGCGACTGGTGGATTTGATTGTGAAAGAAGAGATCGACGTATAGTAGCCTCGTCAACGATAGCTCTAGGCGGTATTGGAGACGTGCTTTCTGATTGGATTATGTACACGATAAGTAGTACGCCAAATACTAAAACTGCAACTATCATCGCCGCAACCGCTTTGCGGTGACGTGCATGTGAGAAATCATCCGAAAAAAATTCAGGAGCTTTTGAAGCCATGACGTTATTATATCAACTCTATCTCACGTACACACTGTGGATAGAGTAGCGAGACATTGCGCGCCATACATTATTATGCTATAAATAACCCCTGTAATCCCCAATCAATTGGCAATCAGAGTCAAAATCAACCATCAGATCAAAGCGCCCGAGTTGCGCGTCATAACCGCCGAAGGAGAAAATCTCGGTGTTATAACGCTTTCCGTCGCATTGGCTGAAGCTCAAAAGCGAGCGTTGGACTTGATCGAGATATCCCCTACCGCTACCCCACCGGTTGCCAAGATCATGGATTATGGCAAATATCTGTACGATGAAAAGAAAAAGGAGAAAGCGGCCAAATCCAAGGTTCAGACCAGCGAACTCAAGATAGTTCAAGTCAAGATTGGTACCGGCGAACATGACCTCGAACTCAAGGCCAAGAGAGTTTCCGAATGGCTCGGTGAAGGAAATCGTGTCAAGATCGACCTCTTTCTCATCGGACGATCCAAATACATGGATTTGAACTTCCTCAAAGAACGCCTCGACCGCATCATGAAACTGGTCACTGTTGAATACAAAGTGGCTCAGGATGTTGTTAAGGGACCAAAAGGACTTAGTATCGTCATTGAAAAGAAATAATATACTAAATAATACATTTTAATTTTTTATTACCATGGCAATGAAAACCACCAAATCATACGCAAAGCGCCTCAAAGTCACCAAAAATGGCAAGATTTTGTCGCGCAAGGCTGGGCAAAACCATTTCAATGCCCGCGAACGCACACGAACCAGTACCAACAAGCGCCGCATGAACACCATCCACATGGATAACAAAGCCAAGAGCCGTTTCCTCGTCAATCTTTAATTATTTTAATTTTTAATCAACTATCATGACCCGCGTCAAGAAAGCAGTCCACGCCCTCAAATATCGCCGCACCGTCCTCAAGGCAGCCAAGGGTATGCGTTTTGGCCGCTCAAAGAAGGAACGTATGGCTATCGATGCTCTCCAGCACGCCGGCGCATATTCATTCGCTCATCGCCGTGACAAAAAAGGTGACATGCGCCGCCTCTTCAATGTGAAGATCAACGCCGCTCTCCGCCCTCTCGGCTTCTCATATAGCAAATTTATTGGCGCGGCAAAAAAGAAAGGCATCGAGCTTGACCGCAAGGCGCTCGCTCATCTCGCAGAATTCAAACCGGAGACGTTCGTAAGAGTCGTGCAGTCGGTCTCAAAAGCTAAATAATCTCAATAAATCCCGAGGCATCTCGGGATTTATTTTTGATACAGAGGATCAGTGGAACACACTACCCTCCTGACCAAAAACCACACGTCCCCAATTGCGAAATTTTCGCAATTAAATCCCGTGGCATGGCTATACTTCGTGGCGTAACTGCGAAAATTTCGCAATTAGGTACTTTCATTTTTTCAGCTTTGGAAGACATGTCCTCCACTTCATCAAAAGCGTCTTTTGTCATATCGCCCTCGAACATCACGCCACCACCTCATACCTCTTCTCCCTCTCTGGCACTATAGCCTCAACCACCAACTCATCATTCAACCTCTGCGCAAGATGCATAGAGGACTTTGGCTCACCCATAACCACAAACACCTGTTTCAATCGATCGCTCGCAGTCGCAACAAATTCAACCAAATGATCACTATCTTTGTGCGCCGAATACCCGTACATGGTCTCGACGTGCGCTTTCACGTGTATCTCCCGTCCATGAATAGTCACTTTTTTGGCACCATCAGCCAGCTGTCGCCCGAGCGAACCTGTCGTTTGATATCCCACCAATAAAATAGTATTTTTTGGATCGGGCAAGAAATCCGACTCATGGCTCAATACGCGGCCACCTACGGACATTCCCGATCCTGCCAGAATTATTTTTGCTCCCTGCAAGCGTTCAATATCACGCGACTCATTTTGCGAAACGGTGAACTGCAAGTGCGGAAAACTGAAAATATCATCACCATCGCGAATCTGCTGTTGAACCTTGTCATTAAAAAGTTGCGTACTTTCCTGATATACCTGTGTGGCCTTGATAGCCATCGGCGAATCGACAAAAACCGGCACAGAAGGTATTCTCTTTTGCTCGACCAGATTGTTCAATTCATACAGAAGGACTTGCGTGCGATCAATAGAGAACGCCGGAATGACCAGAGTACCCCCACGAGACAATGTATCATTGACCACTTTTTCAAACTGCTGCGAGCGCAATTCCTTTGACTCATGATTGCGATCACCATAGACGCTCTCGGTGATCAGGTAGTCGACATCGCCGACGTCCTCGGTATCGCGCAGAAGCGGCGCTGGGGAATTGCCGACGTCTCCCGTAAAAAGAACTTTGAGCCCATCCTGAAGATGCATTTCGAACATTGCCGAACCGAGAATGTGCCCTGCGTCCTTTGGAAACACTGAAAGGTCATCGGTTATTTTTGACACTTGATGGTAAGGTATCGTCTTCCATAGTGGAAAAACTGCTTCGACATCCTCGATACCATAGAGCGGGAGTCCCCCAGTTTGTTTTGCCTCCAGCGCCAAAATACCAACCGCATCAGTCAACACCAGTTCCGCGAGCTGGCGCGTCTCTGGCGTCGAATAAATAGGTCCTAGGTACCCTTCTTTGACCAACTTCGGTATGCGACCAACGTGGTCAAGATGGGCATGGGTAATAAGGAGAGCGTCAATTGAATTCGGCTCGTAAAAAAACGGTTTGGCATTTTCCTCGAGAGCGAATTTCTCACCTTGGACCATGCCGCAATCGACGAGAACTTTGGAAGCACCGACCTCAACCAGAAAGTTCGCGCCGGTGACCGTCCCGACCCCACTACAAAACGTAATCTGTGTTGTATGAGCCATTGTGTATTTATTTTTTTATGACGAAATGAGCCGCAAGCGCCGCACCTACCACATCTAGCAGGAGATCCTTGGCCGAATCAAGATAATACATCTGGCTCCAAAGCGGATAGCCAGTAATGCCGAAATATCCCTCGAATATTTCCCACGCGATGCCGCCACACAATACTATGAGTGTAACACCTGTAAGTGTGCGCAGACGTCGGGTGCCGAGCGAAGCGGTCAGGGCGGAAAAAAAGAAGCCAAGACCGAACCCAGCAAGAAGATGTAAGATGCTGTCAAAGAAACGCATACCGATATTGGTGGCATCCGGACCGAGCGTATTACCGACAAGAACAAGTGCAAGAACAACAAACGCAAGAATGTATGAAAGCATTGGCTAAGTATAGGTGGTTTCAGACTATAAATCAAAAATGACCAACCAAAAATCGCCACCCTCATATTGAGTGTGACGACCTTTGGTCGGCTACGAAGTATTACTTAACCTAGAAAATCTAGGTGGGTTCCCTCAAGATCAACACCAAGGTGCGATCTAATTTGAACCGAAGTTCATCGGGATCCCGAATAAATTGGTATAGGATTTAATACCCCGTAACCTGTATTCATTGTAGTCCTCTGAAACAAGAGTGCAAGAGTGCATAACTATTACAAAATACCGTCCAGTGTTAGTCCATATAGTATTGCCTCGCTCAATAATGTGTAGTCAAAAATTTCCTCTTTTTTGAACCAATGGGCTATCTCATCCTGTGCCTCCTTGACCGAACCTGACGCATGGATCAAGTTGCGGATAGAACGGCCGTCCGTATCGCTCATACGATATGAATCCAGCACAAAGTCACCTCGAATAGTACCTATGTCCGACATCAATGGTTCAGTTCCACCAGTGAGCTTACGGACAATCTCGACAGCATGCGCGCCTTGCCAAATCATGGCAATAACGGGCCCTTTGGTCATATATTCAACCAATTTCGTCAGCAAAATCTCAGTAACCTTGAGCGGATCATTGATGGGCGGTGTCTGACCTTTGTCCACGTAACCTTTGATAGTCTTGAGACCAGTCCTTAGCCGCCATTCCGGATCGAGCGTATAATGCTTGGTGATAAGTTCGGCACTCGGCACCATCATCTTTATTCCTGCGAGTTTGAGACCGATCTGTTCGTAGCGTTTTATGATCTCCGCGATAAGCCCTCTCTGTATGCCATCCGGCTTGATAATGACGAGTGTGCGCTCAAACTTGGGGTGATTTTTCATGAATATCATTATATCACGCAGTCAGAATCTCCGCGCCATTTTTTGTGATGACGACTGTATGTTCAAAATGCGCACTTGGTTTTCCGTCGAACGTTCTATACGTGTAGCCGTCTGGATCCAACTTTATTTTCTTCGTACCAATATTGAACATTGGTTCGATAGCGATGACCATGCCAGGTTTCAAAACTTCCCCCTTACCTGCATGACCAAAGTTTGGCACATATGGATCTTCGTGCACATGGTATCCAACACCATGTCCTGCCAATTCTTCAACAATACCGTATCCATGAGCAACACCTATACGCTGTATAGCACTACTGATGTCCCCTACTCGGGCACCTCCCTTGGCAGCCTTGATGCCCGCCATGAGGGCCTCTTTGGTAGTTACGAGCAACTGATCAAGTTCCTTGGAGATAGTGCCCACGGGTACAGTAATCGCGGCATCCGTGATGAGTTCCTTGTGTATGAGTCCCAAATCAATGCTAACAATATCTCCTGCCTTGAGAACCTTGTCCCCTTCGGTAGGAATGCCGTGAACAATCTCGTCATTTATCGAAATACATAGAGTCGCCGGGTATGGCCGAGAAGCGCCATAGGGTTGATAGTTCAAAAATGCGGGTGTATCGCCTCCTTCGCGGATAAGCTCCGCAGCGCGAGTATCAAGATCAACAACATGAACGCCCGGTTTCACCATAGCGGCAATTTCCTTCAAAATAGAAGCATGCCTCTTGCCCCCTTCGCGGAGGACGGCGACGTCTTCCTTTGTCTTGAGTTTGATCATGACCTAAAACTACACCAAGCCTAGTTTTTTCACAATATCGGCATGAACCTCCTCGATGCTTTTTTCAGCAAAGATTTTTATAAAATTGTAGGCTGGATTGCCATCATAATAACTAAGTGTTGGGACCACGTCCGTCTCATACCAGGCCAAACGCTTGCGAGCATCTGCTTCTTTGTCATCAAAACGTTTTCTGGCAAGCATACGCTTGACTGCCTCATCTTCACTGATGTCAAGATTGATAACCCACGGCTTTTCAAAGCCATAAAAACCAAAACATGAGTTTAATACGCCGGCCTCATGGAACTTTCTCGGCGTACCATCAAAAATGATATGCTGATTGCCCTTATATGCATCAATCAAAGGCTTCACCCACATATTGACTGTCAAAAATTCAGGCTGGAGTATGTCGGCCTCATACATTTCTTTGGATTTGCGTGCGGTAAAACTTGGCTGCTGTATGAACGTTCGAAATTCTTGTCCTGTTTGTACGTATAATGTATCGATCTCCGGCATCTTTTGTTTGAGCACATCAATGAGAAGCTGCACCTGCGTCCCCTTGCCGCATCCTGATCTTCCGATAAAAATAAATGCTTGTGGTGTATTCATGGGAACAGTGTAGCGTGTACCAAACCGTATCGCAACCACGAGATACAGCTACTATAAAAACAATTTACACCTACTCCACTCATAGTCCAAACAACCCTACCAGAAAAGTAGTCACCCCTTCAAAAATTGACTCGACTATATGTGTAAAGCGACTTACCAATCCTACATCACCATCTTCCTCAACAATACTTTCATCGAGTATCTCTGCGGCATTGACGAGTTGGTCAATGTCATTATTCAAAAGTGAAAGCGTCACATTATCCAGAACCCCCGTTGCTTCTACGCCAGTCTCTGCATATGAACGCTGATATTCCATCAAGGCCTTTTTGGTACGTTCATCAAATACCGAACCCTCTTTATTCAATGACCCGCTTCCTTCTGTAGCCACTGAATACCCAAGTAAATTGAGAGTTTTTTGGAGCAGACGAACTTCCTCTCCCTGATCATTCAACTTTAAATTTTTGGAAATTCGGGCCGGTGCGGATGTCAAGGCTTGAGGTGAAACAGCCGGAGGTGTATACGTAGAGCGTACATACTCTACATAACGCGCCTGTTCCACTGCCGGTAATACAGTAGGGTCATTGAAATAGGTAGCTACAACAGGAGGTGCGGTTGGTATAACAGGAGGACGTGGATTTTCTTCAATCGTCTGCACCGTCTGTTTTCTTACGGTAAATGAAATAGCCGTTGAGGTCTGGGTGTTTCCTGCCGCATCACGAGCTATAGCGTACACACGGTATGTTCCGGCCGAAAGACTCACAGACTTTGAATATGGTGCGGCAGTATCTTCGGATCCCGTCAGGGAACCATCGACATAGAACTTCACGCCTGACACGCCAACGAGATCTGCCGCTGAAGCCGTGATCGTCAATTGACCTTCATATACCAAAGATTGTGACGCTGGATATGTGATAGTGACGCTAGGCGAAACTGTATCAATCTCTGGAACTACGGCGGCAACAGCAAATAATATCGCGTAATCAGAGGTATTCGCGTTTGAAGCACTGTCACGACAGCGAGCATAGTATGTGTACGAAGTGCCTGAAGATAGACCAGTCACTACATGCGTATGGCTCTTTCCTCCAGTACTGCTAAACAACGTACTTTGTGATGACCCGAAAGCTGCACTGGCAACCGTACTATATCTGCATGTAGAATCTTCATCAGTAGTGATGGACAACGACACGCTCGTCGTATTGGAGGCAAGGGTACCTGTCGGACCCACTGTTTGGATGACTGGCGGAGTTGTGTCGGAACCGGTGGTAACAATCATGGTGACATCGTCGTACTCCGAAAGCGCACCATTACTCCCTGTCAACCGTAAGACATATGTGCCTGCAGTAGAAAAAGTCGCCGTACCCACGAGTGCGCTGAGGTCACCTGCGTAACTTGACACTCTTTTACTGAAAGTTACTGTCCCCGGCCCAGATTCTTTTGTCCATACAGTCGTAACTGAAGATTCTGGGTACCCTTTATCCAATACATCACCCGCCAATTGAACAGCCGGTCCAGGAATGGATCTGTCGACGCCGGCAAAAATGGTTGGTTTCACGTTAATCCGAGCGCCCGTGAGTAAACCTCCACCATCTCTTATGGTCATTATAGGATCTCCGACCACCATGCCCATTGGGTGAGACGTGTACGGAGCGGCAATCTTAAAACTCTGTGCCCAGGTATGACCTTTCATATATTCTGGGAAAATCATCTCGAATTGCACAACTCCCGGTCCTCCCGGTTCACTCACCGTCCCTACTCCTCCGGCAAAGCTGCGTGAGTAGTTCGATCCACCAAAAGCTGTCGGCGTCATAGCGTGAGCGATGAGTCCTTGACCTTGAGGGCGATCATGATACGAGAGAGCATAATAACTTTCGTAGGCATCAATGATGGCCCGATTGGCCACCGGCATATTTACCGATCGTTTTGCCCACTCCGAAGGATATCCAAAAGGAGGCGATGCACCCAAATTCGGTTGGGCATCCTGGTTATGATGAGTACCGAGTCCAGCATATCCAACTACTGTCCCTCCGTAAGAAAGCGGATTGGCATTTGTAGCGTCTGTAACCACATTTTGTTCTACTACACCCAAACTCATAAGACGGCTCCGCGTCTTGAGAGAATCCTTGTCACCCAAGACACTCGGACCTGCAGCCACCTTGTCATCCAAATCAAAAAACCACTTTACTGAACTCAAATCTGGTGCGGGGGCTTGCGCCTTATCAATCATTTTCTGTACATCAGCCAAGGTAAATCCCATGAGAAATGAAGCCGCAATGCCTTCTTGGCGAAAATATTCGTTCAGCGTCTGATTTGCAGAATGATGATAAAAGGGCATAACCGAAAGACGACTGTCACGGACAGGCAATCCTTTTGCAATAGCCAGATAATTGATCGGCGATTCCGGATGCGAACTATTGTAACCTCGAACATAAGTACCCAACGGCGTGAGTACGTACTGAGTAAAGTTTGCGATAGTCATATCTTCCCTCAACATGGCAGTTGGCCCCTCCCCTGCCTGATGAAAAGCACTATCAGGAATATCCAGTCCTTTGGAAAGAGACCCTGGGCGTTTTAATAGATAATAATCACAAATATCTTTTGATATCTGCAGATTGAGGTTGTAGACGCACAGAACACCATTACTTGCCGTAGAAAGATTGACATCTGGAGCCGTGACGACAGTCACTATATTTGAAGGTTCAGAATTTCCAACCGCATTGAAGGTACGTACACGGACTTCATACGTAGTACCGAGACTCAAGCCAGTCACTGTATATGTCATATTCGCCCCAGTATTTGGATACGCGTATTTGAACAATTCCGCCCAACTATCGCCAGACTTTTTTTCTAAAAACCAACCCTTCTCATCATTTGAATTGTCATTCCATGTAAAAGAAACCGTCGTCGGTTGATTGGTGTAAGCAAAGGTCAGATTTGATGGCGCGGTCGGAACAGACTCAACTTGAGGGGCCGCCGCCGTCGCTATGCCAGATGGTACAGAAAATCCCCCAACTTCCCAATCCAATGTAGTAACTCGATACGTATTACTGCCTCCAGAGACTGCCTGTGTATCAGTATATGTTATAGGCCATGAAGAAGATTCGTCCTCAATTTCAAAAGGTTTTGAAGCAATTATTGACCAGTTCGTTCCATTGTCAGGTGATCGTTCGATTATGAAATAAAAACCACGACCAACATAATCATCAAGTTGCTGGGAGTCAGTCAATGAAAATGTCCAATCCAACTTTATAGAATTTGATGATACGATTGTGGCGATAAGACCTGTTGGAGGACTGGCTGTACCAACAACAACAGAATTGCAAATCGATGACGAGAGATCCGAGTATCCGAGCGCAGCATCATACGAGCGCAGCTTGTAACAATGTTGTGAGCCAGGCAACGTAACCAAGTTATCGGTGTACTCTGGCGCTGTGGTAGTGGCTACTGCAACATCGTCGCGATACACCTGATAACTAGCGACAGCTTCTGCTGGAGCACTCCACATCACACGAATATATCTTAGTCCTGTTATGGCAGTCGTCAGATTCGTTGGGGCCGACACTTGAGCCGTCACAAAAAATGGGACAGCCACTACACAAATACTGATCAGAACAGACCATGTGGTCAGTTTTTTCATGATTACATATAGTATAAGACTACTTCCTCTTCTCCACAATCTCCTTCTCCACATTCCCTGGCACCACCTCATAGTGATCAAACTCCATCATGGCAGAGCCTTGACCTGAAGTCATCGAACGAAGTGCAGTAGTGTATCCGAACATTTCTGACAATGGAACCTTGGCGTGGATGGCGATAGCTTGGCCACGAGGTTCTGAACCTTCGACTTGACCGCGCTTTGAAGCGATGGAGCCGTTGATATCTCCCATATATTTTTCTGGAGCGACGATCTCAAGCTTCATGATAGGTTCGAGGATAACTGGCTTGGCACGCTTGGCCGCATCTTGGAAAGCTTGGGAAGCAGCGATCTTGTAAGCGATTTCCGATGAGTCCACGTCGTGATATGAACCAAATGTTAGTTCACAAGAAACATTCACCATCTTGAATCCGGCCACGATACCGCGATCCATGGCCTCATGAACACCTTTCTCAACTGCTGGGATAAATTCATTTGGGATAACACCTCCCTTGATGGAGTTGATGAATTCAAAATCATCATAACGACTGACGTTCTTCTTGACCTTTTCACCTTCTACGAGAGGTTCCATAGGTTTGAGGGTGAGGCGAACGTGACCATATTGACCCTTACCTCCTGTCTGCTTGATGTATTTATGTTCTGCCTCGGCGGTATTGAGAATAGTCTCGCGATATGCAACCTGTGGCTCACCGACATTGGCCTCAACACTAAATTCACGCTTCATACGATCTACCATGATCTCCAGGTGGAGTTCTCCCATGCCAGAAATAATAGTCTCCCCTGTCTCCTGATTGCTCGACACGCGGAATGTTGGGTCTTCGTTGCCGAGTTTACGAAGTGCCATACCCATTTTTTCTTGGTCAGCCTTGGTCTTTGGTTCGATACGTAGAGATACCACTGGCTCCATAAACTTGATGACTTCGAGAACGATAGGATTGGCTTCATCACAGAAAGTGTGAGAAGTAAGCGCATCTTTGAGACCCACAGCGGCTGCAATTTCTCCTGCATATACTTTCTTGACCTCTTCACGTTTGTCAGCTTGGAGGCGAACTATACGACCAAGGCGCTCCTTTTTGCCGGTCGTCGAGTTATAAATATACGTACCAGCTTCGATAGTTCCAGAATAGACACGGAAGAATGTCAGGGCTCCGACAAATGGATCGTTCTGGAGCTTGAATGCGAGCGCAGAGAATGGCTCGCTATCATCTGCGTGGCGGAAGATCTCAGCTCCAGTGTTTGGATCGATACCCTTGATGGCCTTGATATCAAGTGGCGAAGGAAGGTAGTCAACAACCGCATCGAGAACAAGTTGGACGCCGACGTTCTTGAGAGCAGAACCGGCGAAGACAGGGAAAATCTGATTGTTAATGACCGCCTTACGGGCAACGACCTTGAAATCTGCTTCGGAAATCTCTTTGCCATCGAGGAAGTTTTGCATGGCAACATCGTCAGTCTCGACGACCTTCTCGATCATCTCTGCGCGATATTTATTTGCATCTTCGAGCAAGTCTGCTGGAATCTCACCTTCGATAATATCGATACCCTTTTCACCAGTAAATGTGTAGGCCTTCATCTTGAGGAGGTCGACAACGCCCACATGATCACCTTCGAGACCTATAGGGATCTGGAAACGAACAGCGTTCTTGTTGAGGCGTTCGAGGATAGATTTGTATGAGCGCTCGAAAGAAGCTCCGGTACGATCGAGCTTATTGATGAAACAGAGGCGAGGCACCTTGCTCTCGTCGGCATAGCGCCAGTTTGTCTCTGACTGAGGTTC
>CAZRRZ010000018.1:0-12642 GCA_964602725.1 uncultured Candidatus Saccharibacteria bacterium | reverse complement strand
CATGATCTCACTCCTTCGTGGCCCCATTATCGAAACCGGCAATCGTTTTTGCGTCATTGATATTGGCGGTATTGGATATAAGGTGTATGTCACCGAAGATACCCTGCATGGCCTCAAGATCGGCAGCGAAAAAACCCTCTGGACCTACCTTGCCGTGCGCGAAGACGCCCTCGATCTCTATGGCTTCCCTTCCCCAAAGGAGAAAAGTTTCTTTGAGTTGCTCATCAGCATTTCGGGTATTGGTCCCAAAGGCGCGCTTAATATTCTCTCACTGGTTTCTGTTGATACGTTAACTAGTTCTATCCGCAGCGGTTCCGTTGCTCACTTGGTAAAGGTATCTGGTATCGGCCGTAAAACGGCTGAGAAGATTGTGCTTGAACTAAAAGATAAATTGGGTGGTATTGAAAGCGGAACTGAAATGTCTGCTGGTATGTCGAGTGATATGGACGCCATCGAAGCACTTCGCGCACTCGGCTATGATGCGGATGAAGCCCGTGAAGCATTGAAAAAGATTGATCCTGAGATTGAAGATACAGGAAAGAAGGTCAAGGCGGCGCTCAAGATGTTGGGGTAAGTTAGATCGACGTGCCTGAGTATCGTCGGTTTAATTCTTGTACAGTTTTTTCCCCCGCGCCTTTTTCGTCAATACCATATTTCTTTTTGAATACCTCAATAGACGCCTTCGTACATGGACCTATTTTTCCTGTGCGCGGGCAGTCGTTCTTTGACTTATCTTTTGGTGGATATACGCCATCAACGAGGAGCGCCGTCTGCAATGCATACACGTCTTTGATCTGATTGGCTGTTTCTGAGAGGCCCGACTTCCAGGTGTGCGGGAGCACCAACGTGTCGTACACCGCAGCAAGCGATGACGATCCTTTCGGGTTGAAGAAGTCTTCAAGACCTAGGTATGTTTGGAATGCCAAGTCTTTTATTGCCATTGTGTAGGATTCTGGTTGCGTAAACTGCTGCTCATAGATATAGCCATACTCGATGAGTAAACTAGCGGCGTCGGCCGTATCGTTGGCACCAATAGCTATCAACTCGCGCTCATCGACAATGCCTTCCGATTCTCCAGGAAAATCACTGACGGGATTGTACCTACCCAACCGCCTGAATATGCTCTTGGCAACAGCTCGGGTAGTTGTGCTATTGGCATATTGTTTTTCCGGAACGTAGATCGCAAAACCACTGTATTTACCTATCGCCTTTCCGTGTCCTGGATAATCATTGAAATGAATATGGACGGCGATATCAATCGCATTTTCATTTGACCATTTGGTCATCCCGTAGAGTCGGTACGCAACATCGTCGGGCGCACTATTGTGATACACCTTTGGTGGCGAAAGTGCTACCGTAGTAGCCACTTTCTGAAGAGACTCCTGTGTGTGAGCTTTCTTCCATTGTATGATGGCATCCCATTGTTTTTTAAAATAATCACGAAACACAGGGTTCCACGCTTTCTCGTCGCGGGTAATCACGACCTCGTATTTATCATTTGCAGTTAGAAAGGTCCCCAGTTCTTCAGCCAGATCAAGTGTCATATCACGTTCCTTCATAGATCCATACTCAGCCCCACCAAATCCTGGCTCGTGTCCCGGCACAACTAGAATACGTATCTTTGATTTTCCTTTGCCTGCATCAAGTGCGTATTTCTGCTGCAAACCCACGATGGTCCGAGGATTGTGCACGATCACTGCGGCGACTTGGTCGCCAACGTGATACATCCATGCAACAAGGCGGTCAGCTCGGTCAGGAAATGCAGTAGCCAGCCATGGCACAGTGAAGACGGTTACTAATAGAGAAAGTGCAACGTAGTGACGCATGCGAATAGTATAGCAGAGACCGACCGCGCGGTGTGAGTGGACTTGCAAAATTGAGCGCTTTCCATTCTACTTAAGTCATGCCAGAACTTCCCGAAGTGCAGACAACAGTGAACGGCCTCCAGGATCATATCGTCGGACTGACGATTGTTGATGTTTGGTCGGACTATAATAGTCCTTATTTTAAAGGATCTGAAACAATTAAAGACCGCTCGTATTTCAATGTGGTCAAGAAAGATCTTGTGGGCCAGCACATTGTCGCCGTAACTCGCCGTGCCAAGAATATTCTTATTCATGTTAATAAAGCGGGCGTGCCTGATTCTACAGAGCAGATTCTTCTTGTTCATATGAAAATGACCGGGCATCTTCTCTATGGCACCTATCACTTTGACAACACAAAGAAAAAAGATCCTTGGCAACCTCTCGCACCTGAGTCATTGAAAGATCCATTCAATCGCCACGTTCATTTCATGTTGAGTTTTTCAAATAAAAAGAATTTGGCCCTATCTGATGTGAGAAAGTTTGCGAAAGTTGCTCTAGTGAATGCAGCGACAGCGCATGACTCCAGTCACCTTCACGGCATTGGTCCAGAACCACTTGAAAAGGCTTTTACTTTAGAAGCGTTCGCGCAGCGCGTCGGAATGCGCCCACAGGGAAAAATTAAACAGGTTCTCATAGACCAGAGCATTGTTGCCGGCATTGGAAATATTTATGCTGACGAATCACTCTGGCGCGCAGGAATACATCCACTACAGCGTGTTGCCTCTATTGATGCCGCAACATTAAAAATTCTTTTTACGGCGATCAAAAAAACTCTGGCTCGCGGCATAGATTTTGGCGGAGATTCGACGTCTGATTATCGAAATGTACTCGGTGAAAAGGGAAAATTCCACGAAAGGCATCGCGCCTATCAACGCACGGAAGAAACATGTAGTAAAAAAGGTTGTGGTGGCACGATTCGACGCATTGTTGTTGATGGGCGCGGGACACACTACTGTGACGCACATCAAAAAGTGACCAAAATGTAGTCACTTTACTGATCCAATAGCCGAAATAGCGCAACGCCCGTAGCCACGGACACATTCAACGACTCTTTTTTGCCCTTCAATGGAATCTCAGCAATAACGTCTGATAGGTCAAGAAGCTCGCGAGCAACACCTCCTACCTCATTCCCTACAATGATCAACGCCTTTTCTGTCACCTTCACCTTTTTATAATCAACCGACTTCGCATTTTGTTCAATAGAAATAATCTGGAAACCTTCTTTCTTGAGCCCAACGATGAGTGGACGGGTCTTTGCCAAATCAACCTGTTCCCAGGCCACTAACTCTTCTCCACCAAGAGAAACCTTGGCAATATCTGCGCGTTTACGACCAAAACGGTCGATGGGAGCTGGCGTAGTCCCGCCACAATAGATCCTTGAAATACCGAGTGTTTCAGCCGTACGAAAAATCGACCCGACGTTATGGGTGCTACGAATATTGTCGAGGAGTAGCCGTATATCCATATCTACACTATAATACCCTTGTTACCCACTAATCAACCATCATGCCCTCCCTATTTCCTTATTTGTTCACGTATGATCAAGCCGCACCATTCATTTTGCGCCTCATACTTGGTATTACTCTTGCTTATTTTGGCTACAGAAAAATCCAGAAACGCGGCAAGAGTTCAGGAAGTAACACGATCATATACGGCGCCATTGAGATTTTGGTCGCCATCTTTCTCATCATCGGTCTCTTCACCCAACTTGCGGCCATGATCAATGCTGTCATTCTCGTGATCAAGCTTGGCTACAAGATCCGAGACAAGGCCTTTCTCACCGACGGCATCAACTACTACATACTTTTGTTGGTCATCGCGCTATCAGTCATAGTACTCGGTCCGGGCTGGTTTGCATTTGACTTGCCGCTCTAGATTTGACTGGAGTGGCAAAATACTAGTATGCTGTGCAACACAGTAGCAAACTAGGGTGCGCCCATACATTCGTCTGGGCGCTGCGCTCGGACAAACAACGAGTGCGTGCACTCGTTGTTTGCTCCTCGCTTGCGCCCATAGCTCAGGTGGTAGAGCAACTCCCTTTTAAGGAGTGGGTCCTTGGTTCGAATCCAAGTGGGCGCACAACTTTTCAGAAATAAAAAATCGCATCCAGAGATCCATTCCGGATGCGAAGAACTCGAAGGGACAGAGCCAATCAACCCACCCTCTGCAACTTGTTGATGACCGTGGTTGTGGTCTTTCCTGTTTCCAGTGAGATGAACCTCGCCACGAGCGCAACCTTGTTGTCCGGATTGAGCACGTCCCAGTACATCTGGGCAATTGCATCCAGGCTGCCACACATGGGCAAAATGAACGGTTCGCCGGTAAAACGGTGGCAGAGGGTTGCCATCGCCGGTGTAGGTGGTGATACAACGACCCAATCCAGGAACCAGCCCATTGTATTCGAAGTAAAACCGATCACACTGATTCGATCCCTCACACTTGCGGAGGATGGACAGGTAAATACACGGTTTAGTCCAGCGATAACAGACACCCGTTATGCGCGGTGTGAAGTTCGGAGCATCAGACTCGTACTCCCAATCATCGAGTACTCCACGAAGAGGTATACCGTTCGCCCAGCCATCTACGACCGCATTTGTCTGGGTGCCATTACTCACCACAAACGCCGAACTTCCGCTTTGCTCCATGGCATCGTAGATGATGTTGGCCGTACTCTGCATGGTCGCTGGATTGGCGGCCTCGGTGTAAACTCTGCCTCCGTCAATCGAGAAGACACGGTTCCTGCTATCCTTGCCTCTACCCATTATCCAGTACACCTGGACTAGGTGCGTGCCGGTTTGGTCCATACCGAGGCTCATTCCTCGACCAGGATACGAGTTTGCCTTGAGCAATTGCAGATTTTCATCCGCAATAGCGATTTGAGTTTTCATGCGTGTTTTGCCTTTCTTCTCTCCCACCCTTCTGGATAGGAATTTCTAAAGTGACACTACACTATTTTACATTCAAAGCCAAGAGTACCCTCTCCACCCCCAACTCCATATCCAGCTTCCCCCTATGCCCATCGTGATAGAGCGTGATAAATTTCTCCGTAAGCGCGCGTAGTTCATCGGCAGAATAATTGCCCGCTGCGCGCTTTGCCTTTGAATATACGAACGGGCTCAGACCAGTTTCTCCGACACTACTCCCTGTCGCTGCTACAGCCATCGATTTGAGCTGCCAGAAAAGTGTACCGATAATACTTTCAGATTCGATACCAGTATCAACTGCTTGGCGATATGTTGACCAAGCTTTGAAAGAGTCTCGTTGCCCCACAGCATCTGCCAGCGCAAATACGTTGAATTCTTCTTTGGCACCGAATGCACCACCGGATTGTGCAGGAACATTACATTCAACTACTTTCTCTGCGTACTTCTCAACCGCCTTTTTCAATTCTGCATTCATCTTGCCTTCAACCATGACGAAGATGTTGGTCGACTCATTCATACTGGCTATAAGTTCGGGCAGCCGTTCCTTGGCGTCAACATTTTCCGTCACTCGATCAAGAAGGATAATGTATTTATTGGAAAAAAGTCCCTGCCCTCCCAGATGCTCTTCGATGATCGAGGGTGACCAGTGACCTGCTTCGACACGCACATATGAGGCATCCACTTTCTTGGCCCGCAACGAAGCAATCAAGGTTGAGGCCTTGGTTATTGCTGAGTGCGTATCTGAACCGTGAAAAACGTAAAGCATGTCGTGTAGTTTGACCTTTATTTCAACTCCCCCCAATTCTCCCCTATGGCCGCCTCTGCCTTCAAGACAACCCCTTTGGTATCTTTTGGATCCATGACCGACTCCATGATCTTGGTTATACCACCCGCAACTTTTTCCGCCATGCTATTACGGATTTCATAGACCAATTCATCATGCACTTGGAGCAGTGCAAAAACATCTGCTTCCAGCTTATTCTCAACAATGTAACGGTCGATCTCGATCATAGCAAGTTTAATAACATCTGCTTCGGTTCCCTGTATCGGCGCGTTGATGGCCATACGCTCGGCTGCAGCTTTGATAAAAGGTATTTTGGAATTGATCCCCTCAAAATAACGGCGACGACCATAAAAAGTTTCGGTGTATCCGCGGCGAGCCGTCTCAGCTTTCACGTCATTCAAGTAATTCGCCAGTGTAGAAAATGTCTTGAAGTAGTCATCATAAAACTTCTGTGCTTCGGCACGCGTGGTACCAATACTTTTTTGCAGTGAAGTCACGCCCATGCCATAGATCATACCGAAGTTGATAGCCTTGGCTTGGCGACGCATCTCTGCAGTGACCTGGTCTTGGGGTACTTTGAAGACAAATGATGCAACTGATGCGTGTACGTCCTCTCCTTTCTTGAAAATGGCAATCATCTTTTCATCACCAGAAAGAAAAGCGGCAATGCGTAGCTCCATTTGCGAATAATCGAAAGCGCAGAGTTTGAATCCTTTTTCAGAAATAAAAGCTCCACGGATGGCACGGCCCAGATCTGAGCGAATGGGAATATTCTGCAAGTTCGGATTGATCGAAGCCATGCGACCCGTGGTAGAGCCGGCGGAAACCAAATGAGAATGCAGACGATTGTCCTTATCGAGAAGGGGCGGGATAGCGTCGATATACGTAGAGAGCAATTTCGTCAGCTCACGATATTCGAAAATCATGGGCACGATAGGATGCAGGTCACGTAGCTTCTCAAGCTCGGACTCCTTGGTCGAACGTGCGCCACCAGCTGTTTTCTTCATATTCTTGGCCGTCAAATTGAGCTTATCGAAAAGTACTTCACCCAGCTGTTTCGGCGAACTCACATTGAACTCCATGCCTGCATGTTTCCAAATCTCCTTTTCCAGACGATTGGCTTCGGCGTGGTATATTTTGGAAAGTTTCTGGAGGAGTATATGATCAACTTTGATGCCATGCTTTTCCATTTTCTCTGTAATGGGGATCAGGGGCAATTCGATGGATGTGTAGACCTTGCGAACATTTCTTTTATCAAGCTCTGCAAAAATAACTTTCTTGGCTTCTTCGTAGGAGTCGGTGTTGGCGAAATTGAGCATGTCCTCCAACGTCGGATTTGTCAGGTTGGAATTGACCAACCACAGAGCAACAGCTGTCTGGTTGAAGTCTTGGGCATTAACGGCGGAGGAAATAAAGGGGTTTGGAACCTCTTCGGAGGCGCTGCGGAGTTGTCCCTCAGGTGCACCCTTTAAATCAGCGCCGAGAAAAGACGTCTGAGACGGTAATTCCGTTAGTGCCGTCTCAGACGATCGTGGTTCCAACACTCCTTTGTTTCCGGAGCTGGTAATGCCCGGACTGACTCCCACCGCCTTCTGCAGCCTCTGCACCAACGTCCTAAACTCCAACTCCATCCACAACTTCGTCACTTTCTTTATATCCAAATTTTCTTTGAATGTCTTTTCTGGCAACACGAACGTCACCGGCGCATCGCGGCGGATAGTTGCGAGCATTTTACTGAACTCCGCCTCTTCTTTGTTATCTTTGAGGAGCTGGATAATACGTGGTGTTATCCCAGCTTTGAGGAATGTATCTTCATGCCCTGCCTCCAACTGTTCATACATATCTTCAATGGTCCCAAACGTTGTAATGAGAATGGTCGCCGTCTTTTCGCCGATACCTTTCACCCCGATAATATTGTCTGACGGATCGCCACGCAGACCTTTGTAGTCAGCAACAAGTTTTGGCCCAAAACCAAAACGTTCATTGACCGCTTTCTCATCGTACATGATGGTGTCTTTGATCCCCTTCTTGAATGTATATACCTTCACTTCTTCACCTTTGACCAGTTGAAGTGTGTCCATGTCACCTGATGCGATAATTATTTCAATATTCGGTATAGGATTTTTGGCTTTCTTTTTTTGATCTGCACCACCAGTTATTTGCTCGACGATAGTTCCCAACATGTCATCTGCCTCAAATCCCTGCTTGTCATATATGGGGATGTTCAAGGCAGTAAAAATATCCCGTGACCTGCCCATTTGGGCCACCAACTCATCATCCGCAGTTTTGCGCTGAGCTTTGTATTCTTTGTATGCCTCGTGTCGGTAGGTCGGACCTTTGACGTCATAGCAGGCCACAATATAGTCAGGCTTGAGGCTTTCGATAATGCCAATGAGCATGGCGGAGAGGCCATATAGAGCCCCGGTGGGCTCGCCACGCGCCGTAGCAAAGTCAGGTAGCGCGTGATATGCGCGATGCAGGATCGCGTGGGCATCGAGGAGGATCAGACGCTTGGTTTCTTGTGCCTTGGTTTTGTTCTTAGGAGAGGCCATACATGCATTTTACACTATTCCTGGGTGATTATTCTTTCCATATCACTACTCCCTGCCGCGCACGTTATGCGCAAATAATTTGAAAGTCCTTCAAGAGCTTCCTTGATATTTTCTGGCCATTCAATAAAGACTAGGTTGTGTCTGTCTGCAATGACTTTTTCAAAATCGAGCGCCTCAACTTCTTTTCCTGATTCGAGACGATACGCGTCGATGTGCACCAGCCTCTGCCACGGCGCATGATTGATGGGGTATATTTTCATAATGACAAATGTTGGACTAGTTATTTCTTCTGCCACGCCCAGATGTTTGGCGGCCGCTTTTACAAAAGCCGTCTTGCCTGCACCCAGGTGTCCGGAAAGACCAACGACCGTAGCTTCATCCAAATTTTTCTGTGGTGCGGCGAGCTGGCCCAGCAATCCCTTGGCAATAGCACTTGTTTCAGCAAGAGAATGGGAGACGTGTTTTTTCATATCTACATAGTACGGGAGCCGGTCTCCTTCAGCAAGATGTAAAAATGGATGCAAAAAAGCCACAACATTGCTGCTGCGGCTTTCGCGAGTTCGACTGCGAACAAAGAACAGGATTACCGATTTGGCCGTCCTCCACCACCACGAGGTGGTGACGGTTGTGGTCGAGGCGTTTGGTGACCTCCACCTCCGCCTCCACCCCAGCCTCCGCTACCACCACCTGAATGCTGTGGCGGGCGCTGACCTCCACCCCAATGGCCTTGGGGCCGGTAAGGAGTCACTGGTTGGTCAGCACGGGCCGTTGGGCGGAATGAGATTGGCTGAAACGGCCCCGAATGATGGGGACGCCTGTCAAACCGGTCCTGGCCAGTGTAGGTCCACCAGGTGTTTCTCATCCCTGACATCTGGCCGTGGTACGTGTCCAGCCTGTAGTACGGCTGGAACATCCAGCTGCTGTATGGGTAATAATGACTGTCGTACCTGACTGAGATCCAGTCATTTTCCCACCCCCAACCATTTTCCGGCACAGGTTGTCGGTACATCGTCACCTGCTGGTCAGGCACAGGCGGCACCATGTACGACGGCGCCGATGCCTGATTTTGCCAGGTGTACGTGGAGCCGGCTGATAGAGCCGGTGCGGTGACAGCCGACGGGGCTGCAGCAAGGGGCATGGATACCGCCCTCGCTTCGGTCTGAGTCCAGACCGTGCATCCAGGGGGGATGACAAAGCCCTGGACTGCGGCCCCGACCTCGAGGCTCGAAACCAACATGGCCACTACTACAACGAGCAGCGCGGCCAATTTATTTTTTGTGTTCATGGTAAAACGTGTGAGTGGCAAAAAACCATTTCCTGCTACCCATATCCTTCGGGGGTATTATAACATATTTATAACCATAAAGTCAATACCCCTACAATTCTCCCCCGGCGCCTGGTTGAGCCGAGAAATCCAGCCTTAACTCATGTATAATATGGTCTATATATGATCCAATTTGACGAGGACAAGCAGAACAGAAAACTCAACGACCTCCTTCACAAAGAAGAGGAGGATCTCATACAGATACTCTCGGCAAAATATGGTGTCGAGTATGTAAACCTCATGGGCACACCAGTCAATACTGACGCGCTCCGGTTGATACCCGAGGAGGCCGCGCGTGCAAGCAAGACTGCAGGATTCGCTCTTATCAACAAAAAAATAAAAGTTGCCGCACGCAATCCTCAGGATGAAAAAGTTTTGGCTATCTGTGCCGACCTAACAACAAAAGGATACCAGCCCGAGATATACATAACCTCAACCCAGAGTTTGGAAAAAGCGTGGAAAATATACAAAGATCTCTCCTTTGCCTACGAGAGTCGCGCCGGATCTCTTGAGATTTCAAGCGATGAGATAGCGGAGATTGTCGACAAGGCAAAAAGCCTCCCTACCATTATCTCTATTCTACAAAACACCTCGTCGGCAAAAAAGAGTTACCGCATCTCGCGCCTGCTCGAAACTATTGTGGCTGGAGCTCTCGCCATTGATGCGTCCGATATTCATCTAGAGCCCGAAGAAGCTTATGTTCAGCTCCGCTACCGTCTTGATGGTGTGCTCCAAGAAGTTATCCGGTTCGACAATGAAACCTATGGGCTCATCCTGTCTCGCATCAAACTTATTTCGGGGATGAAGCTCAACATCAAAAAAGACTCGCAGGATGGTCGTTTTAGCATTCGACTTTCGTTTGGTGATATTGAAGTCCGTGTATCTATTCTTCCAGGTGCATACAACGAATCGATCGTGATGCGTCTTCTCAATCCAAAATCCATTGACGTGCCTCTCGAATCACTCGGTATTCATGAGAAACTCCTAAACATTCTGCTCAAGGAGATAGATCGTCCTGACGGAATGATTCTCACTACAGGTCCGACTGGTTCGGGTAAAACTACCACGCTGTATTCATTCTTGAAAAAGATTCACAATCCGAAAGTGAAGATCATTACTATCGAAGATCCTATCGAATATCACTTGCCTGGCATCGTACAGACCCAAGTCAATGACAAGGGCTACACCTTCCTCGAAGGACTTCGTGCCGCTGTCCGCCAAGATCCTGACATCATCATGGTGGGTGAAATCCGCGACAGCGAAACGGCTGATATCGCCATCAACTCTGCACTGACCGGCCACCTCGTCTTCTCTACCCTACACACCAATGATGCTGCAGGAACATATCCGCGCCTCATTGACCTTGGGGTAAACTCAAAAGTTCTGACTTCAGCTATCCGTGTCGCCATGGCCCAGCGCCTCGTACGCAAACTCTGCCCAGCATGCAAAAAAGAAGTGGTTCTCGAGGGGTCTGATCAGCAAGAGATCGAGGGTACCATCGCTACTATCGAAGACAAGTCTCTCATTCCCACGACGCGCAACAAAATCTTTGTGGCCGTCGGGTGCGAAAAATGCAACATGACTGGGTATAAGGGTCGTGTCGGTATATATGAAGCTATTTTGAGCGACAAGAAAATAGAGGATGCCGTCGAGATGAACCCAAGCGAGCGTGAAATCTGGCTTGCGGCGCAAGGTCAAGGGATCCTGACGATGAAGCAAGACGGGGTGCTCAAAATTTTGAGCGGCACAACGTCGCTCGACGAGCTGAAACGTGTTATTACGCTTACTGATTAATTATATAAACTACTATGATAATGCTACACAATGATTTTAATGATTCGCTTCGACAATCCGAACAGGTAATGGATAAGGTTACGCACAAACTTACCGCCGACCGCGAACAGCTACAGAAGGTCGAGAAGGAGATTCCTGAATTGAGACAAAAAGTTGAAGCAGAACGTCGCCAAGCAGAGAAAGACGAGCTGCAAATGCGCGCCGATATGCGTATCGCCCCGAAACTTCATGAGGAAGTGCGCAAAGATGAGCGACTCCTCCATGAACAGCAGACGAAATTGATGCAGGCCCATAGAAATGCTCAGCAAAAATTGAGCCAGTTGAATGTAAAAAAGCCCGGACAGCGTTAAAACAGACAAGGGCTGTCCATGTCAATTGCTTTTTTCCTGTGGATAGCGCTAGGCTACAAATAGAGCTTTCAAGCTAGAGAATCTCTAAGCAATATCTCGATGCGTGATGCATCAAGCGAGGTAGAGTCCCGAGGATGGAGTCAGTACGCATGACCGAAGTTATGCAACCAAAACGTCCTTAGCACTATACCCAAACCTGGGAAGGCCATTGCTTAGAGGTTCGCGAGCTCGATACTAT
This sequence comes from uncultured Candidatus Saccharibacteria bacterium, assembly GCA_964602725.1. Lineage (GTDB taxonomy): Bacteria > Patescibacteriota > Minisyncoccia > Phycocordibacterales > PALSA-1337 > C7867-002. Next base: position 811 of record CAZRRZ010000018.1, on the reverse strand, counting down.
CGATTCACCCTTGGCGGGTGAGTTCGAACAACTAAAAAAGCGACTCTTTCGAGTTCGCATTATGATTGTTGTGTTGGTACACTATACCCATGTATATCCATGGGTTCACCAATACACTATCACAATCATATTAAAATGTCAATACCCTCTCAAAACTCCCTTACGGAAGACAAAGATGTTGGTTTTCTTGACCAAACGCTCCGCCCTGCACGCTGGGACGAATATATTGGCCAAAAGAACATCAAAGACAACCTTCACATTCTCCTGACTGCCGCCAAAGAGCGTGAGCACCCCCCAGAACACATACTTTTCTATGGTCCTCCGGGTCTTGGAAAGACTACGCTCGCTCATCTTATCGCCAAGGAAACTGGCGCTCAAATGAAGGTTACTTCGGGGCCCGCCATACTCAAGGTGGGCGACCTTGCCTCTATTGTGACCAACCTCTCGGCTGGCGACATCCTTTTCATCGATGAGATTCATCGACTGAACAAAGCGATCGAAGAAGTGCTCTATCCTGCCATGGAATCAGGGACGCTCGATATTATCATAGGAAAGGGACCCTCCGCAAGGACTATTCAGCTAGACCTCCCCCCTTTCACCTTGATCGCTGCCACCACTCGTGTGGCTATGATCTCTTCTCCTTTGAGGTCACGTTTCTCTGGGGGAGTCTTCAAACTGGAGTTTTATTCTGATAACGAGATCGCCGAGATCATAAAACGGTCTGCAAAGATTCTTGGTATTGAGATTCACCCTGAAGCTGTCAAAGAGATCGCTGTTCGTTCACGATTTACACCCCGTACTGCCAACTATC
>CAZRRZ010000017.1:0-13010 GCA_964602725.1 uncultured Candidatus Saccharibacteria bacterium | reverse complement strand
GTTACGAAATATTTGAAGGTTAAAGGTGGGGAGTTGGTGGAGGACGGCCGCTAGTTTGGTTCTACGGGCTTGTTGGGCGTAGCATTGTTTAGTATCTTTGCGCCACTCCACGCGAGTTCATAGATTTTTTTCATGGCATCGGCAATTTCGGCGCTTTCAATAATGATGCCGAGTTTTTCGCGCCATGAAGCGATCATTATTTTGTTATCATAGATATTTATTTCAGGTGAAAAGTAGTATTTATCAGCAGGCACAAATGTAATTTCACGTTTTTCCTCTTTGTTGTGCTCGGCACGCTCGATTGCTGATTTGGTTTTTGGAACTATACCTCGTATTGAGATATTATTTTTTGCACGTCTCATATAGTATCCAGGAAAATAATCTGGCAGGGCGCGATGCATATCATCAATACACGCATAAGCCAGTATTGTCTCAGATGAAGTCAGAGTGTCTTCGTATACACTGCGTAGGCCCTCAGTGCCTTCATAGAATTTTATTTTTGGACGATTTTCAAGAGTTTGAATGGATTTGAGTCTTGGAATCACCTCAGCTGATTTTTCAATATGTTCTGCAATCAGGGCGGATTGCTTTTCCAAGTATCTTTTTAATGCATCAGGAGATTCTACGGAATACTCCTGCTTGGGTTCCTTTCCCGAGATATTGATCATACCTTTACTGGCGAGGGAGTCGAGAATGTCGTAGCCTGTTGTTCGATTTATGCCCGCCTTTCGTGATATTTCGGTGACCGTACCACCGCCCAACTCTAACAACGCAAAATATACGTCGGATTCTTTGGCACTAAAGCCAAACGACTGGAGCGAGAGTTTTAGTTGGGCGTTTTTATTTTCCATGCAGTAATCATATCAGAAATAGTATTTGTGTCAATAATATTCCACAAAAATATGTTCATACATGTAGTTATATTGATAAATATTGATTATACGGCTATTTATTTGACGGTTTTCATTGACATTATACTATCTTTATGCTATACTCTTGCTAGATAGTCAAGTTAGTCAACCAAACGCCCGTTGATCATTGAAATCAACATGGCATGAAAGGAAAACGTCATGAAAAATCAGTTCCCCAACGTTTCTACAGTCCTGCCTGCCAAAGGCAAGATTCCACAAGGGTTCCGATTGATGGTTTACAAATGGAGTTACCCGGAAAGTCGCCTTCGCGAGATGGTTGAGATCGGAGGAAGGTTTATCAAGAAACTACTCACTCTCGACATTAATATCCCAAGCGAAAGTTTTGCAGGTATTGTGAATGCGGCGTCTACGCCGGAAGAGGCGAAAGGTCTTTTTACAGAGAACTATGATTGCATTCATCGGTGTCCGGGATGTTTCAACAACTCACTCTTGCGTAACCCGATGATGCTCTGGAACGAGATCGTTAATGTCCTCGACCAGGGTTGTGTACTCGGGCTGGAGTCGGCGAAATTTCTAGGACCTGGCGAGTTGCTCACAAACCCTGACCTGTTCAAGATTCTAGACGCATTCGCGGAGCGGGACATCATCCTTGGAATATTCACCAAGGCTGCGCTCTTGGGAAATGATCGTTTGGCGCGACATTATCAGGGAATGGATTCGGCCGAGCTCACTAAACGGCTGACCGCATATCCCAATACAACATTCCTTGTCGGCGGCCGGTCCTTCGATCCTCAATTCGAGAACGCAAGGTTCATCCCGCAGAACCTACGTAAATTCGCTGAACCATTCGATTATCATCAAGCTCGTAACATTGCCATCGAACGTTTGTGCGAAGCTGGTATGAATGCTGATCTCGGACGCCAGCGTATGGCGATCGCATGCAGTCCGGTAACTGCGGACAACATTGAAGGCGCGTTCGATATATTCACCTGGGGAGCCGAAAGGAACATTCCTGTGTATATTCCGCCGACAATGGTGAGTGGCAAGGGGCATAAGTTGGTCAAATCAGCTCACGAGGTCAAGTTCGAGAATGATTACATCGATCTGGCAGTGCGTACTTATGTGTGGTGTGTTGAACGGGGGACCATGACGATGGAGCAAATCGAAACGGAAGGAGTCCACCCCTACATCGGAGTAGCTCCTTGCAACCAACTAACACATGGACTCTATATCCACTACGACGGCGCTGTGTGGCGCTGTCCTGGGAATGATACGCCGAACTTCGTCGTCCATCCGAATGTCCGTGAGGCGTCTCTGCTCGACATTTGGACGAACAGTGTCAACTACCGCGTCAATCTGTTCAACAATCGATGCGTGAAGGATGGTATCTCGCTGCCCCGACGCTTCTACGATGAGGTGTTGGAAAAAGTGAGGGCCAAAGTTGGACTGGTTATCTGATCGAGTTCATTCAAGCACCCTGCGTCGGAAACGGCGCGGGGTTTCTTATATTTTCTAGGATTATTACTCATACATCCCGTGCCCTCCAACCTCATGAAACCGAACAACACCTTTGTCAGTGATATCAAAAATAATTCTGTATTTGTAATTTATTGAAAATGCGTAAAAGCCGCTCATCTTTCCATGTAGTTTGTGTGTCTGGAGACTTGGGTGAAATTGATCCTGCCTAAATAGTGCTTCTTTCTTCTCTGCAAGATTCTTAACTTCATTCGGTAGTTTCCGGTACATTTTCTTAAAAGTAGGTGAGTACTCGATTATCATAATTACCTGAGGTCTTTAAGGGATTTGAGGACCTTACCTTTACCGTTTTTAAATTCCTCAACACTTACCATGGCGGTTTTGTACACACGATCTTCTTTGTACGATCTGATGATGTGTCGAATATACTCGCTGATCGAAGCGAATCCGCCATTCTTGACCTCGGCCCTGACCTCTTGAACCATTGATGCGGGAAGGGATATGTTGATGATATTTCTCATAGGTGGTGTGTATTAAGTATTATTACACTATGTTACAGCTATGGAATAGGATTGTCAAGCAACATTCTACGCCGTCCCCTCCCACAATATTTCAAACACCGATCGAAAGATGTCTACCATCGCCGGTATTGCAACTACAACCGCCAACGCCTTCACTTCTGGTCCAATAATAACTATCTTGTCATCATAGATATCAATCGTGCTCTTGAAATTATATTTTTCAGGCAAATATTTGAATGAGCGCAACAGTTTCGGGTCGCCCTGACCTTCTTCTGCACGTGAATCATGTGAGAGGAGTAATTTCACGCGCGTATTTCGAGATGCGCGCTTTTTTCGGAATGAAATGAGAAAATCACGATCAATATTCAAGAATCCGGCAACACTGCCGATAATGTAGTACTCGCGGTCACGATATTCATCGAGAATGTTGCTGTAGAACGCTTCGAACTCGCGTTTTGATTTGATCATGCGCACGCCATACTCTTTGAGCTCTTGTCCTTGCATGCGTTCGAGCGCAGGAATGATCTTGGTTAGTGAGTTGAGTTTGTTCTCATACAGGGAAGTGAGCTTGTTGGGGCGAATAGGGGTGAAAAATTTCTTACTGCCTTGATCTGAAGCGATAACAACACCATGTGAGATGAGGCGTTCGAGCAAGGGGTAGGCGGTGGTGCGTTTCAGGCCCATTTCGGTAGCCAATTGGGTGGCAGAAGCACCACCAAGCTCAATGAGCTTTATATAGACAGAAACCTCCTGTTCGGAGAGGCCAAATTCGCTCAAAACCTCAATTATTTCGGTATTATTCATTGTTGTTAAAAAATTACGACAATAATGTAAATTAAGTATAATCTATTCATACATAAAGTCAAATCTAACATCACTTTGTTAAAATATATTGACAAATAGGGTAGAATGGTATATACTGTAGGGCATGAAAACAAAAATCATTTCAATTGTCGTTGTTTTGGCGATCGTTGTCGTGTTCATCACGACAGTGGGTACCAAGACAGGGCAGACTATTAAAATTGGTGGCTTGTACCCACTTACCGGCGGACTTGCCTCGTATGGTGAGCCGGCTTATCAGGCTGCCAAGATGGCCGTGGCTGACATAAATGTGACAGGAGGTATTAATGGTTCCAAACTTGAGCTAGTGGCCGAAGATCACGCCTGTGATCCGAAGATTGCAGTTTCTGCGTACAACAAATTAGTTAAGACAGACAATATTCATGTTCTTACTTCAGTCGCATGTACGGGAACGGTTCTTGCACTGGTGCCAAATCTTGAAAAAGATAATGTTGTACTTCTCGGTACAGTAACCAGTGGAAATAAATTAACAAACGTTTCCCCCAATTTTTTCCGCAATTGGGCATCGGATAGACAAGAGTCACAATTGATCGCGCAAGAAATTATTAAAAATAAATACGCGAGCATCGCCACATTGAATGAAGAAACTGACTACGCGAAAGGCCTCGTCGTATCTCTTGGAGAATTTCTGAAAGATGCGCCAGTAAAAATAACCAGCGAATCATTTGCGTCTGGTGTATCTGATGTGCGAACGCAACTGACAAAATTGCAGGCACTCAAAACAGATGTGGTATTCATTAGTGTGCAAACTGTGACGACGGGAGAAATGGTGTTGAAGCAGATGGAACAGCTCGATTTCAAGCCGAAGGTATTATTTGTAAATGATAATATCTTGAAAGCTGCTGCTCTAGTAAAAAATCATGCGCAATTACTTGAGGGCGCAATTGGTGGAGACTATGTGTTCGATGCATCAGGTAAGGCCGGTGAATTTCTCGCTCGATATCGTGAAGTCTATGGTGCAGATTGTCCGCAGATAAATATCTGTTTAGCCGAATACGACGCTATTCAAATGCTCGCAGAAGGGCTTAAAACAAAGGGGGATTCATTCTTGCAGGTGAGGGGGTATTTGGCGACGGGCGAGTATGATGGGTTGAGCGGGAAGATTTCCTTTGATGCCAACCATGATCGTGAGGGTGCGGAGTATTCGTTGTTTGAAATCAAAAGTGGCACTGCTCAAGTGATTAAAAAATAACGAAAGCCCCACATTGCTGTGGGGTTGTGATGAACTAATTTGCTCTGAAAGCAGGATCTTGTTTCTTAGTCCCGAATCAGGACATCCAGAAGCAGTTTCCAGTTTTTGCTTCGGAGGAAGTCCTTACAGTCTTCCCGGTTAGGGTACTTTGCATCCGCTTCCTCGTCGGTCATGCACTCGTAGTTTGCGGGATTGACGAATACGGCATTGTCAGACGATGAGCTGTTGGCGAACACCAGCTTGATGTCACCAAGGACGAAGGGCTTTGGCTCGCACGGATCCATTATACCAGTGCCGATACGTTTTTTTGCCAAGAGTGGGTCCAGTGCTGCTGATGCCGGATGCTTGTGGTGATTTGTGTCAGTCATCAGACCAATCTTCTTGATGCCACGAGTCATCGCGATAAGGACAATGAAATTTCCAAGCGGCATCTCGGTGTCCTTAACGCTAATCAGGTCGGGATGGTTGGTCGGCATAGCGAGTGAGTCGGAGGGCTTGGTCATCAGGTCGGTCAACACAGCATCCCAACGTCCTGATTCCACTGCTTCCTCGGCCTCTTTGTAAGTTCCGACCACTGTAAGTTCATGGTCCTTTCCCAGCATACTGACAGCTGCGCTGCGATGTAACTCATTGTCATCGAATACTAATATTTTCATAGGGCTCAGTTTTGTTTAGAGTCTTAGATAATGCTACAATAGCATCACCTTGACTCCCTGCGATAAGTATAGCATACTGGTCATAGTTTGTCAACTAAAAAAGATGATAATATTGATATATCCAAAATATGGCTCTAAATAAGGACATAAGTGATCTCCAAAATCTTGGATTTTCGGAATATGAAGCGACAGTTTACCTTAAACTCGTTGAGCTTGGTTTAGTGACATCTAACCCGCTGATTAGCGAAACCGGCCTTCATCGAAGCGTTGTATATACGGCATTAGATCATCTGGTCGCAAGAAAAGTGGTTGAGGTTAGGGAAGTGAAGGGAAAAAAGACATTTGCCGCGGTCTTTCCGGATCTCTTAATTGAGGAATTTGATAGTAAAAAGGTTCTGGCCGAAGAAGTTGCCCACAGGATTACGGAAAAGATGAAGATTGGTAGGCAGGAAATCACGATACATCAAGGTAATGAAGAGTACCTAGCGCTTCTGACAAGTTGCCTCAAGTCGATGCCGAAAGGGTCTACAAAATACGTACTTGGCACAGGTGGGGCTGATTTTATGAAAGTTACGATGTTGCCAATATGGAAAAAGTACCATAAAGTTGTTCGAAATCAGGGCATAAAAATTAAAATGGTCGGGTATGACCTGCAGAAAGACGAAATAGAACCGTATACATCTAAAGAAGGGATGTATGAAGTTAAATACTTACCGTCGGATATGGAAAACCCGGCCGGGGTTCATATTTACCCCGAGATAGGCGTGGTATTGAATATTATTTATTCTGACAAATTAAATCCCGTTATAGCAATAAAAATTAAAAGTAAAGAATTTGTAAGAAGCAATCTCCATTTGTTTAACAATCTATGGCTGAAGGGATCCTAATCACCAAATCGTTTTATTGCTACGATGTGTTAGTTGGTGTCTATGGCATTATTCCTTCACCGAATTCCACATAATCTCGTACATTTCTCTGTGCATCTTGATGACATTCTTGTTTTCAATGACGATGCCGACTATTGGAGCCGTCAATTGATGAATCAAGACGCGCTGTGGAGTGATGACGAGGTTAGTGGTGAGCTTGGTTTCCGGAGGAAGTACTTTCGCGAGCGCGTTGAAATTCTTTTCAAGCTTTTTCCATTCGTGGCCAGATGCAGTGTCTTGTACCAACATGCGGATATTGATCGGAAGTTTTGCGCGTCGATATGAAAAATCCGTGAAGAATTCTTTGTCAGCCTGAACCCAGTGGTCGACGTTGCCCATCACGAGATAATCTTCGTGCGGTTTTATATCATGAATCAAACTTTCGTAGACGCCTTTGACTGATTCGATGCCCTCGTAATATTTTATAAATGATTCACCGCCTTGGAGATTGTAGAGTGCTGCGAACTCTGGCAAAGCATCTCGTAATTTTTTTCTGCGTATATCCAGCATGACTTCGAGCTTGCTGGGACTTTCGGCAACATATTTTTTCTTGAATCCTTTAATCTCAATATTCATCAATCCCTTTTGTTTGAGTGATTCGATCAGGGAATAGACAGTGGTGCGCTTGAGTTCGGCTGCTTGTGCCAGTTTGAGGATAGTAGTTGGGCCACTGGAGAGGGCGGCAAAGTAGACCGCTGACTCATTTTCTGTCAGTCCCAATTCATGCAAAATCGTTAATAATTGGTTATTTTTCATATCTGTCGAAAGATTCGTCAACATTTAAACCTTTAAATGTATGCAAATTATACTCTAAATTGATACTAATGTCGACAAATATGACATAATCTCGTATTTCTCCCATAATTATATGCATGAAAAACAAACATATATGGATCGGAATCGGCATAATTATTATCATATTGGCACTTGTATTTGCAGGAAGAAACCGCGAATCTACAGAAAAAACGATCAAAATCGGGAATATCTTGTTTATGACAGGACCTCTCGCCGCACTTGGGGAGCAGGAATTGAATGGTATGAAGCTGGCCGAGGGGCATATTAATGCCGCCGGGGGCGTGAAGGGTACACCTATTGAGATTGTGACAAGAGATTATGGAGGGGATTCAAAGCAAGCCGTTTCAGCATTTGAACTGTTTAAAAGCGAAGGGTTCAAGTTCGTACTTATTGATGGTGGGTCGGCTATTGGTCCAGTTGCACCACTTGTTCGCCAAACAGATATGTTGAGCATGGTTCCAATAGGAGTGACCCATTCATACTTTGATGATAATCCGAAAACATGCCGCATTGCGCTGACAACCAAAGATTATGGAGTCGGTCTATCAGGATTTCTTGCACAGAAATTTACTTCACCTCGCGTATCATTCTTGGTTACTGCAAATGAGTATGGAAAAGCAATTCAAGCAGAAGTCGCGCGTGCAATTATTGAGCACGGTGGATCAATTGTACTTGTTGAAACCTATGATCAGGCTTCTTCAGATTTTCGAACACAGATTACCCGCATCAAGGCTGAAGATGCGCGCACTGATGCTCTCGTGGTAATTAATGCCACTAATTCTGTTGAGCCGATGTTTCGTCAGCTGAAACAACTTGGCTTCAATAAGCAAATAGTTGCGGACACGTTTACGGTTAATAACCATTCATTGAAAGATGTTACTCTTGTTGACCGTGTAGCGTTCGTTGATTATCCGCTTTCTTCAAATCCTGTTGATACCGATTCGTCTCAATTGGCCGACATGAAGAAAGAATATTTCAGTAAGCATGGATCATATCCATCCGCTACAGCAATCAACGCGTATGATGCGGTTATGGTTCTTGCGCAGGCAATGGATAAGGCTCACGAGCTCACGCCGACATCTGTATCACAGTATCTAACGACGTCACTAGGTGAATACAAAGGTGTAAGTGGCACGTTTTCATTCAATAGTGACTGTGAGACGAAACGCGAGATGGTGGTGCGTGAGATGGTTGGTGGGAAACTTGAAGTGGTGAAGTAATATGCAAAAAATGCATAATGCTGATGCGGTATAAAAAATTGACCGCGCTCCTTTCGGGGCGCGGTCGGTTTGTTCTGTGGCAGCGATACGTTCAGGCGACGACAAGCGTCGGTAACTGATAAACGTACTGAAGACGGTCGGGGACACCCTTCTCTTCGCACGACCTGTGCAGGCGATCAATTTCTGCCGCGGAGAATTGGTAACTGATTTGTTCACCCAGACAACTGGCAATTTGAGGCAGCGCTCGGTCGAGACAAATCGGGATCAGGACCTTGATGCCAGCAGGTGACAATTTTCCCGTTTTGGCTAACTGCGCAATTTGTGCCGTGTCCTCATTCGTGAACAGGGCGAAGTAGGCGACCTTGTCACATTCTGCTTGCGTCAGCTCGCGTCCGGCCCTTTGCGCAGCATGGCGGGCAAGTCCGTAGTCGCCCATGGTAATGCGTGTTTTCACCATGTCCTCGTATGCGGTCTCCGGAAGCATGTCGCAGCCGAATTCCTCGAGAACAAGGGCGATGTCGCCGTAGTCGGTGCGCGCGATGGCCATCGAAAGAACCCGTTCGATTTCGTCGTAGGTGAGTTGGCGTTGTTCATTCCATGCTCGCATGGAAGCTTTGTTGAATGAACAGGAGTCGCAGACCTGGTTGGTGGAATGGGAACAGTGTGTACTCATATAAGTTGTGAAACCGTAATTGGTTAACTGTGATTCATCAAACACATTACAGTAAAATAAGATTTAGTCAAAAAGCTTTGATATATTCAAAAAATAAGAGTAGAATAGGGCTAATTTAATAACGTAATTACTTTAGCAGTTATGAATAAGAAAATACTATGGGGAGTCATTGCGATAGTGATAATTGTGCTGATTGTTGTCTTTTCTTCAGGTAAAAACAGCGATTCTCCGTCAGGGGCTGGTGATATTAAGATAGGGAGCATTCTCATCTTAAGTGGTGATGGCGCTGCATGGGGGGAGGCATCGAGAAATGGTATTGATATGGCTGTTGAGGAGATAAATTCTGCTGGGGGCATTGATGGCCGACGCGTCTCTGTTGTTCATGAAGATGACTCTGCAACCCCTCAAAAGTCTATAAGTGCATATAATAAATTAGTTAATACTGACGGTGCGAAGTACATCATCGGCACAAACTGGTCAATTACTGGTCTGCCATTGGTAAAGCTTGCCAATCAGGACAAGGTGGTGATCATCTCCCCTTCGCTTGGAGTGAAGGATTTCAATGAGGGAGGTAAATATCTCTTCAATACATGGCCACACGACTTTATTCTTTCAAGAAATTTGGCCGACTACGCCTATAACAAAGGCGCAAGAAAGGTTGCTTTATTGGGAGCGAATGAAGTTTGGGTGAAAGACCAGGACTTGAATTTTACTCAGAGATTCTCTGAACTTGGAGGTACTATCGGTTTTACTTACGAACCACTAACTACAGAGACCGATGTCAGATCTTCGCTATTGAAGATTAAGAATGATAAATCAATCGATTCTATTATATTGACGACCGATGGTTATGGGCTTACAAGCATTATTGCAAAGCAGTTAAAGCAGTTGTCGATCAATTTACCCGTTTACGCCCTTACGATTGATCAGAAGAATTTGGATAATTGTCTTGGTACCTGCGACGGTATGACACTTCTTACATTCTTGACGCCTACTAAGACGTTCGCAGATGCGTATATGAAGAAATTTAATCGTGAAGTTGAAATCGGGGCAGACTCTGCCTACGATGCTGTCATGATGATTGCTAAGGCTATTAAGGAAACAAAGAGTGCAGATCCGGATAAGGTTGCTGATTACCTTGCTACGATAAAGACGTATTCTGGTGCATCGGGCAACCTTGTTTCAGATGGCAAGAGAGCATTCACCAAACCATTTCTTGTAAATAAGGTGGTTAATGGGAAGCCGGTTCTTATCAGTGAGTAGATAGTTAGATACCAATTTACTAAGCAAAAACCGCTGAGTGAGCGGTTTTTGCTTTATGTTTATTCTTTTATCCCTTCCAAAAACGCATCAGTATGCTGCGGCTCTGCCTTGACTGGCTTTGATAGATGCCAGATCGTGTCGAACTGTGTCTTCATGAGATTGGCAAAGTCTCGGCTGTGAATAATAAAGCCGAAAGATTCTTTTTGAGAAGAAATAAAGGCGACCTTGTCCTCGTACATCCAATAGCCCATGTCCCAGGACATATTCTTTGGCGCAAGACGTATTTCGCGCAGATGGCCGCCACCAACACCAAGGAACGGATATTTTTTGAGGTCAGGCTTTGATTTGTGTGGATAAATACCGCGAATTGAGATGTTTCGTTTGATCCTTTTGCGGTTTATTTCCTCAAGGTACTCAGCGCCGAGAACATTGAGTACCTCATGCATGGGCCACATAATCGTGGTCGTTATGTTTCGATGCCACATGATATGGTTCATGACTTGTCGCAGACCCTCTTTGCCCGAGTAAAATTTTATCTTCGGTTCAATAAAAGAAGTCTTCTTGAGTAGAGAGGGGAGCATCTTCGCGAATGAGGCTTTTTCGGATTGGAGCGACTCGATTTTTGATTGCAGAAGGTTGGGAATGGTTTGAATATCATCAACAGAGAATATTTTCTTATTTTCTTCGTCGCGTTCGGTGACGAGGCCGTGCTGTATCAGGATTTTAATATTGTCATACACCGAAGGGCGAGGCATGCCGAGGCGCTCAGCGATCAGGCGTGCGGTAGATGGGCCCTTATCAATAAGAGACCCAAAAATCTTCTGGGCGTTTTCTGGCAGGTTGAGTTCTTGGAGTATTCGGTCAAGCATGGTGTATTTGTCGGTTTTCGCCGACAGATTTACAATACCATAACTTTATCGTACACTCAAGCCGATTATTCATATAATCATTTCAACCATGCCTATTAACTCAAAAAAGATTGTAGCCCTGTTCATCGGCCTCGTTGTCATTGTCGGCCTTATTATGGCTGGACGGAACAATGGAGCGGAATCAACTAAAACCATAAAGATTGGAGCAATTTTGCCGTTGTCTGGCACGCAGGCCTTCGTTGGCGAGGGTATGAAGCATGCTCTTGAGATGGCTCAGAAGAGTGTCTCTGGAACTAAATACAAGTACGATTTGGTTATTGAAGATGGTGCTTTTGACCCGAAGACTTCGATCAGTGCGGCAAATAAACTCATTCAGGTAGACAAGGTTGATGCGATCATTGATGCGTATGCGCCGATAGGGAATGCTGTCTCGCCGATAACTGAAAAGGAACACATTGTGCACATAGATATTGCCTTTGACCCGAAGATTGCAGAAGGTGATTACAATTTCATCTTATTTACTACGCCTGATACTGCGGCAAAGTCTTTTTTGGCGGAAATGAAGAATCGCAATCTGCACACGCTCGGTATCTTTCATGTAAACAATCAGGGAATTGCTGCAGTTTATGCGGCGCTCAAACAATATGCGGGAGAATACGGCATTACTATTGTGTCTGATGAAATGTTCCAGCCCGGCGACAGAGATTTCAAGGCCATCGTAGCGAAAGGATCGACACCTAAAGCTGATCTGTATGCGTTACTCGCTCTTTCTCCTGAACTTGAGATCTTGGCTAAGCAACTTAATGAACAAGGTGTTCGTAATCTATCGTCGACTATATATTTTGAGTTAGCTAAGGACAAATCGGTATTTGAAGGTCTGTGGTCAATCGGATATGCAGAAGTCGCATCTGATTTTGAGACGCAATTCAAATCAATCTATAACCGCGAACTCAGTTTTGGTGCGGCCAACGTATACGATGCCTTTAATGTGATTGTTCGAGCGTCTGAGACGTCTAGTGGCGAAGCAAAACCATCACCTGAATTCATTGCCCAGCAGATTCAAAGTACCGGTGACTTCGAGGGAGTTCTCGGTAAGCTTCACGTGAATGAGATTGGAATCATCGACACGCCGACGATGGTGAAGGTGGTTAAGGAGGGAAAGATGGTGGTGGAGTAAGGCGCTTGATTGTCTTATTACAACTGTATCTCCACAGGCTTACCCCCGGTTATCTTATAGAATTTCTGATCGAGAGTAGCCATTCTATCAACATATCTTATACCACTAAGAGCGCTGTCGGCCCTTCGTTCAGTGTTGCTGAAATAGTTGACTACGCACTGACTATCTTTGTTGCACGTTTGCTCAGCAAGAAATAAATTCTTTATATTTTCATAGCTGAACGCGGCAGCTTCCATGAGGCCAGCGTCTGCTGATCCGAATCGAGAGGTGTACTTCTGCGCAAACTCGGGCGAGATCGGCGAATCAAAGTAGATGCTACCCTCGAGTGCAGGAGCATAATTTGCCAAGATCTTATCAGTCATACAATCAGCTTTGTGACAGAAAAGCGGAATATTGATACCCATGTCAGATGCTTGCTTGATGAGAGTGTTGGCATCTGCTTCGACGACTATTGCAATGATTGAATCAGCTCCAAATTGCTTGGCCTTGAGAAGTAGTGTCTTGAAGTC
>CAZRRZ010000016.1:0-13069 GCA_964602725.1 uncultured Candidatus Saccharibacteria bacterium | reverse complement strand
CACGAAACACTTTCTCAAGCACGCCCAGCGCGTGCTTTTTTGTAAGTTATCCCCACCTTGTTTTGCATGCATTTTAGGGCAAAGTGGGATATAATATCCATCAAGTGGGATGAAGTGGTATAAGGAAATCAGTCGAGATTTTCGTAAGGCCACTGACTCTCGCACGATGTATGTTAATCGGGGAATACAGACATTCTATCGACGACAAAAACCGCTTGTCACTTCCAGCCAAATTCCGCAAGGAAATGGGGAAGACGGTGGTAGTTACGCCTGGACTTGATTCGTGCTTGTTCATCTTTACGGTGAGCGAGTGGGAAAAAGTTTCTGGACGTTTGTCACTGTCTGAATCTTCGATGCTCTCATCGGACAACCGTGGCTTCAACCGCTACCTTCTGGGTCGCGCGGTTGAGGTCGAGGTTGATGCTGTTGGTCGCATGCTCCTTCCGGAGCATTTGCGCCAGCGAGCAAAACTGCAATCGAATGTCGCCTTTATTGGCGTCAAAGATCGCGTTGAATTGTGGAACGAAGACGCGTGGGATTCGTATGTTCATGAGGTCGAGCTTAAGGCGGATGCTCTTGCTGAGAAATTGGGCAAAGAGAATCTGGCAAAATAGCTCACTTATATGGACACCGTCCACGTACCGGTTCTTTTACACGAAGTGCTAGAGGGTTTTGCGCCAATCACGCAAAAAACTTCCGACACTGCTCCCGTAACCTACCTCGATGGCACGCTTGGTGGTGCAGGACACGCTCTGGCGATCGCCAAAGCTTGTACAGGCAAGATCACCGTCATCGGTCTCGATCGCGATCCTGAAGCTATAGAGCGAGGATATGAGGTATTGGAGGGCAAAGCAGAGCGCATCATTCTGGCCAATGAAGATTATCGCAACCTAGACAAAGTCTTGGCGGCCAACAATCTAGTCGGCGCAGATATGTTCCTCTTGGATTTGGGAATTTCGTCCGATGAGTTGGACAACTCCGGCAGAGGATTTACTTTCCAGAAGGACGAGCCGTTACTCATGACCATGGGGGATCCATCAAAGTATCCGTTCACTGCCAAAGACATTGTGAACAATTGGGTAGAAGAGGACATTGCCAATGTGATATTCGGATACGGAGAAGAGAGGTTTGCACGCAAGATTGCTAGAGCACTTATTTCATACCGAGAAAAGAAGCACGTAGAAACATCTGGTGAACTTGCGGAGATTGTGAAGTCGTGTGTACCAGGGTTTTATAGGAGAGGGAAAATACATCCGGCTACTAGAACATTTCAAGCATTACGAATTGCGGTCAATGATGAGCTTGGCGCTCTCAAGGAAGGACTGAAGAAAGGCTACGCGGCACTTAATACGGGAGGGCGAATGCAGGTCATCTCATTTCACAGTCTTGAAGATCGCATTGTTAAAGATTTTAATAAAGAAAAAGCAACGGAAGGTGCACACATTATCACAAAAAAACCACTGATTGCTACAGACCAAGAAAGGGCAGAGAATCCACGATCACGTAGCGCAAAGTTAAGAATTTTGGAAAAACAATACTAACGTAGTTTATCAGCATAAAACCACATACCATGACTAAAGCACTTGCACACACATACACAACACTTCATACATATCGTCGCCACATCACATTGGCTCTTTTGGCGACTAGCGCTGTGCTCGTGGCGGTATATTCTGTCAATCTCTATCGGGTTATCTCTCACACTGTTGCGCTTCAACAGGTGGTGGCGCAAACGAAGACACTCAATGGTGCTGTAGATAGTCTTGATGGTCAATATATTGCCTTGTCCCATACGATTACCCCAGACGCTGTTTCTGAACGTGGATTTGATCAGGGAAAGGTAAGTGCATACATCTCCCGTACCGCTTCATTGGGACGCATTGCTTTGGTCGGTCATGAACTCTAAACAACGATTTCGAACACGTATCATATTGATAGGCATTGTCGTGGCCGCTTGTGGCCTCGGAGTTTCTTTGTATAACACGCAGATCCGGCGCGGCTCTGAATATGTCGCCAAGGCTCAAAAACAATACGTCAAACCAGTCTCCGCTCTTGTTGATAGGGGTTCAATCACGTTTACATCAAAGGATGGCACTCATTCTACCGCAGCCACGTTGTCTGCAAATTATCTGATATACATGAATCCCAAAATGATCAAGGATTCACAGGGGACATATCAAGCTCTTTCGCACTACCTCACTATTAATGAGGAGCAATTTCTCAAAAAAGCTGCTCTAGCCAATGATCCATACGAAGAGTTGGTAAAGAAGATTGAAGCGCCACTTGCGCAACAGGTGAGCGCGCTGTCTCTCCCGGGCATTGGGGTGACCAAAGAAATCATTCGCTCATATCCGGGTGGAAGTCTGGCGGCGCATGCTCTCGGTATTGTTGGTGAAAGTGAGGGCACGGCGGGGACCATTGAGGGTCGCTACGGTCTTGAGCGGTCATATGAAAATATTCTGAGCCGTCCCCATTTTGCCTCGTCAGCCAATATTTTTGCACAGCTTTTTACCAGTGCTCATGATTCTGTATTCAATGCCGATACGGCTCACGGTGACATCGTGACGACGATTGAGCCGACGGTTCAGGGGTACTTGGAGAAGATTCTCATGAAGACAAGTAATCAGTGGAAACCCGAAGAGATCGGAGGTATCATTATGGATCCAAAAACCGGAGATGTCATCGCTCTGGCGTCATTACCTACGTTTGATCCGAATGATATTTCAAAATTGAAGAGCATCTCTGTCCTCTCAAATCCACTGGTGGAGCATGCCTATGAAATGGGTTCGATCATGAAACCACTCACTGTCGCTATAGGTCTTGATACTGAGGTTATTACACCAACATGGACCTATGATGACACGGGTACCATGACATTGAGTGGAAAGAACATATCAAACTTTGACAAAAAGGCTCGCGGTCCTGAAACCCCTGTCCAGGAAATATTAAGCCAGTCTTTGAACGTTGGTGCTGCGGCGATAGGCTTGAAGATAGGCAAGGATAATTTTGTAAGATACTTTTCCTCATTTGGTTTTGGTGCAAAGACAGGTATCGAGCAGCCCAATGAGACCGCCGGATTGGTGGCGAACATGAAGACCGGCCGTGATGTGGAAATTGCCACAATGGCATTCGGGCAGGGTATTGCACTGTCGCCTATAGCCGTTACGCGTGCCCTGGCCACGCTTGCCAACCAAGGGAAATTGGTCAAGCCCCGGCTTGTGCAGGAAATAAATTATACCGACGGAGCACAACGGATTATACCTGTGGATACAGGTGTGCAGGTGTTGAAACAAGAGAGTGTCGAGGAAGTGACGCGTATGCTGGTAAAAGCCGTAGACGAGGCACTGCGCAAGGGTGAATTTAAGATGGAACACTATAGTGTAGCCGCAAAAACAGGCACTGCTCAGATTGCCGATCCAGCCGCTAGGACATATTATGCAGACCGATATCTCCACTCGTTTGTGGCATATTTTCCCGCATATGATCCAAAGTTCATCATTTTCTTGTATCAAAAGTATCCCAAAAGTACCCAATACGCATCCGACACACTGGTGGAGCCATTTAGTGAGCTAACAAAGTTTTTGATTGATTATTACAATGTGCCGCCGGACAGGTAAGTCAGTTCATTTTCTTTTTCATCAAAATCCGACTATAATGGGTCACATACATGAAATTCTTCAAGAACATCGTGGTTGCCATGCTGACCCTCGAATCTCGACTCATTCTCGCCAAGTACAAGCCCTTTATAGTTGCCGTGACAGGGAGTGTAGGCAAAACTTCAACCAAAGATGCCATCTATAGCGTGCTCAGCAACTCTCACCTCTGTCATGCCGACGGTACCGGTATCTGCTACGTCCGTAAGAGTCAAAAGAGCTTCAATAGCGAGACCGGATTACCGCTCACGGTTATTGGCGCCCCAAATGCGTGGCGTAGTATTTCGGGTTGGATGCAAAATCTTGTAAGAGGTGCAAAACTTATTTTATCAAAAAATGAATATCCAGATTGTCTTGTACTTGAGATTGGTGCCGATCACCCCAATGACATCAAACGCATAGCGGCATGGTTGAAGCCAGATGTAACGGTTATTACCCAGATAAGTACGATGCCGGTTCATGTAGAGTTCTTTACATCTCCCGAAGATGTATTTGAAGAAAAGGCGTCGCTCGCAATGGCGGTAAAGGATGGCGGTACCTTAATATTATTTGCAGACAACCCAAAGGTGCTCTCATTGGCTGATCGCGTCAAAGAAAGGGGGGTGAAGATTATTTCATTTGGTACAGTGGATACTGCGGATGTAAAAGGGAGTGAACAAAAAGTGGTATACGAATTTCCAAAAATTCCTACCGGTTTTACATTTGATCTCACTATGAGCGGCACGAGTGCGCCGGTTTCGGTACATGGGTTGCTCGGCAAATCCTACATGTACCCGCTTTTGGCTGCTGCCGCGGTTGGTATGGAGCGCACCGTAGCCGTACCAGTTATCGTCAATGGTTTGAATCACTATGATGCACCAAAGGGACGTATGAATCTCATTGCTGGCATCAACGACGCCACTCTTATAGATGATACCTACAATTCATCGCCAGACGCAGTCATTTCTGCACTCAGTGCGGTGAAAGAGCTCGAGTGTAGTGGTTCCAAGATCGTGGTGCTTGGTGACATGATGGAGCTTGGCCAATATTCCACAGAGGAGCATCGTCGTATTGGAAAGGAAGTTGTGGGCATAGCGAATGTGCTTATTACGGTTGGACAACGTTCACGCGCGACGGCAGATGAAGCGGTGACGAAAGGTTTTACGGGCGAACAGGTCCACGCTTTTGATACATCGATTGAAGCGGGCACATTCATCCAATCAATCGTGAAGCCAGGGGACATTGTCCTTATAAAAGGCTCGCAATCCATCCGCATGGAACGCGCCGTGAAGATGCTCATGAAGGACCCAAGTCGGGCCGAGGATCTCTTGGTGCGTCAAGAAAAAGAGTGGCTTGATAAAAAGTAAAAAACAGGTTACAGTTTTGCCACGTGCAAAACGTATGGCCCTATCGTCTAACGGTTAGGACACAGCCTTCTCAAGGCTGGAATCGGGGTTCGATTCCCCGTAGGGCTACATGAATAATAAAGAAATCGAAGTCCGTTTTCTTGATATCGACAAAGAAGCGATGATACAAAAACTTCTTGCCCTAGGCGCTGTTGATCATGGGGAAGTCATGCTAGAAGAAGTCATTATCTATAATAAGGATCTGACGTGGCGCGAAGAGCAGAAATTTATTCGTGTACGAAAAAGTGGCGACTCAGTCAAGCTCACCTATAAACAGCACGCATTGGGAACGGGTGTAGCGCACGAAATCGAACAAAAAGTTAGCGATCTCGAGAAAGCGGTTCAGTTGTTTGAAGCTATCGGATTTGTTGCGTATAGGCGCCAGCAGAAAAAACGCCATACTCTTAAAGCATTTGGTGTAACATTCGATATTGATTCGTGGCCGAAGATCCCGCCATATATTGAAATAGAAGGGGATTCCCTTGCCGCCCTCAAGTCAGCGGCAGATAAGCTCGGTTTTGATTGGTCGCATGCCAATATGCAAGATGCGCGCTGGGTTATCGAGAATGTTTACAAGATACCTGTCGGCACAATGAGGTGGTTTACGTTTGATCGTGTGGAGTAACATTCTCTACAGAGTTAGGTAAATACAACAGGGTATGCTATACTCGTTCCTACGAGAGAGCGCGTCGAGTTTTTTCGCAATATTAGCTTAACATCAAAAAATCATGCAAGGTAAAATCAAGACCCTCACTGAGAAAGGATTTGGATTCATTGCTCGCGAAGGCGAAGCAAAGGACCTCTTCTTCCACTCAAATGACGTGGTCGGAACCACTTTCAATGAACTTCAGGTTGGAGACACTGTCTCTTTCGAAGTAGTTGATGGCCAAAAGGGCCCAAGTGCAAAGAATGTCACTCGTGTATAACTCATTTTCTGAGTATAATACTCGGTAACATACAAAAGACACCTCGAAAGGGGTGTTTTTTGTATGGGACTACATGCGTATACCTGTGGATATGTTGCTCTTGACAAACATGTATAAATGCATATAAAATATGCCCAGCCGTGTAGGTTGCCTACACGAAACATGAAAGGCCGTTATGAAACTCATTCGTGGCGTCTTGCTCGTGTTCATTGTCATGATGGTTTTGCCTGTTACGGTCAAAGCGTATTTGCTTCCCAGCACCAACACTGCTGAAAAAGCCAGCGCCTTGCTGCAACAGCGATACATCCACCCGGTCACACTCCGGGAGGAAACGTTTGCGGATGCTGTCGTGTTGATTCCGACGGCCGCCACCGACCCAGTCACATGGGCCGTGGTTCTCGCGTTCGTTATCGGCGGCTTGGCAGCATTCAAACTGCTTCCACGCTTTGCAAAAAAACAATGGAGAAGGTATCAACTCCTTCACCATCTTCATCATCACTCTGAACCCGTACATGCTCGGGCGTGAGTTCTTGGGAGCACCGTTGTCCAACTTGCAACGGTAACCTCCTAGGGACTCACCCCTTTTTTTGTTACTGAAATATGACAGATGATTTTTGGACGTATTTTTGCTAGAGTGTATGAACATGAACCAAAAATTTCTCAAACCCTACGATCCAGTTGCAACCGAGGATCGCATCTACAAACTCTGGGAAGACAGTGGTTTTTTCAATCCAGATACTTGTATAGAGGCTGGCATTACCTCAAAAGACGCCAAGCCTTTTACTATCATCATGCCGCCAACCAACGCCAATGGCTCTCTTCATGCAGGACATGGACTGGTCATGACTATAGAGGACATTATGACTCGATATAGGCGCATGCGTGGCCACCGGACATTATGGCTCCCAGGGCTTGATCATGCCGGATTCGAAACTCAGGTAGTGTATGAAAAAAAGTTGGAAAAAGAGGGAAGGACTCGTTTTGATATTGAGCCCAAAAAACTCTATGAAGAGATCTTAGATTTCACCCTGACCAACTCATCGCACATCAAGTCGCAGGTCAGGAAAATGGGTGCCTCGTGCGATTGGTCACGCGAGAAATTCACACTCGATCCTGATGTGGTCAAGACGGTTTACAATACCTTCAAGAAACTGTCGGATGATGATTTACTTTATCGCGGCAAGCGTATCGTCAGCTGGTGTTCAAAGCATCAGACTGCTTTTTCTGATCTGGAGATTAAGGATGAGGAACGTGTCGATGAATTTTATTATCTCAAATACGGTCCATTTACCATCGGTACTTCACGTCCTGAGACAAAATTTGGTGACAAATATGTGGTCATGCATCCGGCTGACAAGCGGTATACGGAATACAAGCAGGGGCAAAAAATTGATTTGGAATGGATCAATGGGCCTATAACGGCGACCATCATAAAAGACGAGGCTATAGATATGGAGTTTGGTACTGGTGTCATGACTATCACACCTTGGCATGATCCGGTGGATTTTGATATTGCAGAACGTCACAAGCTCGACAAGGAGCAGGTGATAGATGACAATGGCAAGCTTTTGCCCATCGCGGGAGAGTTCGCAGGCCAGCATATCAAGAAAGCTCGCCCGCTCATCGTTGAAAAATTGCGATCAAAAGGCTTGGTTGAAAAAATTGATACCAACTACAAGCACGTTGTCCGTACCTGTTACAAGTGCGGCACACTCATTGAGCCACAGATCCGCAATCAGTGGTTTGTGAAGATGAAGCCACTTGCCGAGAAAGCTTTGGAAAAAATTAGATCCAAGGAAATTACGTATATCCCTGATCATTATGAAAAGATCACTACGCACTGGCTAGAAAATATTATTGACTGGAATATTTCTCGTCAGATTGTGTGGGGTATTCCTATTCCTGCGAAGTTATGTACAAATCCATCCTGCGTCAAAGGGTTTGTTGATTTGGAAAATAAATTGACCACCTGCGAGTCATGTGGCGCAAAACTTATTCAGGATACAGACACTTTCGACACCTGGTTCTCATCATCTCAGTGGCCGTTTGCGACGTTGAACTATCCTGATGGCGCTGATTTCAAAAATTATTACCCAACAGATGTCATGGAGACGGCCGGAGAAATCATTTTCTTCTGGGTCTCACGCATGATTATGCTTGGCCTATATGTAACAGGGAAGGTTCCTTTCAAAACAGTTTATCTTCACGGCCTTGTGCTCGATGCAAAGGGTCAAAAAATGAGTAAAAGTAAGGGAAATGTGATCGACCCACTTACATTAACATCAAAATTCGGTACAGACGCCTTCCGTATGGGACTCGTTGTGGGGAATACACCAGGAACATCACTGGCACTTTCTGAAGATAAAGTTTCTGGATACAAAAAGTTCGTTAATAAGATTTGGAATATTACGCGATTCATTATTTCTACCGCAGAAGGGGAAAGGGGTAAGCCTGTCGAAGGACAGGTAGAAGTCAAAGCAGTTTCAGTTACGTATGACCCTGAATTTAAAGATTGGTCAGCGTCTGATATTGCGCATACCGAGCGTGTTCAGCAACTAGTCGCCGAAGTTACAAAAGAAATGGACACCTTCAAGTTCTATATTGCTGCAGAAAAGATTTATCACTATGCATGGCATGAATTTGCTGACATTATTCTTGAAGAAAGTAAGCCAATCATTTCCGGCAGTGATACACAATCTGCAACATCCCGTATTCAATTCCTATTACACACGTTGAGAACCATTCTCAAGCTCCTCCACCCATTTATGCCATTTGTGACCGAAGAAATCTGGGCTGATGCAGGTTTCGGTGATCAAAATAGCGGTCGGAAAGGACTTCTTATGGTTGAGACATGGCCATCTATGGTTGATGCTATGCAATAGTGGCATGACTGTATATTCTGGTTGTCCCCACATATATTCGTACTGGTCGGCGAAGTGTTGTAAAATATAGGAGTAATTACCCCTATATTTGTAGTCATATGAAAAAAAACATACTTATTGCTGCGTTCGCTCTGATATTTATAGGTGGTGTGCAAGTCACCCGATCGCATGCGGCTACTTTTGATCTCAAAGGCTGGGCGTGGTCATCAAATATTGGTTGGTTGAGCTTCAGTTCTACCAACAATGGCAGTGGAGTAGACAATCTATTCGGTCCAGTGGTTCACTATACCTTTGATGATAATACCGCCGATGATGTAAGTGGTAACGATTTGGACGCGACACTTCTCAATGGTCCAACATTTGTGACTGGTATTGTTGGCGCAAAAGCAGTCAGTCTTGATGGTGTGAATGATCGCATAAGTCTCCCGGCACCGTCAGCATTGACCAGCTTAACAAGTGTTACTTTGTCACTTTGGATCAAGCCAAACGTAATCGGGACGCAGTGGAGATTTTTTGGATACAATTTGAGATACGTTCTTGAATTGATGGATGGTGCAAACTCAGGAAAGTTGAGATGCGCATTTACCACAGTCAACAATACATATGGTTCGTGCGGTATCATATCGACAACTGCTCTCCAAGCGAATACGTGGTATCACGTGGCGCTTACTTATGATGGCGTTTCGAGATATACATACTATATAAATGGTGTAGCGGCCGGAACCAGCAACTCCCCATTCAACGGCGCGTTAAGTGGCGGTCAAAATACACCATGTATTGGACACAATATATGTACGAGCACCACAGGTGGATTCAATGGCTCTATCGATGATGTGCGTATTTATAGTCGAGCTTTGACTGCAGCGGAAATACAACAAATATATACTGTATCTATCACACCACCAGTCTCGTATGGTGTGACCGCGGCTACGTCGACTGGTCAGACCGCCGTCGCAAGTCTCAGTGGCTATGCCTGGTCTCCCAATATTGGTTGGTTGAGTTTCAATCCATCAAGTGTAAGTGGTTGCCCATCATCAGAGTCAGCAAATGACAGTCCAGGTCAAGGTGCTCCTATTTCCACGACAAACAATCTAGCAGTACCGCCGAACTGTGCGCCGCGGGTGGATTTATCAAGCGGAAAAGTGAGCGGCTGGGCACGTATTCTCTCTATGGCGGCTGAAGACAGCACAACAGGATGGTTGCATCTATCTGGCACCAACCACCAGAGTGGCTCTGGTGGAGTGACGTACAATCCTACCAGTGGAGCGTTTAGTGGCTATGCTTGGGAGCCTAGTTCAGTGGGGTGGGTTGATTTTACCGTCAACTCTCTCGTTCCTGGTTCCGGTGTAGTTATCTGTTCACCAGGACCTGGTTGTCCACCGAGGGTATCCCAACCAATCACTTGCGCCATCGGGACCATTACGACCTCGAATGGTGATGTGTTTATCCCCGTAACTCTTTCTAGTGGTGGGACGTGGTATAGATTGAATAGAGATGGGGTGGAGGTTGATCGTACTAGATTTTCCGATACAATCGTCGATGATGATCTTGGTCTTATCCCCGGGACTTATACATACCAGATTGTACGCAGTAGTGATGGTCTCGCTTGTGGTAATCCGGTAATATATAGTGTAGCGTCTACACCTGCAAATTCCGGTTTGAGATTGATGATTGCATCACCATCCAAAACACTTAGTGATACAGATTATGATGATAGTGTCACGTCAGATAAGTCCCTCAGAGTGGTCAAAGGCTCACAGTTCAAATTGAAGTGGAATATTAATCCGGCATTGGCAACTGCTGGGTATAATAGATTTAGTGCTGTGATAACTCCTGCAAATGGCGCTCCAGTGGCATCATGGGGAGGACTTGCAAGTGGACAGCAAACATTTTCAACATCGAATGCGTTAACGGGAAGATATAGGTTTACTCTTACTGTGTATGATGCAGCAGGTGCTTTAGAAGTAAAAGTAAGTAGTGTTGATTTACAGATCGTTAGTTCTTCTGTTGAGGAGATATAAATAAAATAGTATAAACAAAAAGAATCCTTTCGTGAACAGTGTATTTTACACCGCGAAAGGATTCAGTGCGCACCGACTCGGAAAAATTCCATCGGGCAGTTTTTCTTGATTGGCATCGGCATTGAAATGGTGCCGAGGCCGTTAGAGTCAACGAAGTTCGTTACCATGCTCCAATTGCTTAGGTCGGAACTTGATTCGATACTGACAGTTGCCCAGCGAGCAAATGAAGCAGTTATGTTGCTGCCGCTGATCGTAGCGATTGGAGGTTTGTCGAGAGCCTCTCCAAAACGATTGTAACGGCGGGTATTAGGTCCGACGGTGATTGAGAATGTGACCTCGTTCGTCCCCAATGAGTACCAACGATTGAGGATGACATAGTTGTTGGTCGTCAATTCCGGTGGAAACTGCGGCGGGTTGAACCCGATTGGAGGTATTTGCGCTGGACGTCCAATCTCGGCAGGCCAAGAATTGGTGTACAGCCCCTTCACCTCGACGACAAATTTTTTTAACCCAGGAACCTTTATATAGGCGTACTCTTTGCGTGTGGGAAGGTTCACGAAGGAATTAGAGGTCACTGTTATAGGTTTGCCTATTGGTGTGTCGATAGATATTGGATAGGTGTATCCGTTTGGATTGAGGTCTGGCTGGTCGTAGGCTACATCAAAGACGCTTTCGACCTGAGTGGTCGGATTCATTGCTGATTGCTTCTGGTTAAACAATCTAAAGCAATTACTAGCCATGTACTGTTGAAACCCCGTGTAACTTTTGAAAGTTATGGTTTCAGATCCGCCCAGACCATCATACACACCTTGGGTAGTCGTGAAGTATAGAGCGAAATTGGCACGAACCTGTCGATTCGTCACAATCCAGCTTCGAAAAGCCTCAAGGTTGCCCACGGCTTTGATAGAATCCGGCAATCCTGTCGGTACTTCGATTCCCCTCATGTTGACAACACAAAGGGAGAATGCGACCAGAATGGTCGCGGCGAGACGATTAGTTTTCATAACCGTTCTCCTTTCTTGGTTGTCTTCCACTAGGGAAGAGAGTTGGTTGATCGTGCCTGTCCCATTGGTCAAAAACCAAGAGACTGCTTCAGACTCGCTGTCAACGAGCTTGCGTATCGATCTAGCAGTAGTATACCACACCTAGAGGCGAAAGTAAATGCCACCGTATTTTAAACTTCGAAAGCTTTTTTGGCTGAATCTAGGGATTCGCGTTCTTCTTCTGATAGTTCGTACTCTGAGGCATGTTTTTTTACCGGCTTGGAAAAGACGCTGACGTGATCGCGGGAATATAGACTGGAGATGATAACCCCGTCGCCCTCTTCGTTGATGAGGGTTGTGGCAAAACTTTGATTGCCCCCGCCACCAGTGCCTTTGAAGGGATTGAAGCGTACCGTGTGAACTGACTGGACACTTTTGCGCAGACGCTTTTCAACATTAGTCAGATAGCTTTGCATATCAGATCGAAAAGACTGAAGCTCGAGGAGGTTGGTTGAAACATGAGCAAGCGAATCGCTTATATTATGTGCATCGACAGAGATAAGAAAACGACGCATTTTGAGGTACATCCAAATAACAAGGCCAAGCAAGATAAGCGTGGCAATAGCTAGGATGATAAATCCGAGAAGAAGAGGATTTGCCAATAATGAAGTCATGGGAAGATTATACACGTTTTTTATGTTACATTCTATGCATGTTCAGGAAACGGATATATCTTGATTACGCTTCGCTTACCCCTATCGATCCGCATGTGTTGCGTGAGATGGGGAAGTTTTCGACACAGTCCTATGCCAATCCATCCTCTTTATATAAGGAGGGTGTGTTGGCAAAAAAAGCGCTGGCAGATGCACGAAAGAGAGTTGCTGATCTGATCCACGCTCATGCTGATGAGATAGTATTTACCAGTGGGGGAACGGAGGCGAATAATTTGGCATTGGATGGCATCGTACGCGCTGCACGCGCAAAGGGAATAATTCGTCCGCACATTATTATCTCCGCAATTGAGCATTCTTCCATCATCGAGACCGCGCGGATGCTAGAAATGTATGGCTGCGAAATTACGCGTCTGCCGGTTGATCGTGCTGGTGTTGTATCTATTGATGAATTGAAACATGCGCTCAAGCCGACTACTGTCCTTGTTTCCATCATGATGGTTAATAATGAAATAGGTTCGATTCAGCCGCTCAAGGAAATCGCAAAG
>CAZRRZ010000015.1:0-14374 GCA_964602725.1 uncultured Candidatus Saccharibacteria bacterium | reverse complement strand
GTCAATCTCATCTTTTCGATAGACCTTGCCGAAACACATTGCTCCTATTGGTTCCCTGCGCTTGATGCGCTCTTTAACCTCTGGTTGATTGAGATAGTAATACCAGAATACAGTATCGTGAGTGCGAAGAATATGCTCTTCATCAACATAATATGTATCTGATTTTGAACGCGCGGGATGACCTGGCGGCATGTTGAAAAGGTCAAACAAAATCTTTGCAGAAATGATTTCGGGAACCTGAATGATATCGAGATCTTTGATAACGTCCACTTTGAGTGTACGATCAACAACCTCCTTGAGGGGGCTGCCTGCGGTACGCGAAAGGTCAGGCATCTTGAGGAAACGTTTGATACGCATTGCGTCAGCGTCATTACGCTTTTCAAGCGCCTCTATAAGCTCTTTTTCCTTTGGATCTTCAATACTAATATGTTGGCTCATGAATATACAATGTAGCGCTATTCTCTCACAAAAACAAATCGCGGCACCTTCACTATACTGTACCAGAAGTTACATATAATTTCTATGGAAAAAACCTGCGAAATATGGCATACTGTGCCCAATGGAATCCTCCCGAGATATAGCTACGCTTGTCGTGCTTTTTGTATCCCTCTACTTCGAAGTGTTCATGCTGATCACCTATCTTGAACACCGTAAAACCCTCAAGGGGCGACTTTCACAGCCACGAGCTGACTATTCGGCACTTCCCGCAGTTACTATCATTGTCCCCTGTTTTAACGAGGAGAAGACAGCAGGAAAAACAATTGAGTCACTCCTCGCACTTGAATATCCGCAGGATAGGCTCAAGATTGTTGCGGTCAACGATGGATCATCTGATGGCACTGCCGCCCTCCTTGAAACCTATAAAATAACTTATCCGCAAATCGACGTCATTCACAAAGAAAATGGAGGCAAACATACGGCCCTCAATCTTGCCATACAGCACGCCACGACACCGTTCGTAGGATGCCTTGATGCTGACTCCTATGCCGAAAAGGATGCCCTGACGCGCATCATGAAGCGTTTTGAACAGCCAGAGGTCATGGCGGTCGTTCCGTCGCTCCATGTCTTCAATCCACGATCTGTCATTCAACGCCTTCAGAAAGTTGAATACGTCCTCGGTGTTTTTTTGCGCAGTGTGCTGGCAGAACTCAATGCGCTCTACGTTACACCAGGACCATTTTCTATTTTTCGAAAATCAGTCTTTGAAACTATCGGCTACTACAAAAAGGCGCACAACACCGAAGATATGGAAATGGCACTGCGCATGCAAAGCAATGGCATGAAGATTGTAAACGCACATGACGCAGTGGTGTATACTTCATCTCCAAAGACCATTCCAACCCTATACAAACAGCGCGTTCGCTGGACCTCCGGATTCCTCCACAACGTTCGTGACTATCGCGGTATGATATTCAAACCGCAGTTTGGACATATCGGAGGATTCATCCTGCCGTTCATGTTGATTTCCACTGCCGCTGTCATATTTGTTGTTACAACTCTGCTCTATGACTTTATCAATTCGACCAGTAGCTTTATTACCCGCCTTGATGCTATCGGCATGCGCGCCTTTGAGTGGTCATGGCCGACCTTTGATTGGTTCTACTTGCACACGAGCCCCATCATGTTCGGCGGGATTATTGCTCTGCTTATCATATTTACTATTATCTATCTGGGCTCACGACTCTCCAAGGGCAACCGCCCAAAAATAACCGATATAGCCTGCTATACGGTCCTTTATTCGATTATTGCACCTTTCTGGATCATCCGATCAGTCGCCAATGTAGCTTTGAGCAAACAGGCCGCATGGAGATAGCTCGGATTTACAAACTGCTTGATTTGGATTAGTCTCATTACATGAAACAAGACTGGAAGAAATACGCCCTAGCGTTCATCATTACCGCCGCAATTTTCGTTACTGCATTTAGCATCAGCTCGAGCATCAACGACAGTCGCCTCACCGAACTGCGCAGCCTGCAAGACTCAGTCTCTATAAACATTCTCTCCTCGGAAACCCAGTTTAACCTCCTCAAAGAAGCTGCCTGCGACGACTTGTTTAGTTCTGCGCTCGGACAAGAATTGGGGAATCTGGCAGATAGGCTTTCCTACATGGAATCAGTCGGTAAAGCTGACGATCCTGAGGTGGTCACCCTGAAGCGCTACTATTCCCTGCTTGAAATCAAGGATTACCTTCTGATCGCCGGTGCAGCAGGAAAATGCGCCAACCGCCCAACAACAATTCTCTATTTCTATCAAGGTGATTGTCCTGAATGTGCACAACAGGCACAGGTACTCACCTATATCCGCCAGCATCATCCAGAAAATCTGCGCATCTATTCATTTGACTATGATCTCGATGTCTCTGCGCTCAAAACCTTGGCCAATATAAATAAAGTCAAAGCCCCTTTCCCTGCGCTCATCATAAAAAATAAGACGTATAATGGATTTAAGTCCATTGAGGAGATTACTGAGCTGTTGCCAGAATTAGCAGCAACGAGCACTGCAACAACGACAAAGAAATAACTGAGCCACCTCCCAGGCTTGAACTGGGGACCTTCGCTTTACAAAAGCGTTGCTCTACCAACTGAGCTAAGGTGGCGTGAGAGAAACTGTACCAATTTTTAAGCCTTTTTGCAAACAAAAAAGCGCTTGGGGCGCCTTGATGTTGTAGTATATTGGGAAGATTTTTATTTCTCGGAAATCCTACGCAAATAGAATGAGGCGCCATGGTCCTTTATTTCACCGCGACCACGGACGGCGTCGAGCATTTTTTTGCCTTGAGGTGTCGCTAGGAATGAAGCTTTGATCTCCACGTACACATTACGGATATGAACAAGGATATGGAAAGCTACCCAGTGTCCGAGAGCTACAAAAGTATGTTTGTTGATGTATGACAAAGCCGTACCTACTGCATTGAAGATGCGATGAAAAAATTGATCGCTTCCCCTACCGAGTCGCGAAAGGACGCTCGGATGGCCACTCTTGACCTCCCTACGCTTGAGGACAATCATGAGCAGAATGACGATGAGTGAGAAATAGAATATGCCGATGGTAGTGTACATGAGGAATTGTATCTGGAGCTTGGCCCAGAATATTACGCCTAGTTTTCGAGCACCTTGAAACGCTTGAATCGCGCAATCGCTGTCTTTTCACCAAACTTCTGAACGGCCGCATCCACGAGTCCTTGGATGGTGACATCCGGATTCTTGATGAAGGGTTGGTTGGCAAGAACCATCTCCGCAAAATATGTGTCGAGCTTTCCCTGGAGGATCTTATCCTTCATGGCAGCTGGCTTGTCTTTGACCTCTTCTTCAAAAACTGCGCGAGCTGTAGCCATATCTGCCTCCTTGATATCAGCTTTGTTAAGGAACTTTGGATTGGTAGCAGTAACATGCATAGCAATATCGCGAGCAAGGGCTTTGAATTCGTCGTTGTTAGCCACAAAATCCGTCTCGCAGTTGAGCTCAACAATAGCGCCTACGGTACCTGTCGCATGAATATACGCCTGGACCGTGCCCGCACCAAAGGTTCGATCTCCCTTTTTTGCGGCCAATTCACCACTCTTTTTACGGAGAATAACGAGGGCCTTTTCTGTGTCACCACCAGCTTCTTCGAGCGCCTTTTTGCATTGCATGACTGAAATGCCGGTCTGGTCGCGGAGTGCTTTTACTTGTTCTGTGGTGATGGGTGATGACATAGTGGTTTTGTTAGATGTTGGAACAGAGAACTTTTTTGATAATTCGTCCTTTTTCTCCTTGAGATTCTCCTTCAGGGAGTAAACGTCGGAACGGGATGGTTTCTTTTCAGGTGAGTCGTTATTGGATTTCCATAACAGGAATGGGCTGAGCATGGGGATGATTGATTAAAAGATTGAACGATTGCAAGATTGCGCGCCAGTGCACGGCAATGTCTCAATCATGCAGTCTTTTAATTTTTCAACTTACCAGCTTGGTATGTCTTGACTATCTCGTCAAGGAAAAAACCGATACTGGCCTTTGAGGCGTCATTGCCGACGATAGGATGGTTGACCTCGCGGATATCGCAATCGGAACTAGCAAGAGCGATAACGGGAATATTCATGTCAGCGGCTTCTTTGACGGCATTCTTTTCGCGGCGAGGGTCGATGATGAATACGACGTCAGGCATCTTTTTGAGTGATACGATACCATAGAACATCTTTTCGAGAGAAGCAATCTCCTTGTCGATGAGCATGCGCTCACGCTTGGTGTATTTTGCAAGCTCTCCCTTTTCACGGTCAGAAACAAGCTTTTCAAAGCGGTCAATGCGCTTCCTGATCTGCCCAAAATTGCTCAAAGAGCCTCCAATCCAACGACCATCGACATAAGGCATGTTGATGGACATGGCTGCGTTTTTGATGGCTACTCCTGCCTCCTTTTTTCCACCCACAAAGAGAATGGTCTTTCCCTCTCTTGCAAGAGCTGCGATGACTGTCTTTGCCTTTTCAAGAGTCTCTGCGGTCTTTTCGAGGTCAAAAATATCAGTGGCGTTCTTTGTACCGAAGATGAATGGACTTACCGTAGGGTGGCGGCGTGAGCGTCCAAGACCAAAATGCGTACCAGCGGTAAACATGCTTTCGATGCCCTTCTTGTTGATATTCTTGGTATCCATAGTGGTGTTAAACGTATCAAAATTATGACGAAAAGTCAATTAAATACAGGGTAAAATTACATTTTTAATACTCTCTCATCGAGACCTGTGCATCAACCTTTTTAAGAAGGTCGAGGACGACTGACACGACGATGAGGAGCGCGGTACCGCCGATGGCCAGAGATTGGTTTGAGGTGAAGGCCTGCATGACAAGCGGCAAAATAGCTACTATACCGAGGAACAGTGCTCCGACTAGTGTGATGCGGGTCACAATCGAGGCCAAATGATCACGCGTGTGATCGCCAGGGCGGACACCAGGAATAAATGCCCCTGAACGCTGGAGATTCTCAGAAATCTGTTTTGGATCGAAGGTAACTGCCGTATAGAAGTAGGTAAAGGCCACAACCAGAATAAAGTAGAAGCCACCGTACACCCATGGGTTATTGAAGAAAGTAGTAAATAGGGTGGCATAGTATGCAACTGTCACATTGGATACGTGCGAGAGGAAGTTCGAGATAATCTGAGGAAACAAAAGGATAGAGAGGGCGAAAATGATCGGAATAACGCCAGCCTGATTGAGGCGCAAAGGAAGATATGTTGAGGCACCACCGTAGACCTTGTTGCCACGGACCTGCTTTGCATAAGTCACGGGGACCGAACGCTCCGCCTCGGTCACATACACAACGCCGGCAATAACTACAAGGCCAATGACGAGTCCGGCGACATAGACTGGTATGTCAGCGGCATTATATCCCGCAATAAACTGTGTCACATTGTCAGGCAATACAGAGACGATACCGGCGAATATGATCAGGGAGACACCGTTTCCAATACCAAATTCTGAAATAAGTTCGCCAATCCACATAAGGAGCGTTGCTCCGCAGGTAATAACAAGAACGTTAACGATGTACGCAAACGTGTCGAGCTGTGGAAGCACGTTTTGTGACTGTAGAAGGGTCATGAAGCCGACCGCAGACAAAACTGCGAGCGGGATCGAGAGGAGACGCGAGTAGTTGGAAAGCTTCAAGCGGCCAGCCTCACCTTCTTCGTGCATCAACGCCTTCCACTTTGGGAACATCATAGTCAAGAGCTGAATAACGATGGATGCCGTAATAAATGGACCAACGCCGAGCATAACAATGGAGAGATTGGAAAGACCTCCACCAGAGAAGATGTTGAGGAATCCAAAGAATTGGCTGGAATTGAGGAGAGTATTCAGATTTGCTGCATCAACTCCAGGTATTGGAATAGTCGCCAGCAATCGGAATAAGACAAGAGCAAGAACAGTGAAACCGACTCTTTTTCTAAGAATCGGATCCTTGAACGCTGCAGCTATTTTTTGTCCGAGATTATTCATGAAGTGCGTATAGTATTAAGCTTTTTTCTCTTTTGTGGCTACTGGCTTCTCTTTTTTCTCGGCCTTTGGTGCCATTTCTTTCTTTTCAACCTTTTCTGATTTTGGCTTTTTTTCCTTTTTTGCTTCTTTTTTCTCAGACTTTACTGGAGCAACGTTTTTGTCACTTTCGCGGGAAGGGCCCTTTTGTTTTGGCACAACTCGAGAAGCCATCGCAGTCACTGATCCGCCAGCCTTTTCTATTTTTTCCTTTGCAGAACCTGAAATAGCGCAACCAGAAACCTTGAAAGCCTTGGTGACTTCCCCATCGCCGAGAATCTTGACCATTGGGATGACGCCAGAGATAGTTGAGATAAGTCCCTTTTCGATGAGAATGGTCGGAGTAATTGCCTCGTTTGCTGCAAAGTGAGTTTCAATGGCAGCGATATTGATAACCACTGAAATATCAGTAACCGGCTTGTTCTGGTTGACACCACGTCCGCGCAATTTTGGAAGTTTCTTGATGATGTCTCTCCACTCTGGACGACGCTTGTTACCAGCACGAGCTGACTGACCCTTGCCTCCACGGCCGGATGTCTTGCCACGTTTGCCACCACGCGCAACGATCATGCGCTTTGTGTTTGGGTTAACTCGTTGTACTTGGTGAAATTGCATAGTAGTAGTTGGGAAAAATTAAATGGGTATTATTTCCGTATTATTTCTTAGCGATCAATGCGGCGCGAGGCGTCTTGCTCAACTTTTTCAAGGCTTCAATAGCGACCTTGGCATTGTTGAGACGGTTCTTACTACCTGAAAGGAACTTTGCACAGACATCCTTGATACCTGCAAGCTCAATAACTGCACGAGCCGAGCTACCAGCCACCACACCGCGTCCACGAGCTGGAAAGATCATGATGCGAGCACTGGCGTATTTTGCCTCAACTGCATGAGGAATAGTCATCTGGGCTGACAATGGAACCTTGATGAGGTTTTTCTTGGCTTCACGAGTAGCCTTTTCAACTGCAGAAGCAGTGTCAATACTCTTGCCCAATCCGACGCCGACACGGCCCTTGTGGTCACCGGCTACGACTGCAACACTGAAGTTCATACGGCGACCGCCTGAGGTAACACGGGTCACACGACGAATATCAATAATCTTTGAGTCAAACTCTGGCTTGACACGCTCGCGAGGTTCACCACGGCTTCCGCCGCGCTGTCCTCCACGGCCCTGAGGACCACTGGAGCTACCACGTCGTGCTGGATCGCCACGCATCTTGCGTCCTGGGGTGATCTTGTTTGCAGCGGCTGGAGCGCCAGCTTCACTGACAACAGCAGCAACATCAATACCCGTTGAAGGGATCTTCACGTCAACTGAGTCATTATTTGTTTTGATGTCTTTGGCTGTCATGGTAGTTGGTATGAAAAATTAAAATTCGAGTCCTCCTTCGCGTGCTGCATCAGCGACCATCTTGATCTTGCCGGTATAAATATATCCTCCACGATCGAAGACAACCTTGTTGATCTTTACAGTCTTTGCCTTCTTTGCAATCTCAACACCAACTTCCTTTGCGCGCTCAACCGGCGTCTTGGCCTTTGACATGCTGGAATCATATGCGGCAAGCGTATGACCCTTGGTATCATCAATAACTTGTGCGTAAATAAACTTGCGAGACTTGAAGATAGCCAAGCGTGGACGCTCTGCCGTGCCAGAAATCTTGGCGCGAATGCGGGTCTTTCTGCGAGCGAATACTGCTTGTTTTTTCTGTAATGTGTTCATGGTAGAAAATATGATTATGCAGCCTTCTTGCCCTGTTTGCGACGGATAACCTCGTCACTATAACGAATACCCTTGCCGAGATATGGCTCAGGCTTTTTTGTGGCGCGGACAACTGCTGCAAACTGTCCCACTTTCTCACTGTCCATACCCGAAACAATGACGGTGTTCTTGTCTGTGGTTACCTTGAGATCTGATGGAATGGCAATAGTAACTGGGTGTGAAAAACCGACAGCGAGTACAAGGTTGGTACCTTTGACATCGGCCTTGAAACCGATACCCTCAACCACAAGCCTCTTTTCGTAGGCTTTGTTGACACCAGCGAGCATGTTCTTGATATGAGAGGCGTATGTTCCCCACAATGCACGTGACTGGAGAGAAATACCATTTGGCGTGAGAGTAATAGCACCGTTTTCAACAACCACGTTGATATATGGGCGGAAGGTCTTGGTCAAAGTACCCAAAGGACCTTTGACAGTCATAATACCGCCTGAAAACGAAGCTTCAGTCTTCAGTGGAATTGTTATTGGTTTCTTTGCAATACGTGACATAGTAGTTTATATAAATGTATTACCAAATACGGAACAATACCTCACCGCCGACCTTGAGCTTCTTGGCTTCCATATCGACCATGATGCCTTTTGGTGTGGAGAAAAATGTGTTACCGAAACCACTGCGAAAAACACGGATATCACTGGCCTTTTGGTAGATGCGGCGAGACGTCTTTGAAATACGTTCAACGCCGTTGATGCGGGCTGATCCGTCAGTAGCATATACAACACCGAGAACAAGCTCACGGGCGTCTTTATTTTTTTCAACACTCGAAAGGTAACCACTTTTCTTGAGAGCGTGTGCAACATTTTCGACAAGCTTTGTGGCAGGAACAGCCACCATTGGCTTGTTGGCGTCGCTTGCATTCTTGATGCGAGTGATGAGATTTGCAATAGGGTCGGTTACCATGATGATTTCTTTATACCTGGAATAACACCTTCGTTTGCGAATTCACGGAAACAAATACGGCAAAGATCGAAATCTCTCATGTAGCCGTGCTTGCGACCGCAGCGGAAACAACGTCGAACGACGCGCGACTTGAATTTCGGCTTCTTTTGGGATCTTACGATGACTGATGTTTTTGCCATATCTTTGGTGGGCTCTCGCTCGAAGCGTTTTTTCTCAAAAAAATGAGGACTGGTTAGCTATTCCTTTGGGCTAGGCCCGCCAGATGTGCTTCCAATCGATATTTTTGTATGAAAACCTCTATAAAATAAGGTAGGACTACTATAGCAAATGGCCTACAGGAAGTCAATTGCTTATATTTTGACATCTACTTCAAACCTCACGTTTGCTTTGAGAAGCAAGGAAGCTTCCTCGAGAGCACGTTCGGCATCTCTGAGAGCTTCGTATGACTGCTCTATCTGGCCACTATGGTCGTAAACATCTGCTTGTTCTAGATACTGCTTCACTTGATCTAGTGCGGTTTGGGCCTCAAGTAAAAGCGCTGTCTGAACCTGCGAGGAAGAAGTTCCTGTAAGTGCCCCATCCCCGGTGACAGCAGTAAACTGAAGGGTTGTTGAAGATAACAGTGAAGCAATCAAGGCTTTTCTCTGCTCATATTCAGGGTGTGGCGTGACTCGAGAAGCATTACTGATGCCACTTGTGACAGACACCCTCATCGAGACAGGAGAAGTAGGCACTGGCACAGAAGCTGAAGCAGGGACGGGAACTGGAGCAATTGTGCGAGCGACGGCGATTACCGGATCCGGTTTTTTTGTTTCATTTATATTTTCAGCAGGAATAGAAGCGGAAACTGAAACCGCCTTGGTTCGCGATTGGCCACGATTTGAAGCTAGTACATCAAGTATACGCGTATGGGTATTCGTACCAGCCTCAATAGCCAAGGTAATGTCCTGCGCTTTTTGGGGCGCGATCTCTTTGACAGCAGTTACATTCACCGCCAAATCCAAGGTTTGTTTTTCAATACGTTTATTTATTTGCTCTTCCTGAGCCTTCGTCAGGGTACCTCTAGCAGCCAATGTTTCAATCTCTTGGAAACGAGTCTGGACTAGTTCGGCCTGAATCTCGGCCTTGGCCACAGCTGATGATGCAAACGCGACACGGATCGGTTCGACAATCCCTACTTTGATCGGATAGAGAACTTCTCCAGGAAGAGCATTGTATGAAGCGAGTACTGCGGTATTACCAGCCACTATCACGATGACAAGCACTGCTACAACCGAGATCCATCGGTGATGATTTATCCAGCTACCAAATGACATGACACTCCATGGACTTTTGACTTTCAATCCGCCACCAAGAGTTTGTGCTGCCACGACACGTTCAAGCACCATCTGCTTTTCTGCAGACGTCATGGTGATGTTGTGTATGTCCCCTATTGCTTTATTGAATCGTGTATCTTTCATGGTTTTATTCGCCGCCTCCTATCTCGATATCGTACCCTGTCAGTTTGCGTAATTCTTCGACCCCTCGATTGATCCTGACCGATGTCGCGTTGGTCGATATCTTGAGTACCTTGGCAATCTCTGGCGGTGATAATCCCTCGACGTATCTCAAATAAACAGCATCTTTGTTTCCCGGACTTAACTTGCCAATCTTATCGATCAAGAATCTCCCTTCCCCCTCCAACTTACTCTCCGTTAGTGCCGAATCAGAGAGTTGTTCGTAGGGTTCTTCGGTCTCGGGATCCTGTAGACCTTCAAGTGAAACAGCTTTTTTCTTGCGATACCAATCGATGATGGCATTGCGGGCACTCATGAAAAGAAAGGCCCGAGGATGTTCGATGTCTTCCCTTTTTTCTTGGGTCATAGCTTGCCAAAAGCGGGTAAAAACCTCTTGAACCAGATCCAGAGCCTGCTCTCGATCACTGACGCGGAGTAGGCAAAAGCGAAACAAGGCATCAGCCTCTTTGTTGTATATATCGGTAAATGTGCTTTGAAGGCCTTGGGAGGTCATATGAGAAGACGTTTGTTGGGAGTGATTCTTTCAGGTCAAACCGTACGGATATATAGAATATACAATGAATAGTGTACGCTGTCGACATATTTTGCACACCACAAACAAAACACCCTTTATCGGGTGTTTTGTTTTATATTTGAAATTAATTATTTCTTCACCTCCTCCCTCTTGAGTGGCATACCGATATGTTCAAGGAATGCCAGCGTTGTCTTTTTGTCACGAGACGTAGTAACCAACGTAATAGCAAAACCAAAAACGTCCTTCAAATCTTCATCTGCTGTCTCGGGGAAAATAGTGTGCTCTTTGATACCCATGGTGTAGTTACCCATCGCATCTACTGATGTGCGTGAGAGACCGCGGAAGTCCTTGGTACGAGGAAGTGCGATGTGGATGAGACGCTCCATGAAGTCAAACATGCGAGGACCACGGAGAGTGACCTGATAGCCGACCGCATCACCCTGGCGTGTCTTGAATGTAGCAATAGCCTTCTTGGTAGCGCGGACTGCAGGCTTCTGTCCAGTGATCTTGGCGAGACGATCGGCAATAAGCTCGATCTTTTTCTTGTCTTTGACTGATCCGAAACCGTTTGAAACGACAACCTTAAGGAGACGTGGTGCCTGCATGGCATTTTTCAATCCCAACTTCTCTTTGAGAGCAGCGTATGATTCTTTATTGAGTTCTAATACTGTTTTGTGTTTCATATAGGAAAATTTCTTATGCTTTCTTTGCAACCTTTGAAGCATGCATAGGCATAGCAACATCGATGACCTGACCTTTCTGACCCTGCTTGGTTGGGCGCTGGTGCTTCCTGACCGTGTTCATACCTTCGACAACGATCTTGCCTTCTGCAGGAAAAGCTTTGACAACCTTGCCGGTCTTACCCTTGTCGTCTCCTGAGAGTATGGTTACTGTATCTCCTGTCTTGATATGCATGGTAGTAAATATAATGAAATGTTACACGATTTCTGGCGCCTTTGAAGCAATGGTTTTGAATCCAGCCTCACCAACTTCGCGAGGGATTGGGCCAAAAATACGTCCGGCAACTGGCTCCTTTTTGCCCTTTTCGATAATGACGACTGCATTCTCATCGAAGCGGATATACGAACCATCCTTGCGGCGAGTAGCTTTGATCTGACGAACAACTACTGCGTGGAGAACATCTTTCTTCTTAATAGCCTTGCGAGGCTCTGCTTTTTGGACTGACAAGACCACGATCTCACCGAGCTCGGCATAACGCTTGTGTGAAGCTCCGAGCACTTTGAAAATGCGTCCGATCTTTGCACCAGAGTTATCAGCGATATTTACGATAGAACGGGGTTGAATCATGGTGGTAGGTAATGAAGGCTATGCAATAACTTTGAATGACTTGTTTTTTGACATCGGGCGGCAAGCTTCGATGGTAGCCGTATCACCAATCTTCTTGGTGTTGCCAACATCATGAGCCATGAGCTTTGTCTTGCGGTTCATATACTTGTGGTACTTGGTATGTTTGACATAACGTTCTATCACAACCACACAGGTATCTTTCATCTTGTTCGATGTGACGACACCAGTGAATGTCTGGCGTTGTACTGCTTTCTTCGGCTGTGTCTTTGTTTCTGTCATGTGCGGTGATAGTACTTGAAAATGCTTGATTTGTCTAGTTTTTAGGCCCTGCCTGTCCGGCAGGCAGGCTTTTTGACGACAAGACGGTGAGCAATCGGGCGATGTCTTTGCGGATCTCCCTGCCCTGTTTGACGTTCTTGGTTTTTGCACCGGCTCCACCAAAACGGAATACACGAAGCTCTTCTCGCTTTGCGGCAACAAGTTTGGCAATATCAGCAGGTGTTTTGGTTGAAATATCTTTGATTTCCATAAAAATGTAGTTAGATGCGGGCAACAATCTTGACCTTGACCGGAAGCTTGGTTCCCGCTTTGCGCAAAGCTTCTGAAGCAATCTTATTATCGACACCGTCGATCTCGAACATGATACGACCAGGACGAACTTCGGCTACAAAACCGACTGGATCACCCTTTCCTTTTCCCATTTTCACTTCGGCAGGCTTTTGAGTAAATGGCATGTCCGGGAAAATGCGGATCCAGACTTTGCCGGACTTTGTTGCATAGCGAGCCATAACCTTGCGGGCGGCCTCGATCTGGTTGGAGGTGATACGACCATAAGTCATAGCCTTGAGACCAAATGAACCAAATGCGACGGAAACGCCACGGGTCTCGTGCTTGGTAGCCTCCTTGGCAGCATTCTTTCGCTTCACGAAGTGCTTGCGGTGTTTTACTTTCTTAGGGAATAACATGGTAGTTTATTTTTGGTCTTTCTTGAAAATCTCACCCTTGTAAATCCAGACCTTGATACCGATATCGCCGTAGGTCATATGAGCCTTTTCGCGGGCAAAATCAATGTCAGCACGGAGTGTCTGCAATGGCACGCGGCCTTTCTTGAGCTCTTCGCTGCGGGCAATCTCGGCACCGCCCAAGCGGCCACCAAGACGAATACGGATACCTTGGACCTCTTTGTTAGCCATGACCTTTTCGATAGTCTGCTTCATGACGCGGCGGAATGGCAAACGCTTTTCGAGAGACTCGGCGATCATCATGCCAGCAATCATGGCATTTGACTCTGGGTTACGGATCTCTTCGATATCGACTTTGAGTTCCTGACCTGCAACTTCTGCTTTTGCGTCACGAATAATCTTGGCAATCTTTTCGCGGA
Source organism: uncultured Candidatus Saccharibacteria bacterium (assembly GCA_964602725.1). Lineage (GTDB taxonomy): Bacteria > Patescibacteriota > Minisyncoccia > Phycocordibacterales > PALSA-1337 > C7867-002. The sequence continues at coordinate 982 of CAZRRZ010000015.1, read as the reverse complement.
GCTTCACTACACCATCTCCAGCCTTGCCGATGAGCATACCTGGACGTGATGTCTTAATGACTACGCGCAATACTTTTTGATTTCGCTCTATATCAATACCGCCAATATAGTTTGAACGGAGCTCCTTTTGGAGGAATTCACGGACTGAAAGGTCAGCTTTCAACGCTGTACGATATCCCTTGTCCATGCCAAACCAACGACTCTTCCAATCGCGGATGATTCCAAGTCTGTGTGAATAGGGGTGAACGGTGTGGGACATAGTAGTACTTAAATAAAATTATTTTTTAGCTTTTGTAGCCTTTGGCTTTTTGACCTCACGTGCCTCAAGAACGATGCTGATATGACTCGTCCTCTTTTTGATCGGGTGAGCTGAACCACGTGACACTGGCATTGAGCGCTTCATGACAAAACCTTGGTCGACACGGATCTCTTTGACGAACAAAGCCTCGACATCAATCTTGTGATTGTGTCCAGCATTGGCGATAGCAGAATCCAGAAGATCATGGATAGGATGCTTGGCCTTTTTGGAAGCATTGGTGAGAATATTCTTGGCGATGGTAACCTGTTTGCCACGGATCATATCTGCAACCAGACGGACTTTACGAGGAGAAATGCGGTGATTTTTGAGTGAGGCGGTAATCATGGTAGTATATTATTTCTTTGGAGCTGCAGTAGTAGCTGCTTCCTTGGCTGATTTTGCAGCTGCGACTTCTGCCTCCTTAGCCTTCATCTCGAGCTCCTTTTGCATCTTACCACCGTGACGCACGAACTTGCGTGTAGGCGAAAATTCACCGAGGCGGTGTCCAACCATGTCCTCGGTGACCAAAACGTCAATATGCGCGCGACCATTGTGTACCCCAAAAGTAAATCCGACCATTTCAGGAGAAATCTGTGAGCGGCGTGACCATGTCTTAATAACCCCGGCTGTTGCTGCCTTCTTACCGGCGATCTTTTTCAAAAGTCGCTCTTCGATATAGGGTCC
>CAZRRZ010000014.1:0-14528 GCA_964602725.1 uncultured Candidatus Saccharibacteria bacterium | reverse complement strand
GCCAGAAAATCCAACATCGCGCCACCCCCTGAAGAAACAAACGTAAACTTGTCTTCAATGCCGAGATTGGCTATAGCCGCCAGCGTATCTCCCCCACCAACTATGGAAACGACTGATGAATCAGCCTGCGTGCGGTCAGCGATCATCTTCGCAACAGACTCCGTCCCTTCGACATATCCATCTTCATAAGGACCAAGGGGGCCATTCCAGAGAATAAACTTTGCAGCGCTTATTTTGTCACCCACCAGCGCCAACGTCTTTGGACCTGCATCAAGGATTGCGTCCTGTGCATTGAGTGCCCCTATTTCCTTCGTAGAATGATCCTGAATAACCGCGTCGATCGGAACAATAATACCCGGCTGACTGACAATGGCTGAAATATCCACCTTCCCATTGGAAATCTTTGAGGAACCAACAGAAATCCCCTTTGCCAACAATGCATCATTACCCAATGCTCCGCCCAGGAAAATGATGTCAGCAATCGTAGAAAAACGTGCGATCAAGGGGAGTTTGGTGTCGAATTTTGCACCACCCAGTACAAAAACGAAGGGATGCCCTGGAGAAAATGCTTTTGAGAGATGAGAAACCTCCTTTTCAAACTGGAGGCCAACATAGCTCGGCAGAAACTTTGGAATACCAACAATAGATGCGTGGGCGCGGTGCGAAACCGGAAAGGCTTCATTTACAAAAACATCAGCAAGGGATGAGAGCTCCTTGGCAAACTTCGGGTCATTGTTCTTTTCGCCGTCGGAAAAACGAATATTTTCAAGGAGAAATAGCATACCACTACCCACTTTCTTCTTACCAACTGCAGCTTCAATAATCTGATGAGCACTCTGTACATCTTTGATGAATGTCACCGTGCGACCTAGTTTCTCCAAATGCGTGGCGACGGGTGCTAATGAAGGATCAACTCCGTCGATTGACTCAAAGTGACTCACTAGAATAACCACCGCGCCCTTCTTGGTCAAAAAATCTATAGTTGGCAATACTACACGGATGCGAAAATCATCTGCCACTGCCCCGTTTTTCATGGGCATATTAAAATCAACGCGCACCAGCACCTTTACTCCTTCTACATATTCAATATCTCGAATTGTTTTCATACTAGCTCTGAATACTATCAACCGCCTTCAACAACTCCACAAACCCCGGGACATTGACACTTTCGCGGCCTACCAAGAGCCCATCCACCTTGCCAATAGAAATAATCTCGTGCGCGTTACGGAAATTGACCGACCCGCCATAGAGGACGAGCGTCTTCATTGCCTGATTTTGACTGAATACATCCGCAAATACTTTCTTTACAAAAAGAGACGCCTCATAAATCTGTGCTGATGACATCGGTTCCTTGGCACCGATCGCCCACACTGGCTCATAGGCCACCACAATGTTCTTTGCCAAAGCGTTTGGCACATTGGCCAAACTATTCTTGATTTGATCCTTTAATATACCTAGATACGCACCACCTTCATCATGCACTTTTTCCCCGACGCACAACACAGCCTTCATACCTGCCTCAACAACAGCCTTCACTCGCTTGGCCACCATCTCATCTGTGTCTCCAGAGGCACGTTCCTCTGAATGGCCGACGATCACATATGCTACTCCAAGCTCGTGCAACATTCCTGTACTAACCTCACCCGTATGCGGACCCCCTTCCTCAAATGAAACAGTCTGAGCGCCTATCTTAAGAGTGTTGGGATCATTCTTTGAAATAGCGCTCTGTATATAGACAAACGGAGGACAAGCGACAACGTCTGTACCTTCGAGCACACTGGCAACACGACGGATCTTGCGAATAATAGTCTTGGCTTCATCGAGCGTGGTCGGATTCATCTTCCAGTTGCCGATAATGAGTTTTTTGGACATGAGAGTATTGTACCAAAAGTCAGGATAATAAAAAGCCAGGATAATAAGAAACGTGATGGTACTCAATCATTGGACTTCCTGCCATGATATCGTCTGGTATTGGCTTGAAGTCAATGGAAACGAAGGTGGCGGACCATACAAGAGGTTGCTGTCATAGATGATATTGCGAATATCATACCCCGTACCATCAGTGTAGGCGAAGCCATAACGCTCATTGGTAGCGATCATACCAAAAAGAGTGATGGTGTCTCGTGTGTAATAATTTATGCCGCCAGTCCTGCAATCTGATTCGTAATAATAACGTCCCACTCTTCCATTTTGAGCGACTAGTGCAGCGTCGATGCGAAGTGTGTTGTCACTAAAAAGTCCTGTGGAAACATTGCGCTGTGCGACAAGCGACAAGACATCAGTCCCATTGTAATTGGTGTATATCAAGTCATTATTTATCATAATATCCTTTCGTGTCGAAACATTATCGGGAAACTTTCCTGCAGCAATGCTCAATCGGGCACTATTGATTGTGCCATCAACCCAGACATGATCCTCTACAAAAATAATCCCGTTCGCTGGAAAAGCAAAGTTTTGGGGCGTGTTATTGGCGTTTGAAACTGGATGGACTTGCGTCTTTACACTCCAAGTTCCCCAATTATTCTGACCGTTGGTATTGGTGCAGTTGGTAGGCGCCGATTGTAGAGCGGTCACTTTATATAGATCAAACGTGTCATTGGTCTTGAGTACAATATGATACCCCTGTGAACCAGAGGCGGGTATATAGACGCCATTGGCCTGCGCATTTGCTTTCATCTGGGACAAATCGACTGTAAGTCCATTGAAATCAAATGATTGCACCGGAAATTGTCTTCCTGCCATGAAGACATCCGGACGACTTGGTGGCGCTGCTGGCGGATTCGGGTCTTGCGGAGAGACGGTCGTGTATACCGCCAAACGTTGCTGACTAGAACCATCATCTGGATCATCATATGTAGTTAAGGAGCTGGTAATGAGATTGTGACTTACCCCATCAAAACGTATACCTGCATTTGAATGTACCGGTCCGAACACTTCCGTCCCGGCTCCAAAACGCATATTTTGATTTGCGACAACGGCATACTTCGCCAATGAAGGGATTGCCAATGTCGCTAAAATTGTTCGCGAGATCGAAGGGTCAGCGATAATAGTACCAGCTGATCTCACTTTGACAATGGTTGATCCAACAGGCGGTGGCGTTATGGTCAATGAATACTCACCTATTATGTCCCCATCTGCATCTTTGACACTGTGTACATAAGGGCCAGCGGCACCTGTACCATCTTGATAGTCAGTAGCCGCATGCGCCAAGTGCCATCGGTAATACTCAACTCCCGCTTCGGCAATCTGGAATGCCTGTTCACGTGCGTCAAGAGCACGTGTAGTTTTGAGCACACTAGCTCCCCAGTTCACCAACCCCAACGTCACGGTAACCGCAATAGCAGAAAAAACCAGAGAATTGATCAGTACCACCCCTTTTGTATGACCAAGCATACTGTATTTGGCCGCATAGACAGACTTCATAAATTATCTTTGAGATTACGAAGACCAGCCTGTGTCATGAATGTTCTCAGAACAGGAGCCTTGTTCGGGTCTGTATCAATGGTTATGGTAACTCGTACCAGCCGAATTGAGGTTGTGTTGATCGGGTATGTCATGGGTGTGGATGTACCTGCATACATACTATCAAAATAGTAGAACAATGGCGTCGTCGAGGCATTACGAACACCAGTCACAAGGATTTTACGTACTTCACTTACTGCATTATAAACCGCCGGGGACCCTGTCGGCTTGATGGTGCCACGATATATCGTGTTCGCCGTTGCTGTAGTCGTACCGATATAATATCGGACCTTCTCTTTGTTGCCGTCACTATCAACATCCGCAAAAAAAGTAAGACTCGATGTGGCTGCAGATACGATGGGGTATGCACCATCAGATCCCGACTCCATTGACCTTATCTCTTTGGTCATGGTCTTCAAGATTGCCTGCACCTCTTGAGTATTGGTGAGCGCCACTGCCGCAGATCGGTTGTGGTTAAGGACATTGTATTGAAACAAAGAAACCGCAACCATGATTACACCCATGATGGCGATTGTTGTAACGACTTCAATGAGCGTAAATCCTCGCATATCACTATTGTATCATTGTTCTATTTACTGCGTCATGACCACGGGGATCTCCAACCAGTTCGAACTGACCGCGACGTCGTAGTCGTAGTTTGAATAATCAGTCTTAGTCACACTAATATGGTAGTTGCCAGCCGAAAGCCCGGAAAAAATGACTTGGCCTGGCGGTGTGCATGATGAGGTGAAGGTAAAGGCAACATCTGACACGCTCGGCGTTGCTGTCGCGGTCTGTGTTGCCATATATACTTTATAACGAAGATACCGGTTGTCGTTATGAATGGAATTGATGGGTGTATTTGGAACCGTATAGTACGTAGCCGACGTGCCATCTGGTCCGAGGAAGTCCCACGACGTTGGGGTCGTAGTGGTCGCCGTTGCAATCTGAATACCAACACTATCACTCCCCACTACAACAGGCTGATCGACAGGCGACCAGGTGATGGTATAGAAATTACTTGCCGAACCAGTATCAAAAGTTGATGATTGGAGCCAGCCAGTTGGGCTGTAAGTGCCAAACGCCGACGCGAGTTGCAACAGTCCAGGAACCGTCACGTCCATATGACCATCGTCATTCCAGTATTGTGCCGTATTTGAATAAATATCCTGACCATCTCCCGAAGACCAGTTCGTCTGGTTGATGAATCCTTTACCGGTGATTTTCGTATCACTCCAGCCAGTTCTTGAGACCACGACAGTGGCGCCAGAAAGTGGCAGCTGCGTGGCACCATCCTTCACCGTCACCAGCAGGCTTCGTGGGTCGCTCGGTATAGCGATAAGCTGTATTTGCTGGGAAGAATTTGCATTGAGCGTTGAAGGATTGAGAGGATTGAGCCCTGCAATATCATACGAGGTATCAGTTGGTATGAGCGTGTATGTATCCCATTCCATATTAGGAATTGCTAGTATACCCGAACCATTGGTAACGACATTTTGTGAGAATTTGGGAACGTTCACACCGATCTGTTTTGACCCAACCAATGCAAAATCGAAATTCGGCACAACCTCGCAGGTCGGACTGACACTTGAAACCGTAAGAGTGCTGACGCGATCGATGGCAAAACTGACTTGCGTCACCTGTTGCAACAGAACTGTCGCATCAGGCTTTGATGGACTCGGATTGTCAGATCCACCTGGAGGATACGTGCGATCAGTGGAATATCCCGACTTGGTGACGCTGATCCGATAAGCGTTGTTGCCTGGAGGCACATCAACCAATTGCAACATACCGGTTGCATCCGTCACATCATCAATAATAATTGACGTCGTTGTAGCTACATTAACCACGTGTACGTTCGCACCTTGGACTGGTTGGCCGTTGGCATCAAAAACACGTATGAACAGCGCCCCGTTGTTCGAGGCTGTTTCAAGATTCTTTGGTGCGACTTGCCCAGTCAGACTAATAGGCTTCATATTATTGCAGCCAGTGCACGCGACGGTTATATCAACGAGCTTGTTGTCTGCAGGAGAAAGATCGTTCGGGCTTCCCCCAATGGTTCCATCAAAGGCCAGATCGAGGTTGCGCACGGTCGTCGTCACGGTAAACGAGACACCGCCACGCACTAGAACTTGGGAATTCACAAGCTTACCTTTTGGAATACCGCCGACAATGCCCACATCGACATACGGCATATTTCGCACAAGTTCAAATTGTTCATTGGCCAAATTGACCGCAAGCACCTTGAATTGACTCAAATTGATGAGACGAAACAAACCGACATAAGCATTGTATGCGGCAAGCGACACAACGAGGAACACTGCTGCACCGACAAGTATTTCTATGAGCGTAAATGCGCGCGTATGTCGTTGTATGTGCTTCATATTATATTGCATCCACAAGCGAGTACATCGGCGATATCATGGCTACGGCAAAAAATCCGACGGCGGCGGCGATCACGATCATCAAAAATGGCTCTATCACCGTCGACATGTCCTTGGTCTTTTGTTCCACGTCTTCTTCATAATAGTGAGCTACTCCAATAAGCATCTCCCCTGTTTTTCCAGTCTCTTCACCCACACTCATCATTTCAGTGATGAATACAGGGTAGTATTTATCAGCATCTGCAAAGACTTTTGACATGAGCTCCCCTTTCTTGATTGCCTCCCGAGCCTTTTCCAACACAGCGCGGAAGTAGACGTTCTGAACCACGCCAGCTGTAATGTTCACCGCTTCAACGACATCCACGCCAGATCCAAGCAAAGAAGACAAGGTGCGGGCGGTGCGGGCGGTATTGACTTCTTGAACTAAGCCTCCAACAATAGGAATTTTGAGGACCAGAGCATGGAGTACCTTTTTACCCTGGGCGCGACGTGACCATGAGACGGTGCCAATGACAATAAGTATAATGGCTGCCAATACAACAAGGCCATAATTTTGGAATATGTCGCTAATACCCAAGACAATCTGCGTACTGATCGGCAACGAGACATTGAGTTCGGTAAATGTTTTAGTCAACGTCGGAACGACGAAGATGAACATCAGTATGCCTATCAGGATCATCGCACACAAAATAACGCCGGGATATATAAGAGCCCCTTTAACTTTGCGCTCCAATGTATAGCTTTTATCCATCTGGTTCGAAACGACTTTGAATGATTCGGCCAGGGTGCCGCTCTGTTCACCAGCGCGTACCATCGACACAAAGAGTTGGTTGAAGACTTTTGGGTGCTTAACCATCGCATCAGAGAGTGTCGACCCTTTGCTTATATCGGCGGTCAGCTCATTTAGAATCTTTTTAAAGGCCTTGTTGTGAGATTGCTTCTCCAGCACAGTCAACGCACGTGACAAAGCCAGTCCCGCCTCGAGCATTGAACCTAGGTTACGTGCAAAGTTGATTTTTTCCACCATTTTGACGCGATTGAATAGGCCGCCCAGCGATATCTCCATATGCAACCCTTTGGACGTCGCTGTTTCTTTGATCTCGACGATCTCGTCGCCGCTCTCACGTACGAGCTTGTAAAGTTCGTAGCGGTCCGCCACGTCCTTCTCGCTCGAGTATATTTCGCCGGTAGATTTCTTGGCTTTAAAAACAAAATGGGACATTTGGTTGTAATTGTAGCGTTAATAAGTGAAAGTTGGAAGACCATACATAAGCCTTATTTTAAGCCAAAATGGTGCTATTGACTTTATACTATAATATATGGTATAATGTATACTGTAGTGATGGATTTTTTACAGTGTAATAGATGTTAAACAAAAACCAAAAACCTGGAAAATCAGTTATGAAAAGAACGAAGATGTCGGTATTAATGGCGCTCTTTGTGAGTGTCGCTTCCCTCTCAGCTCAAATGCACGAACTCATCGTGCTTGACGCTGACGCCACCACAGAGAGTGGGGCTTACGGGATCAACAGTTATGGCTACGTCGTCGGCTACAAGAAAGTAGCTGGTGCCGCACGACCATATCTGTGGACCCCCAGTCGGGGATATCTCCAACTTCCTACACCCGGTGAAGTGCCGTCCCAGTCGGGGATCGCGTATGCGATTAACGACTACTTCGATATTGTGGGAACCTATGGCACATTTGCCTCCGATCCACACCACATGAGTGGCACAACTCGTGGCAGTTACTGGGTATTCGATTGGAACGCTGGGGACTATGTGACGGGTACGCTTTATACGTACGGTTCGAATGCACGCGACATCAATAAGGACGACAAAGTCGCCTGCGCAACAACCGCAATCTCGTCAGGTAGCGTCTATGATGTGTACGACCCGTACAACACCTACCAAGAATACGAGCTAGCATCACCCTACTCGACATGTTTCGGGATCAATGACCAAGGAAATATTGCTGGCATGCACTATTCGTCTTACAAGGGAGCGTTCGTTCCCCTGTTTGTACGAAGGGCAGCAGGTACTACTCCGACGGTCATTTCCTCCGAATACGTCTTCCCCTCCCAGCAGACGGGAGCAGGACTAAAGGTCAATACAAACAACGAAGTGGTGGGAATGATGAACGGGGTAGGTTTCTACTGGGTTCCAGAGAAAAGCCAGTTCGTCACGTTCAATAACTCCCAATGCTTCGGCATCAACGATCTTGGTGTCATCGTTGGCACCAGCAACAACATCGCCTGCATGTGGAAAAAAGGCGCCAATGGGTCATTTATCATGACCGACCTTAACAGCTTGGTGACGAGCCGTTCGGGGATCGTCCTGGAACAAGCATTCGACATCAACGAAAAGGGGCAGGTGGTTGGCCAATGCATGGACACCAACACTGGCATTCGGAGCGCCTTCCTACTCACTCCGGCCAAGCGTGCTCCACGGTGTCTGAAACAAGCGTCGGACAACCAGTTGGAGTTTAATTGGTTGGTAGAAGAAGGCCATACGTACGCTTTCCGTTTCAGCGAGGACTTGAAGACCTGGGAGTCATACCCCGATCTCTACTATGCTGACACGGGGACGAACATTTCGGTGTTCTTTCCAAGGGATGAAATGCAGAAAGCATTCATCGACATCATGGACACGACTCCGTAAGGATTCGACCAAGATGGACCGCTCACAAACTCCGCCGATGGCTCTACGCATCGGCGGCGTTTTTTATTCATACGTTACTGCAATACAACGCTCACCATCTCTTCCATAATCTGAGACACGACCCACATTTGCAGATATATTTTTAGTTACACAGAAGTATCTGAGATCAGAATTATTCTTTGAGGAAAAAGCTGATCGCGCTGAGATAAAATAGTCATCACCGCTGGCACGACAATTCGGGTCGTATTCTTGTATTGAAGAAAGATACTGCGCGATAACCGGTTCTGTGAACATTCCTTGATAACAGTTGCCTGCCACTGAATACGTGTCCCCATTTTGGCTATAATATATCTCAGCATTTGGACGAATCCAAGTAAGTGCACTTTTGATCATAGCATCCTTACCCTTGGTACGAGCGGTATTCAAGGAGACCAATACGACTGAGGAAAGAATACCGATAATAGCAATAACGACAAAGAAACCAACGACCACAAGGATCACAACAAGCGCCGTGTTTTTGCCAGTATTCAGTTTTTCTATATCGATTTTTTTGACATCTTCCACTGTATAGTGTTTTGGAACGACCAAGGTCTTCGAAAGAGAATCGTGCCAACCAATCGGGTACTTGCCTGTCAAAAATGAAAACTGCTCAAATGGAATAAGACGGGCAAATGATCGTCCAATGATATTCTTGAGAGGCGGTTTGCTCCCGTCACGCATGACAACTTTTGTTTGAGTAATATATTTAGCGATAGTTCTTTGTAATGTTGCCTCAAAGATAACAAAGTAGACAACATAGAGAAGTACTGCTGCAATCGTCACTAATATCCCATACCAAGACGCTTCATTATCAATAAACCAATCGCCAACACCTGGAATTAACGCTAGGAGAAATCCTAGTACAAATGTGAATATGTAAAATAATACGCGATCGATGAAGTAATTGGTCAACCTTCTCCAGACAGTAGCAGGTGCAAATTCTGGCTTTAGGTTAGATGTAGTGGCCAAAGATTGTTCGATGGATGAGTTCGGAACAGCATGGGCACAGGTAGAACAAAATTTGGCACTCTCCGACAACTCGCCTCCGCAATGTATACACTTCATATTAATAGGGTTAATTTATACATACTCCATAACTATTCCGTAACTACCCTCAACACTTCCTCAATAGTCGTCTTTCCTTCGACACACTTATAAATACCATCCTCGAGCATGGTGAGCATCCCTTCCTTCTTTGCCTGGATTTCAATTTCCGCGGCGGTCGCATTTTTCATAACCAAGTCTTTGATGGTTTGGTTCATCTTGAGGATCTCATGGATGCCTACGCGTCCCTTAAAACCATCGTCATCACCCGAAGCAACAGCTTTCCAAAACGTAAGGTCTTTCAGTGTATCACCCGGCTTTACAATCTTATCGGCCTTCAGTGCCGCCAAGACTCGCTCTAGATCAACAAGTTTCTCCAATTCCGCGTATTCAGCCTTGGTCAAGGTGTATTTTTCTTTTGTGTCAGTAAGTTGGCGCACCAATCGCTGACCGATGACAATGTTGAGTGTAGAAACAAGTAAGAACGATTCTACTCCCATATCCAAGAGACGAGGGATGGCTCCGGCGGCACTATTGGTATGCAAGGTAGAGAGCACCAAGTGACCAGTAAGCGAAGCGTTCACTGCCAACGCAGCTGTTTCGTTATCTCGAATTTCACCAACCATGATGATATCCGGATCCTGACGGACTAGTGTGCGTATCCCTTGAGCAAATGAGAAGCCGATCTCCGGACGGACCTGCGTCTGATTGATACGGCCAATCTGATATTCGATAGGATCCTCGATAGTAGAAATGTTGACGTCAGGCGTGTTAAGTAAATCCAGCATGGTATACAACGTCGTCGTTTTACCAGAACCTGTCGGACCTGTGGTGAGGATCATACCCGTTGTTTGCTTCAATGCGTGATGGATGCGTTCCAATCCTTCACCATGAAAATTCAAATATTCCAAGGTAAATCCGGAAATACTCTCACGCAAGAGACGCATAACGATCTTTTCGCCATAATACGTTGGCAAAATGGAGACACGGAAGGACACCTTCTCATTATTCATATCCACCTTGAAACGACCGTCCTGTGGCAAACGCTTTTCATCAAGCTTCAGGTTAGAAAGCACTTTGATGCGGGCAGAGACTGACGGGCCAGCTTGGCGCGGGAGAACCATGGCATCATGGAGGAGACCGTCAATGCGGTAACGAACCAGCACCTGATTATCCATCGGCTCAATATGGATATCTGAAGCATTCTGGATGGCGGCGTGCTTGATTAGTGTGTCGACAATACGCACCACCGGCAGATCTTCGGCCAACTTCTTGATGTCCGCAGCAGAAGACGGGTCACCATTGTCCTCAGAGATCGTCCTGAGCGTCGCTGTTTCTTTTTGGATAAGGTCACCAAACTCTGCTTTCAAACTCTTTTGATATTGCACCAGCACTTCTTTCAGGGAATCCGAGTCAGTCAGACGTGGCTGAATCTTGAGATTTACTTTCTTTTTGATGAAATCAATAGCCGACAGATCGTTCACATCCAACATCGCTACCTCCAAGGTCGTATCGGTTCTCTTGAACGGCACGATATTGTGGCCACGAGCGATAGGCTCCGGTATGAGAGAGAGTGTTTCAAAGTCTATTTTCTTTCCTTTGAGATCAACGAATGGAATGCCGAGCACATATGCCTCCATACGGCGGAGATTGTCAGCCGTAATCTTCCCTGCGGTCACGAGAATGTCGCCAAGACGCTTGTTGTCTTTCTCCGCTTCTTTCTTTGCGGTCTCAAGATCCTCTTTGGTGACGAGCCCAGAGTCGAGGATGAATTTATAGAGCTGGGTGTCTTCGATGAACATTGGGGTAATTATAGCAAAATCAGCCCAATTAGTCTTTCGCTTTGAAGCACCATTCTCACACCAACAGATTCGTCGTCAACGCCACCATCATCTGTTTGTCTTTTGGATCACTCTCAGCAATGAGTAGTGCCAAGGCAACCAACGTGTTGTCGCTGATTTTCTTTTCGCCATTTACACGACGCATAATACTGTTTTGCCCAAGAAAATGAACAAAGACAAATGACCCGTCTCGTTCACTGCCAAAAAGTTCCGAGGCTTCACCTTTCCGCATAAGCTCGCCTTTGAGTGTATCGACGGTCGGTCGTACGAAGTCATAACCAAAGCGTTGTTTTTCTTTGGACTTGCTTTTCTCAAGAACGATGTCGCCCTCGTCGTATTTTTGGAGTGTTGTCCACGCATGAGCGTAATCACCAATAACTGACAACAAACTATCTACTTCTGGTTGATTCAGCTCACGTTTTTTGATGGTACGTTGAATAAACTTGATCTTTTCATCAAGGTCTTTGATCATGCGGCCAGGTACACGTTCCAATCTATGAGTGTTTACGACAAGACCTTTGACCAGATATTCTCGCAATGTTTTGGTGGCCCAAATACGGAATTGAGTGGCTTGCTTTGAATTTACCCTGTAACCGACAGATAAAATGGCATCGAGATTATAGTACTCAATCTCACGAATCACCTCTCGGTCGCCCTCCTTTTGAACTGTTGCATTTTTTGCAACAGTTGCCTTTCTATCAAGCTCTGCATCGTTAAAAACGTTAGTAAGGTGGCGAGAAATGACAGATTTGTCACGCCCAAAAAGCCCAGCAATCTGATCTAAAGTCGCCCAAATAGTCTCCTTTTCCACATCCGCCCGCAATTCCACGTTGCCATGCTTGTCGGTGTAGAGGATGACCTTGTTTTTGGTGTCGGGAATTTTCTTGGCCATCCCACAATTGTATCAGCCAGAAATATTCTGTGAACTTCCGCGCACAGAAAAAATGTTGCGGAACTCCTGCCACGGGTGCATTTGCATTCCCCCTCAAACATGGTATACTACTTTCGTCATCAGTTCGCCCACCGGCGAACATTTTTAAAATCCAATAACAACTAAATAACATGTTTGATCTCAAAGTAATCAATTCAGTCGTTCAGCAGCTCGAAGAAGAGCGTGGCATTCCAAAGGAAAAAACCTTGGAAGCTATCGCCATGTCCTTGGCTACCGCCTACAAAAAAGAGTACGGCAAAAAGGGACAGATTGTCCGTGCCTCATTTGACCAGAACACCGGCGCAGTTGAGTTTTGGCAGGTCAAAGTCGTCGTCGATCGCAATCAAGTCATCATGGAAGGTGATGAGGAAGAGGAAGTAGACCTCAAGTCAGCCAACGTTGATGATATCAAGATCCGCTTCAACCCAGAACAGCACATGCTCATTGAGGATGCCAAGAAAATCAAGAAGAGCGCCGAGATCGGTGACGAACTGGTCTTCCCTCTCGAGACAAAGGCTGATTTTGGACGTATCGCTGCACAGACAGCAAAACAGATCATTATCCAGAAGATCCGCGAAGCAGAGAAGGTCTCTGTCATGAGCGAATACGGTGCAAAAGAAGGTGAGATTGTCGCCGGCTCTGTCGAACGTGTCGAACGTGGCATCGTCCACATCAACATGGGTCGTGCTGTCGGTATGATCGCCTACGAAGAACAGATCCCTAGTGAACGTTGGAAGACAGGAGACCGCATCCGCGCCTATCTCTATGCTGTTGAAGAGACACCAAAAGGCATCGTCCTCAAACTCTCTCGCGCTCACCCAAAGTTCCTGGCAAAGCTTTTTGAAACCGAGGCGCCGGAGATCGCTAGTGGCACTGTCGAGATCAAAGCTATAGCTCGCGAAGCTGGTTCACGTTCTAAGGTTGCAGTCGTATCGCACGACCCACACATTGACCCTATCGGATCTATGGTTGGTCAGCGTGGCGTTCGTGTTTCGACTGTTACCAGTGAATTGTCAGGAGAAAAGATTGACATTGTTGAGTGGAATGAGGATCCGGCACTCTTCATCGAAGAGGCCCTCTCTCCTGCCGAAGTGGTCTCTCTTGAGCTTGATGAGAAAGCACATCGCGCCATAGTCACAGTTACAGAAGATGAACAGTCTCTGGCTATCGGTAAGGGTGGTCAAAATGTCCGCCTCGCCGCCAAACTCACCGGTTGGAAGATAGATATCAAGTCAGCTGGCGGCGACACTGCTTCCGAGGACGATGAGGACGAAGACATAGCGGAGGAAGTTGAAAAAATTGAAGAGGTAAAGGAAGAAATCAAAGAAACACCCGCTGTTGAGGAGAAAAAGGCTGAATAATCTTCACCCAGCATACATCACGAAAACAAGTTACTTCTTTTTCGGGGGTAACTTGTTTTCAGTTCGCACATTCTGCGACCTCGCCCCAGCCCATTCCCACGGATCTTTGAAGGTGCCGTGTATTTTTTCCAAACTCACCACATTTTCCTTTGGAATAACAATGGTACATCGCTGATCGTTGCCTCGACCCAAAATCTCCCGGGTAATTATCGGGTTCTTTTCCTGATATCCGATAAGAAAACCGACTGTCACAATGACCTCGACCGTGAAATTGTTGCGCGCATACGCAATGGAATCCTGAAAACGATACATGTTCGAGTCCCGCCATACCACACGAACCAACGGATATTTATGTTTAGTAGTTTTTTTCATAGTGATGTACACATTGGATAATAAAGGGGCGACGAAGCAATTCGTCGCCCGTGATACGAACTAGGTTTATCTCCCGCCGTTGCTGGTGGATTCGCCGTGTGTTCCGGATGAGCTGGTGTTGTTCGAACCACCATTGCCGGAGCATTCAATAATCTTCATAGGATCAAGGAGCTGCAGTTGCGGTTGTAACGAACCCTGGGAATCGACTACCCAGCGGCTCTACTTCATTGAAGCAAATCATCGGCGATCGGGCGGCTCTCTCTTTTCGGCTTTAGAGGACCGAACCTGACCATCACCTTCACATGTGCCTTCTGGCATACAAACAACCTTTCTCGTTATGCGCACCCTAGTAGTGAATACTATAGTTAGCGCTATCTATGGATAGCATACAGATAATCAAAAAAATCGTCAACCAGACGACTGGGGATAACTATAG
>CAZRRZ010000013.1:0-15273 GCA_964602725.1 uncultured Candidatus Saccharibacteria bacterium | reverse complement strand
TTTTAAAGTTTAGTAATTCTATTGAGCATCGGGTTCAGCCACTTCGCCAAGCCCGCAAACGTTACACACAATGTAATAAAACCGATTCAACGTATGCGCTCCATTGCGCGGCCATTGCCTCGGCGATTCCCGGAAACGTCCGGCTTCTTTCTTTCCATCTGTTCGGACCTGGTGGCATCTTCCAAACTCTTTGCTCCCTGCCTTCTACGATGTTGGTCGGGCGAAGCGGGGGCAACCCTTTAAGCCAAAGGCAGGTTGCCTTCTGTTCTCCGTGTCCAAATTGCCAGGGCTGAATAACTTGGTTCGGCTTCCTTATTTTTGAGGAAATTACCGAAACAGGATTTTCCAAAGCAATGCAAGTGATTGGAGCGGCCAAAAGTCTGCGCACAAAATCTAACGCTTCGGCCTGTTCATTTTTTTTCAGGTGAAACCAGCGCGCACCGGATACCGCTAAATGTGTACATGGCGGGTGAGCTACCATCAAATCCCAACCTTGCCCGATAATGTCGAAAACGTCGCCTTGGTAGTGCTTTCCAGGCTTTTCAGACGGTAGCAGGTCGCATGACATAGCATCATGCCCCAGTGCCGTGAAGGCATCTCGCACCGTTCCTGAATATTCGCAAGCAATCAAAACTTTCATAATCAAAAATTATGTGTGTAACCATGCTTTCCCGCCTATGTTTCCTAATCGTCACACAAGCGGGAAAGCACCAGTTATTCGGGAATAAAATCGTAGTAAATGCCTTTTTCTTGGCCGCAGTGGCTTGTTGCATCAAAAGCATCTGCAAGTGTGTATATTCCGGCCTCATCGCGCTGGTAGGTATATCCTGCCCGACCTGAACGCCAATATGCGCCCCATTGGTTCGACCAAATGCGCACAGGCTTTTCACCATGTTTTTTTAGGTATTCCGCAATCCTAACCGGAGACTTTGTACGGATTGAGTTGATTTTATTTAGTGGTATCATGGATATGAATTTTAGTTGTGGACACGTTAAAGACTATCTGAATCCCCCCGCGCTTCTCCAAGCCTGCCAGTCGTCACGGTCTGAATCTTTCACATCTTCGTCGCTTGGTTGGCCGTCATCGGCCTGCTGGTCTTCACTGGAAGCCTTCTCGAAACAAGGATCTGAAAGTATTTCAAGCACCCGCTTGAAACTGTCTTCCAGAAGTTCATTTGCAAGCTCGTAGATTGCTGACATGCACATATACCGTGCAGCGCTCATGGCCTCAGCGTGTTCGCCTTCAAATGTCATTGATTCGAGACGCTTGCGGGCCATAATCAAAGCCTGCGTATAGGTTGGTTTTTCTTTGATAGTAGTGGCTGTAGTGCTCATGGCTGGTTTTTACGGTTGTGGATAGATTGTAAGGAATTGATCTGGGAAGATCTCCGTAAAGCGACCGTATGCCGCTTTTTTAGCATCCCCGTATCTGCCGTATGTTTCGTATCTCTGGCCCTGGCATTCAAAAATCCAGTAGCCAGTGCCTTTAGGCTGGCGAAGGGGGCTGTTGTAAAACTTACTGTTATCAAATCTTGCGCTTTTCATTGTCTGTTGCTTTTGTTGTCTTTGATGATGTAAAGATATGTATATTTAACAGATAAAGCAAGTATTTAGGCATTTATTTTAAAAATATTTTCGCCTATTTATTTACTTTACTTTACTTTGTTTCTATTTACCATCTAAATGATTAGTATATAGGCTTTTAACCAATGTCGGTGTATAACACTATATTTACACCTCCCATGCCCATTTGATCGCAGAGCGCTCCACGCCATAGATCCGTTTCACTCGCATCACATTCAATGCGAGCTTAAATTCGTACAGGTATCGCTCTCTTTCGTCAGCGTCATCCCCTGGGCTATCATCAGTGAAGGGCATAGTTACCTCATAGATCCTTCCATTTGGCATTCTCACCAAGAGCACTGCATCTTGCACCGGCCTTGGTGGATATATCCCGCGCTCGGTCCAGTCTTCTTCTGTCCATTTAGAGCCGGCAGGGTACTCGCCTTCAAGCGGTATCGGTGTGACCTCTTTTACTCTTGGCAAAGAGTGATTCAATCCAGATGCGTAGAAATACCCGCCACTGTGAATTGCTATCCATAAATCACCACTCGAAATGATGCAGCATCGTTGCCCGTCTGCTATTTTTCCAATGAGATCCATAGGACACAAATATGCCGATTCCCGCGGGATAATTGTAAAACTCTTTTTGTAGCTCATTGCTGCTGGTTATTGTATTAAGATATTGTCTGAATGATTATATTCGACGCCTACTTGAGCATCTACGTTTTTTGCTAACCGGGAGCCAGTTGCAATTTCGTGCATCATAGCGAAGGACATAAGCCCCTCGTATGATTCGCGGGTAAGGGAAAGTGTTTGTCGTAGATTCCTACCGGATTCTGGCGGGTTTTCCACTACTAAAACCATAGTGCCATCTACTAACTCAATGACTGAAATGGTTTTACCTTCTGGGTAAAATCCTTGAATGAAATTTTTGATTTCAACAGGAGCGCCGCTGGCGTCCTTAGTGGTTACTGTTCCGTTGCTCATTTATTTTGGGTTTCAACTGTGTAGAATTTTGCTTCGCTCTCAAATACCACATTCCCGCGCAGGCAGTTCCAAACACCTGCGTCATACCACTCTCGAATGATGTGGCCGTAGCCTTCGGAGTCAAATAATTCCGCGCCTACCTTGAAGTCTTCAATTGTAGCTTGGCGGTATTGTTTTGTTGGATCTTTTTTAGTCGGACTCATTGTGCTGATTTTTGAAGGTTGAAAATGTGCCCCGGCTGGTCCACCGGGGCTTATGCTTTTATGCGTACCAAGAGCAATATACTGGCTTGCCTTCCCATTTTTTTGCCCAGACAACAGAGTCGATTTTAATGTATCCACCTGCTGAGATCCTTCTGGTCATTATGTCGCCACTGATCGGTGCATCTTCTCTTGGGATACGGTGGTCGCTCATTGAGCTGTAATCATCTCCGTATTCCACTGATGTTTGGAGCAGTTCCACGAGGCCGATGTTGGCGCCATTGACTTTCGTCACCTTGTAAAAGTTGACGTTTGTCTGGTCGTAGCCCCAGGTTGCTACGTAGATGTCGCCAACCTTGAGGGACTGCAACGCCTCTTCTTTTTTGGCTTTTTGTTCTGCTTTGTAGCGTGCCTGATCAGCTTGGAGTTTTTCTAAGCGTTCCCAAGTTTTTTCCAGGTATTCGTTTTTCTGCTGTTCATTGCGGAATTTGAAGTATTCAGCAGGACGCTTGGTCTTGCCATAGAACATGGCTGCCTTTAAGTCCTTGCAGGAAATCAATGTTCCTACTGTGAAGTGAACTATCTTAGCTCCCTGAGCTTCAAAAGATGCGATTGTGGTTTGGAAAGTTGTCATTGTCTGCGTTTTTACTTTGTCCCTTTGACCTCACAAAGCTACATGGTATTTATTCAATAAGCAAATATTTATTGAATTATTTTTAAAATATTTTTAATATGCTGTAGTGCTGGACCTTTGGCGCCGATTTCCGAAGTACTTCTCGCAAGCATACCCCATTAAGTCAACGAACTCATCTGCATCTGCTCTTGGGAAGTTCGCATTTTGATAAACTACGATTTCAACACTTGGATGATCTGAAAGCAGTACGCTACCACTCTCTACCCTGGGCGCAGAGACCTGTATGCGAGCCTCCTTGCCCTCATTGACCAAAGGCCCGGTAATTTCTACCGGAATGACCTTCCCAACTTCCCTAAGCATTTGTTTGAGGCTTTTTCCGGATGCTTTAGGCTCAATATAAACCCTGCTTTTGTTTGTAAAGCCCATCATTTTCGCAATCGCTGGAACCCGCCGCAATAAGTCCGGCATTTCCATCCTCGCGGCTTCGCAATACCTGACATAAAGCGTATTCGTGGGCTGGTGGTATCCACATACCATTATCCCTGTAGGATCATTGGAAGCGCTCTTGGTATAAGCGCCGTCTATCCACATATCCCAGACAAGACCTGCCGGCACCTCACTGTTATCATACCGGCCCCACCATGCCCGCTTAATGATGCCTCCATCGGGGCTGCTTGGTTGTTGCCCGAATTGCCCAGCGTATGACATAGATCCAAGTTTCCCTTTCATGTCAATCAACACAGCCATGTCAGTCCTGGTCGCATTCATCAGGCCGTTTGTGTATCGCGCCTTTAACTCTTCTGGGAATATAGGGTAAGTATCTTCTGCCGGAAGGCAGATATGTTTCACCTTCGCCCCTTCAAGTAAAACAGAAGTAGGATCCTTGGCGTGCAGGCGCTGCATTACCATTATAGTCGGAGCAATCCGTTTATCAACTACCCGTGTTGGAAGCGTTTTGGTAATCCACCGGTTGGCAGTCTCTAACTGCACCTCGCTGGTGGCCTGTTCAGGATTCAACGGGTCGTCAATGATTACAATATGCCCGTGGGTTCCTGTTACTGATGATCCTGTTGAGGTACAATATCTTTCGCCGCCTGACGTGTTCGCATACAAAGTCTTTGCGTCTATGTCTTTCCTGACTTCAACCAAGTCCCCAAATAAGCGCAAAAACTTCTTTGAACGAAGACAGTCTCTTGACGCAGTGCTATGCTTTATTGATATGCTGCCTGAATAAGAAGCGGTAATGATTCTAAGTGTAGGGTCTTTGATCCATAACCATACCGGGAATAGTATAGTACAAATAGTTGACTTTGACTCCCCTGGGCTTACATTTATAACTAAGTCGTATTCTTTTGCCTCCCTTGCAATGATTCGCTCACCAACTACCTGTAGCTCATCACACAAGTATTCTATATGCCAGTTGTCTATGTACTGCTCCTGGACCACCGTATCCCAAAATTCTCGAAAGAACTGATAAAATGACCGTTTGCATATTTCCTGTGTTATAGCGGTAAGTGTCATTCAAGAATGATTGTGGCATCTTCGATGTTGGCTTTTTGTAATAAAGAACGCATGGTCAGAAGCTCTTCCATGCTCAATTCCTCTAATTTGTTGTGCGAATTATCCTCTTCAAAATACACAGTTTGATGCGCCCGCCCGTGGGAACGATCAAGCATCTCCCTTAATATTGATATCGCATTTTTGCCAAGCAGCTCTTTCGCTGCAATCCTCATAATGCTGGGGTAGTTGTTTGACGCAGGATCCCGCCCGGCTATTTCAACAAGCTCTGTCAATGGAAGCGCCAATAAAAACATAAAGCAGTCTCTTATGTTTTCCTGAGATGCCGGTTCAATGCCCCTGGCCTTCATCTCCTTGAGCAATGCAGAAAATATTTTAGGCTTTCTACCTGCGTTGGTAGGCTGGTTAGTTGATGAAAAACGGTTGCCGTCTTCATGCCTTATGTTCCCTTTACCGCCTGGCATATTCAGAGATTTTTCAGAGATTAACCCTTATACTTCATCCGTTCTTGTATCTGCGTTCTGCTCTCCCAGGCTTGCCTGTATTCTACGTTTTCAAACAATTTTGAAAACCCGGTAATGTGCTTCAACCTTAAAAGCTCTTCGGCCTCCATGCCCAAGTGTTGGCAAATCTTTTCATCTTCCCATCCGTTATCAAGCATCTGGAAAACCATGTGTGACATCCCCTGTATAGAGTGCTTGCCCCGCGCCCGGTTATGTCTTACCGTTGCTGCCATGCGTTCGTTGATGGTCTTCAACAAGACGACAATAGGAACACATCCCTTGTTGCGGTCTAAAATATCGGGCTGTGTTTTGGCTGTGTAGTACCTGTGGAATCCATCAATGATGATATACTTCCCTCGCTCATCATCCCATATTGTGACAATTGGCTGAGTGTACCCATCGTGAAGGATAGACGTGTAAAGCAGCCCCATTTCTACCTTCGCAACACTGTTTGGATTGTAGTCATTGGGTTCTACCATCTCGATAGGTACCCAAATTACCAAATCCACCGGCTGGCTAATCGGAGAGACTGCATGTAATCGCTTCCTAATCAGATTGATTTCTTCAATCGCATCCGCAATCGGAAGATCTTTTATATAACTAAAGTCCATGGTCGCTTATTTACTGATATACTTGTTCTCTGCCATCCGTGGGTTCCAAATGCCTCTTTTATACATGAAATAATCAGATACATCCATCCTTGATTTCCAGTTATCAAAGGTAGTAAAATAGTAATCGTTTAGAATTACGCTTCTCACCTGCACTCTATACATAGCTTCCAAATTGCCCATGCCCACCGTCTTTTGATCCCAAAACTTCCACTTCTTTTGAAAGATAGAGCGCTCAGGCTCTTTTGTCAGATGGATCGTAAGATAGTCTCTGTATTCCTTCCATCCCGAAAACATAGGCGGGCAGATCTCTGGTATCTGATGAGTGTTAAGCTGCGAATGAGTGTTCACGCCTTCAATCCGCTTAACTAACTTGTTCCACGTCTCTGGCTCTATTTCCTGCACTAAAAGAAGGCTTTCAAGTGCTGTCTCATGGTTGAGGTTGGAAATTCTCATGCTGGTCATCGGAACGCCATGGTTAAACATAGCGTCGTAAACCTTATTGTATGGCAACCCATTTTCATGGATGTATTTCCATACGTCCCGGTAAGACCAGTCATAGATTGGATAGAATCCGTAATATAGTTTTTCCTTTCCCCTGTTGTGACTTTTGCCCCAGGTTATCCACTTGTAGAAAGGGTTTTCCGTAAGTGACACAAGCCGTGCGGGACTTTCCTCTGCCCTCACCCCACCTATATTTGCACATCGCTCATTCGGGTACCAAGTTCTCGATATTGCACCGAACAATTCTTTAAACCGCTTTGTGCCGAAAGTATTCTCAGTGACGGCACCAGGCTCTTTCTCCCTTATGTGCTCTTCACCTTCGCCCCAACAATGAAGCCAATTGTTTGAGTGAGACGTTGCGTTGAACAAAACTATATTGCACTGTATCCACTTGAAATCAATGTCAGGCAAAGATCGGATATACCGGCAGTAGTCAACCGTGCCCTGCCATTCGGCCTCTTGGTCAATAAACACTACCTGCAAAGGAAGCCTGTTTTTCTCTCTTGCGATTTCAAGCGTAAGAAACAATGAAACAGTACTGTCCTTCCCGCCGCTAAAGGATACCATCACATGCTCAAATTCATCGAAGACCAACCGGATCCTATCCTTAGCCTCTTCAAGAACTGTTTTGCCATTGTAGATCCTCATACCGTAAAAGTTACAATTTCGTAGTTATGCCACTTCACCCCTGGAACCGGTGAAGGATATGTCTTTGGCTTGATCCCAAAGGCTTTATGGGTGTGAACACTTGCTGCGTATTCCTCACTATAGTACATCAACACAGCACGCCCGCCCGGAGCAAGCAATGAAGAAAATTTTTCGACCTCTTCAATGTAAGAGGCCGTCCCGTACAACGCAAAAATAACATCCACCGGTTCAATGTATAAGTCTTCAAAATATACATGGAATACCCTTTGTGCAAAGTCTGGATGCAGTGCGGCAAACTTGTCGCACATCAGCGCAGAGGCGTCAATGCCCAGATAATCCTCTGGCCTGATCTGTGGATTGTGGTCAAGAAGCAGCCCAGTCCCGCAACCTACATCTAACACCCGCTCGCCAACCACCGGCTTGTATAAAAACGAAAACAAACTCTCATCTTCTTGCCTATACTTTTCCGTTCCAAATTCCTCTTCATAAGTATAGCACTTATCATATACTGCCGGTTTTTCATGAGGCTTGCGATTGATAAGGATGGTATCCTTTATCGGGGCGCCCATTGTCCAGTACTTGTATTCGTTCAAAAAGAACACTGTGTAAGGCTTGCCGTAAAACCATTCTACTTCGCCATGATCCCGGATGTATTGAACAACTTCATCAAATAGTTGTCTGTCTCCCCAGTTTTTTGCAAGCGTGTACCAGTGAGGATTGTTTGGCATTGTCTTTGCAAAAGTGTATGGTACACCTTCCAATGCTCGCGCTATTTTAGGTTCAATAATCATAGCTGGTATTGTATTTTTTGATTGCAGTTTGGGCAAGTGCATTCAGATAACACCTGCTTTGATTCGATCCCGGATTGAATCTTTTCAGCAGCAGCCGTAAAGTCTGACTGCTCTACTTCTCTATCTTTGAACGTTGTCGTTGCCGGAGACAAAGAAGGCTTAAACATTGGCTCTTCGCCGTCTGCCTGTTGTGCAGGTTCTGCGTAATCCCAAAGCCCAGAAACGCCCCATAACTTTAGCTTTTTGACTGAATACACATTTGCAAGCATTTCGTAATCCCAGGTGCCAAAATGCGTATTGTCCTTAACCATCAACTCTTGCGCCTCCCTTTCAGTCAAAAAAGCCTGCCTGAACCACGTTTCCGGAGCACTGCCAGCGCTTTTAAGCTCTTGCCACCTCTTTTGAAGGCTGGCTTTACGCGCATCGTCATAAGCCTCTAATGCACCTCCTATTTCCTCAAGAGTCATTTCGAATATTTGACTCAAGGCGCGGTATCTTACTTCACCTGCATAAATCACCCCGTCAATATGTACGATAGGGTTTAATTCCATCATCTCTGGAAATCCGAGGATGCTCACAACCGCGCTGGAAATTGCGCTGTCTGTAATTACTCTTGGATTGTTTGGATTAAAGGATAGCTCCATCATCTGTAGGTTTTAATTCAAATTCTGTCCCGCAAAACGGGCATGTCATCATGCGCCGGAAAGCATTGTTTTTTTCATCGACAACAGCATCGGTCATTGGTTCTGCAAATGTATGATCCTGGACCTCCCATGAAGGAACGCCCCAATCTTCTAATGGTGCATTCAGGCTTTTCAACATGTCTTTGTCCCATCTGCCAAAATGTACATTCTGCCGAATCACGAACTCATCTTGAAGTTCTTTGTTGTCTGCAATCTGCTCTGCTGGCTCAAACCAATATTCAGGAATTTTGCTTAAATACCCCGCCCATAAGGTGCGCAGTTCCTGCTTTCGCTTTGCGCTCTTTACACCCTTTGTGTAGATGTTTATTAAGTCAATGCCCTCCGAAAATATTAACTTTAAGCACCCGAATTTTTGATTGCCAGACAAAACTTCAAGTGTGAGCGGATTGTAAACTATCGGACGTATTGCCATCATCTCTGGAAGCCGGATAATTGACATCATCAGTTTATCGCCGGCGCCATCCACTAAAATACGTGGATTCGTCTCAAGCGTTTTTAACCTTGTTAGCATACAAGCGTTTTTTTATTTTCTCCAACCGGGCAGCGTTTAATTCGTTGCCTACAAATCGAAGACTGTTGTTGATAGCAATCTGCGCAGTGTATCCCATACCGCAACAAGGGTCAATAATAGTCTCCCAGGTACAACCACACCCTGCACCGCTGCTTGAAGTGTTTTGAACCCTTTGGTACCATTCACTCTCTGGAAGTAGTCACTTGGCAATACTTCTTTTGATCCTTGCGGCACAAAGACGTGTAAATCCAAAGGAAGGTTTTGAGACGTGTAAACTATGTCTGCTCTCCCTATGTGCTTTAATCCGTAAGACTCCCCAAGGGTTTTTATTTCATCCCTCCACCGCACACCATATTCAATCCAAACTATCCCGCTGCAATAAGTAGATGCTAACCGGAATATTTGATGCAAGAAAGCACCTAAATCTACAGACTTAGGTGCTACGCGGTTCATCTTGAAGTTAATGGTTTGCCAGTACTTTAAATTGCCTTCGCCCCATGGAGGATCGCTATAAAAATAGCGCGCTTTTTTGCCCTCAAGCGCCTGGGACAAATACTCATCCATCTCAAGCATTACATCCCCATGCCGAACGACACTATCATTTATTCGTTGGATCATAAAATGTAGTTTTCACATCGGTGGCCAGAACCTACTCGCTTGCCAAGCACGTCTTTCGGTTCTGGCCGATCATTGGTATGTCGTTGTGGGGAAGGCGGGATTTGAACCCGCAACCTCCAGCTCGTAGGCCGGCATGCTACACTGCCATCGCTACACCACATCCCCAATTTTCCCGGCTACCATTGCAGCCGGGCATATACAGACAATTAAAAACTCTCGTTGCGGCAGAAGGAATCGAACCTCCGACCTCAAGGATGATTTTTTGCGCCACAAGATCGTGAGCAAAAAACCTTCCCTGATTTATTCCTTTTCAACCGAAGGCGATACTGATATGGCTTTAAGTTGAAATATTTACCGCACTCACAAAACAAATTAATGTCATCTACAATCCTATGTCTTGCTGCGTGTTCTGCCTTGCTTAGTACTTCTAAGTTTTCAGGGCTATTATCAAATTTATCTTTGTTGATATGATGAACTTCCTCATCACCTTTTAGCAATCTGCCAATTTTGTTTTCAGCAACAACCCTATGCAAAGGGTATAAACCGTTTTTATTTGCATTAGGATGTAGGGGGCTTGTACGGCAGTACTCGTACCCTCCACCTTTACATATAGATAAAATTTGAAACATGTCTACTTTTTTAAGTTGCGAGCTACCGCTGCTCTACACCGCAATTCAAATTGGCGACACGTTGTTCTTTCAATAGTATCGCCACAGTGCAAATATACGACTCTTTTATATATCGCACCGTTTATTTTTTATCTTAGCTCTGGTTCTGTCCAAGCCATGCCAAGCCACTCGAAAAACTCAAGCTCTGATGCCCACTCTGGCGGCAAGGTCGGGTTAATGCCTTTCTTGACAACATACTCTTTGCCTTTAATGAGATAATCTTCCACACACCTCAAACCGTCCTCAGTGCCTCTCCATCCACTCTTCACCCAAGCCGTTTCAATGACGCGAGAAAAATCTGCGCTGCCTGTGCGAATCGCTAACTGCCTGTAAAAGTCGTGGGGCTGTGGCATAAAAATATCCACCTGCATTTGCCCACCTCCAAAGGAAGGTTTGATGTCGAGTAGCCCAGATGTGTAACGTCCATACGTTGGATCCCCAACAGTAACCTTTCCCTTGAACATACCAACTACAGCATCAGACCATTCGTTTATCCTGAATCGCTCTTGCACAACCCCGAACAGATCCCGTTCGGATTCCTCTATGGTAATCGGTTGACATACTATTTCAATGTCGCCACACCACATCTGCCGGCGCCGAACACTGCCTGCGATAATACACCGCCCTGGCTCGCAGTAAGGCTCAAGGCGTTCCTTCACCTTTTCTGCAATGTATTTAACCGTGCTATATGGACGTCTTGTTTCCATAAGGCTTCATCAATAATTGAATCGTTAACACTAATGTTTGGCTTGTATGATCTGATCTGCTGCCGAGCATTGCGACCTGTCACATGGTGCGCCTGACGTCCCGAATGCGTACATCATTCCACAAAATTCGCACACATTGCGCCCGTTGTCGTCAATGATAAACCAGTGACTGCCATCAAGGAAATGCCGTTCTTTATTTTCAAGCATTTCAATTAAGCTCCATATACTGTGGCCGCGCTCTTTGGCCTCTTTTATCTCTTTGATTGTTACTTGCATGACTTTTGAGTTTTATACATGAATCAAGTCAAATAAGTCGAACCCGTGCGCGTCAAGCTCTTTGCCTTCGGAGTCCTCATACTTAATGACCGGCTTCCCATTCTTGAACCAGATTGACACGAAAGTATAAACCGCTTCATCATTGGGAAATTTGAACCGCTGTCCGGCTCTGAATGCCTTTGCCATGATCTTTTTTTATGGTTTTAATAGTCTCCAAATTGCAACAATTATCTTTACTGTCCACTCGAACACCCATTTAGCGCCAACTGGTGACCATTCCAGCTGGTAAAGTATTTCAAGGTAACAGACATTGATCCCTGCATAGATCACCCATACAATTACAACAGCCGGCAACCAGTACGTTTCAGAATGTCCATCGCCATCATAAAACTTGACGTGCATATCCGCAAAGAAGCGGTGTAGCATTTGCTCAAAGTACCACGGGAACAATAGTGGCACAACCATTATCGGTATCATCACCCCTGGCGCTGCTTTGCTTGAAGACTTCGCCCTGGCTTGAACGCCTGACAACTTGCCAGTATATCCCCATTTCCCAAAACAGAAAAACGGAAGATTCAACTGAACGTAGTTGAATCCGATGAAGGTATTGGAATACCCCGGCTTTCCGTATTTGCGTCGTTTCATTTTGTTTTTTGATGCGCCTAACTGCTTTTTACCGCCAATGCGCCATGCGCGCACTGCGGTAAAAAGCGAGTTATCGCCAATACTATTTTCGGAACTCTGGGAGTATTCCTAAATAGAAATATTTGTTATTGACAATTGAAGTGGTCATATAATAACCGATCTTCTTTCCTTTTTCTGACAGTTCATGTTTTTCACAATCTCCACCCTGAGTTAATCCACCGCCTAAATATTCAGGTGGCACACATTCACCAATATACAAACTTAATTCTTCGTCAATTTCGCACGGTTCTGTTAGGTACTTGTCTAAATTTACGTTTGACTTTTCCCAGCCTTTTAGTGTCTTTTTTGCCATTTTGATGTTTATTTTTAAGTTGATTGATAATTAAAGTACTGGACGATAACACTGCATACCCCGAAGTCGGGCAGTGTTGGTGTGCGTTGGTTATTACTTTCTGTTAATGTATCGCTGACAGGAAAGGATTTCGGTATTTATCCCGCCCTCAGTGTATGCTAAACGTTATCAGTAATTATCGCTTACCGCGATCATAATTTTGTGGTACTAAATATGAACATCCGTCGCAAAAATTCTTTCCCTTTGACTCCCAATATAAGCCAGAGTTATACGAGTCGAATAGTTCACCGCAGCAATCGCAACGCTCAATAGTATCAGGAATAACTGGCATGTGTTCTTGCAGATACCAGATTATTGCCATCGCTTTTTTTTGGGACATTTTGGGCACATGGCCTCTCGGCATGTGAATTGTTTCAGGCATTTCTCCTTGCAAGAAAATATAGAATTCTTCAATCCATTGAAGTGCGCTCCAGTCACGATCGTGATTGTTCTTTATGAGCTGTATTCTGTTTTTCATTTTTATTTATTTACTTGGCATGAAAATAAACCCATTCCGGCCACGCGAGAAAAAGCGCATCGCGGGTTTCTTTGTTGTTTGTGTTTGACTTGCAATCCTTGAGCGTCGGGAAGACTGCCAATGTCAATGCGGCATCTGCCTTGCTTGGGATCCCCTTGCTGATCGGATGCGTCTGCAAGAAACGGAATTGCAAAGCCGGCTGCAACGACAACACTGCTTTGCTTCTTGCTTTCGGCGTTGAAAGATTAAACCGGCTACTGCCTGCAATCTGTTCAACGTATGCGCCGGACCGCTCAAGTTCCTCAACTACCATTTTTGCAATGCCCGCTGTTTCGCCGGATCCAAATGCCGTACTATGCACACCTTTGGCGTTCTTGCCTTTGCTCCCTCCATACGCAGATTTCTGGTCTGGCATCTCAATTCGGAAAATAGCACGGGATCCGTAAGACCTGAAAAGCAATAGTAATTGGTTCACTGCGATGTAAGGCCGTAGGGTATGCGTTGACACTACCGTATTGGTAGCAACATCATAAACCGCAATTCCGCATCCTCTCACATCGGGATCAAACCCGATGATCAAGCTATTTCGGTTCTTGGCTATTGGTCTCATTCGTTGATCGTTTTCTCTGCCTCCCACTCAATAATTTCATCGATTAGCTTTTGTGTTTGACGCTCAACAAAAACAAGGTACCTTTCTTTTAAATGCTCAAAAGGTATTTTTGCGGTTTCTGAAAAAACAAGCAGCACCATATCAGTGTCGAGTAAATTATTTAAAATGCTTTGCATTGGCGTCCGGTCTTTTAATCCAAACAAATGCAAAAATTTAATCAAAAGGTATTTTTCAGGCTTCATTTGCTCGATTGAATTCGTTTGATAATTTCATCTACGTGGCACGCCTCCCCCACTTTGCACCAGCAGGAAAGGTGCGCGTATTTGGCTAATTCTTCCACCCGGTATAGGCCGGGAGAATTATCCATAAGCTTCCCAAAAAGAAATGCAGCGTGCGCTTGTGCTTTATGCTTTTCGCTAAAAACCGCAGGCCCAAACCTGTATTTTATGCTTTCGCACAAATCTCGCAAACCCCGTAGTGGAGTAATCACAAACACTACAAACCTATCTGGATTCTTCAATGTTTGAACAGCTACAAACGGGTTTCCCCACTTGCCCGGCCTTCCGCAATACTTGGTGCTTGGCGGCTGCCTCCACCCGGCAGATCGCAGTCGTTGGATTCTGGTTGGTGTGCTCATTCTGGATAGTGAATTACGGTTGCGGATGAATTATAGCTGTTCGCTTCGTACCTACTCCCTTCATACAGCGAGATGAACGGGCAATTCAGCCCAAGTTCTTTCCACTTTTCAATGCCAGCATCAACGACCTCATCAAAGGTGTCAAACCGTTCTGTATATCCCATTTCAGGGTTCTCGGCGGCATACCGCAAGGCGCGCATATTTGAGTTGTGCCCGTCTTTTTTGTCAAGCTTTTGAGCTAATTCAGGTGTTAGTTTTCGCTGGAGCTTAATTTCTTGCCCCAAATACCTGACCGACCATTCATGCACATTTTCTACAGTGACATCTGGCCGCTCGGAGAGAATAAGCATTCCGTAAAGGTGCTCAGCGCTTGAGTCGCAACCGACCCAGGATGTGATATTCAAGATGGCTAAGTGTATCATTCCTTTATTTTTTTAAAGTAATCAATATGTCTTTCTTTCGTATCAAGTAACTCACCTTCTTTTGTTCGGTACATCATTCGCTCTTGGTCATAAATAATGTGTCGATGCAAAAGGTAATGATCTTCCTGTGACATTTCAATTACATCTTGCTTGTGCTCGACATTGTAGCTCCAGTGGTGTAAATGATTGCCTTTTGTTGTGGCTTTTATCCTGCTGCTTTTTGCGACTGCCTTTTCAGGGTATTTTTGATAATAAGATTTCATATACTTTTTTTTGTCATCTTTAATTAAAGGGTATTTACTTTTATACTTGAGCCGTTTATTCCTTTCGCGGCATCGCTTTTTTTCTTTTTCTACCCATAAAGGATCATTTTTTTTAATAGCTATCCTTTCAGATTCTTCCTTTTTTGCGCATGAAATACACTTGTTAAGGTGGCCATCTTTCATGCCTTTATGCTTGTAAAATTCAGCAAGAGGCTTTTGTGTATTACATTTGAAGCACTTTTTTTGCATTGTTTTTTTTTATCACCACAAAGATACAAAAAATATTTTAATTAAAATGGAATAAAATCATCCCCGTTTCTGTTCTTTAAAATATTAGCCATTGCATCTGGCTGGTCTGCATCAAAAGGGCTGCCTGAATCCTCAAGG